>JADHXQ010000024.1 GCA_016782885.1 Phycisphaerae bacterium | reverse complement strand
ACGTAACCGCGGCGTAGTCGGTGGTGTCGTCCGGGGCGGGCTTTGCCGAATCGGCGGACGATTTGACGACCGGGGCGTCGGAGGCTGAAAGGTTCGCGGGAAACGCGGCGAACAGCGAATCGTCCCCGCGCCCGAGGCTTTTCAGCGATTCCTGGTAGAGCATGCACGAACCGGTGTCCGAACAGGTCTGACCGTCGATCTTGGCGGTAATGTTGTCGCCAGACACGGCGCCGGCAGCTTCGCCCAATGCGTACAGCAGGATCGTTCCTTCGTGGGAGTTAATCCACACGCCCGGGCCGGCGAGTTCAGGCGCCTGGAGGATACGATGCGCTTTGGGGAACACTACTTCCGACCACTTCACAGACTCGGGGCCCATGGTGATTCTGGTGTCGGTGCCGATGACTTTGGGGTGCCCCTTATCCGCATCGTAAAGATGCCACCCGCTATCGATCTTTATGCGTATAACCGCCTGGATCTTCCCGCCATCGGCCCGCGTGAACAGTTCGCCCGAGCCCTTGTTCCCGAGCGGATCGAAACCGCCGATCTGTGCCATCGCGACATTCGCAGGCAGACAAATCACCGCAATCGCCAGGACCAGCCCCGCCAACGCCACTTTCTTTATATTCATGATTGCCACCTTTGAATTCATTATCATCTTACATAACCTTCACCTTCCAAAACGATCATATCGCGTAATTGGTTCCCGCATACGTCCGGACTGAGCCACGGCGTGTCGCCGCGGTGTCGTTCTGCATCGAACGAACAAGGTGGTCTGTTACGAATATGACGATGCGTGGTTATTCGTACGAAACCGGCTCCGCGGCGACACGCCGTGGCTCAGTCCGGTGGGGATTCCGGTTGGGGGGTCGATCTATGCGACGATGATACCCTTTCGGCGCGGGCTTACAAGAGAGCAGTGCAATGAATAAGCCCGGCGCAGCCTCGCGGGCAGCACCGGGCTTTCGGTCACAGTTCGTGAGTTTGTCCAGCTACTTGCAGCAACCGGGGGAACCCTTCGCCATCCCGCACTTGTCGCATTTGACGGCGTCGGGCTTGCAGCAGACGTCCGAGCCCTTGATCTGTCCGCACTTGGCGCACAGGGCGACGTCTTTGCCCTTGGTGATCTTGCAGCAGCCCGGAGCGCCTTTAGCCAGTTCGCATTTGTCGCATTTGACGGCGTCGGCTTTGCAACAGACGTCCGAGCCCTTTATTTGCCCGCATCCGCCACAGAGGGTTTTGGCCGTCGGCGTGGGAGTCGGGGGCTTGTTACAACCGACAACAACCATCCCGACCAGCAGGAACAGCGCCAATGGTAATACGATTCGTCTAGTCATGTCAGTCTCCTTAAAAGTTACAATTCCAGTTGCTGCGATTTTTTGCGGCCCGGCACTGAACCGGGTCGCTCTCAATTGAACGAACGTCTAACCCGCTGAAAACGTTCCACACAAAAAGTGTATGCGCGCAAATATTGTATTTTCGCAGCGAGACAAAAAAGGTATATCACCCATTACCAGGGATAAGAGTTCGACCAGCGATTATCTGGATTACATCGTTTAGCCTGAAAGGCTTATACCATTCGACAGCCCAAGACAACGCTCTGGTTGTACGACACAAGTCTTGTCGCCAAGCCGTGGCGGGCCCGTTCGATAGTAGCCGTTTGCGTAGTACAACAAGGGCGTCGCCTTGGGTTTGGTTGCCCTGTCGTAGATCCTGCCTGTGCGTAGCTCGTAGAGCGAAGCAGGGAGCCTTGTCGGTTCATCTTGTTTGGCTGTCGGATTCGGTTCTGGTGTGAAGATCGACGACACGATATCCCGAGGATTTCTCCGCGGCGCGAAGGTCGTCAACCAGGCGTTTCACATCGTGCTGATGCCTTGCGGAGATCGCATCCTTGGCTTTCCAGAGTTCCTGAATAATTTCATCCTTCATCATCCTCTCCCATCAACTCCAGAGGCGTGCAGATCTCTGGACACGTGTATCCAAGCACAGCACAGACACTGCGCATCCGGGGTTTCATTTCGGCATTATCAATGTGCCGGCAATTCCAGGTGAGGAGATAGTCAACTCCGTGATAGGCCGACACGGCCACGTGCAGAGCATCATCAGTTGCATTTTCGGGCAACGCGCCTTTATCCAGCAGTGCGGTGGCCAGGTCAATTACCGGATCGGCCATGACAAGGTGCGGAATGTCCGCCAGACTTTCCAAGCGGCGCTGCGCCGCCTCGGGATGATCCTGGCCCGCTTCGTCAATGACGAGTTGCGAGGTGAAAAGTTCGAACCGTCGCCGCTGCGTTTCCCACCAAGAGCTGGTGGCGTTCTGCCACGCTGCGGCAAGCAGATCTCTGGCCGGAAGAGCCGTGAGATAGCTGACGATCGAGGTCTCAATGTAGATCGTTTGCATAATACACATACGCTACCAGTCAGCATCAGAAAATGGAAGCCATTTCCAACGCTGACGGGTTGAAGCAAACCGCCAGGGGCAAGGTTTTCACTCCCAAATGCAGCTCACCGCGACCGCATTTGTACACAAAGAACACGGAAATGGCGATACGCCACGCAAAACAAAGCGGCGGAGCCGGAATCTAATCCAGCCCCGCCGCCCGTGCGTGTTTCAGTTGCCGCTACTGCTTCCGGCGTCTGCGCAGTACGACCAGTCCGCCCAACGCCAGGAGCGTCAGCGTGGCGGGTTCTGGTGTGACGAAGCCCGTGGCCACGTTGTCTATCAGCACGCTGGAATCGATGTCCGTATAAGGATCAAGCCGGAAACTCAGGGCGTATGCCCCGGACTCAAAGTTGCCTGGCAGGAACATGGTGTATTCCTGCATGCCGTCCAGTACATAGCGTTCGTCGATGAGGCCCAGAAGTTCATTATCCCAGTAGACAGCCAGCAGACCTTCGGCCCCCGGATCACTGGTGAAGTCGGCTTCAAAGGTCAGGAAATTCACAATGTCGTCCGTCTCGACCAGTGTCGTCATCCAGACGGGAGAGCCTGTCAACATACTGAGGCCCGTCCCCGTAATACTCAGCGTGCCTGTATCGCTGTTAACGTACGTCTGTGTTGTCATATTGAGGGTTGTGTCGTGCCTGACCAGAAACTCATTTTCGTATTGTGAACTACCGCCTCCCAACACTACCGGATCGTTACCGACCGGATATGCAGAAGGGTCGCCCAGTCCCTGTCCCTCTTGACTCAACGGAAAGCCATAGCCGTTACTTCCCGGCGGTGCTGTGCCATTGATAGTTTCCGTGTACCAATCCACGGGCCATATATGCGAGGGTGCAGCGCCTGGATGAAGCCATGTGACGTCGACGTTGTGAGCCTTTGACAAGGGTCCTGCTGTTAGTGGGATAGGGTCTATCGAAAAGTAATTGTCCGCCCAGTCGGCAGCAGCACCATACAATTCTTCATCCCAACCAAACCCAACAAAGGGATCGAGGAAGGTAATGTGAACATCTGTATCTGGCGATATTGTTTTGATATACGCAGCCGCCGTTGCCACGAGTCCTGATCCGGCGCTGTGTGCAATGAGATGGACTTTGTCGTAACCCTCATTGGTGATTTGAGATGCGACTCTTCTTCCTTCCTCCATGCCATTGCTCAGTGCGGACCACGGAGAAATAGTGTCGTTACGTGGCGTCCAATCATGGCCTCGTACCTCCCAATCACTACCAACTGCTGCTTTCAACGCGGTGTCCAGTTTTCCCCAGGAACCATCGGAATCTGTAAATCCAGATTCGCTAGTGTTCCAGCCATGTGTATACAGCACAAGATTAGACTTTGAAGACACTGGGGGAGGTGTCGGATCAGGGCGCTGCGGTTGTTGAGGGTCGCGGGCAGCGAGAATCTGCACTTCTCCTGCGGACAGTGCTCTGTCATAAATGCGCACATCATCGATTTTGCCATCCCAATAATTAGATCCACCAATTATACAAGTCGCAGAACCATTACCACCTGCTGTCCCAGTTGTTCCACTCTCAACATGGAATCCATTCAAGTAAAGCAATGTAGTTGATCCATTCTTCTGGATTGCAACATGATTCCAATCAGACGTTCCCAGAGACACATCATACAAAATCAAATCTCCCCAGCCATGTGCGTATTCCAGACTTTGTATTCCAGAAGTAGATCTATAGTTCAACGAAACATACGAACTACCTGGAAAATTCAGTTCAGCTATACTTCTTAAGTCATTTGATGACAATTCAGCATCTCTTTTAATCCAAGCGCTAATCGTATAATCATCGGTATTAAGCAAACCCCATGAAGATGTGTTTACGCTATCATCAATTCCATCAAACAGATATGCATGGTTGGCTCTGCCGAAGCGGTCTTCGGTAAGTTGTGCCCCGAAGACAGTGCCGTTGTTTCCATTACCGCTCACGTCGTTCGCATTACCATCAAAGGGATAGTATGCCATGAGACCCTCACTCAGGCCCGCCCGGGCAACTCCGGAGACGAGACCGATACAGACACCGATCACACAGAACAATACGTATAGGGCGGATGTTTTCATGCTTTTCTCCTTTTCATAAAGTAGTTGAGAACCGACATCCCGATGCAATTAGACAGTATGTCCCACAGAGAGAACCCATCCATGCCCATCACATAGTGAACGTCACCAGCCCGACCGCACGAGCGCATGAGACTGATAAACTTGGAGAGCATTATACAAGCAAGCGTGATATTTTGTAACCTGCCAATCCTGATAGGTTGTTGTATATTGGCTTGCGACCCGCGAATCGCCCTCAGTTTGTGCGGGGGCGGCCTGCTGTTCGGCAGTCGGTGCGGAAACGGCTGAAGACGTGTATGAGCAATTCGCAGCGATCCTGCACGCCGATCCTGGCGAACGCAGCCGAGATGTGAAAGCGGACCGTCGGAATTGAAATCCCCAGTTCAGCGGCAATCTGCTTGTCGCTCAAAGCGCGAAGGATGCAGCGGACTACCTGCGCCTGCCGAGGTGAAAACGCAAGTCCGGCTGCGAGTTCGGTCCATTCCGCATCGGAGAAAATGCTGTCTGCTGAACGTGTCATTGGTAATCCCCGCATAAGAAGAGGGAGCCGCCAGCTACTACCCCGGTTGAAGGCCTGCAACAGCCCGCTGACAAGGATTCACCGACGGACTCCCTGTCGGGAGCCCGCCAAATGCGATGCCTTGCCAGAATAAAAATGTTGCAGTTCTCAACCGGCGCAACCGCTTGGTCGGACCAAGTTCAAGTTGTTAATCTCAAACCAGATGCTACCATCGCGACCGGTATGTGTCAATAAGATATCTGAATTTGTTTTGCAGTTTTGCAGTTGGCGGGCGGTAATGGTGGACGCGGCGTCTGGCCGCGGATATTGATCGCACCGCGCGTGCGTTGAGTAAAAGTTGCTCGAAGGGGTAGTCGTAATCTGGAGTGCGGTGACCCGGCACCGCTTTGACATGTCGCGGAGCGACGCCGTTGCCGTCCAGCCTTTTGCCGTTAAGCCTCGAGTTGCCCAGCCGAAAAGTCAGCTAACGACGAACTGCGAACGGCAAAACCGTCGCTCCGCGACATGTCAAAGCGGCGCCAGGTCGCCGCACTCCAAATTAGGACGTTCGCGGTCCTACTCCCTCGCCGCTTCCGGTTCAAACCTGTCGACCACACTGATCCGATCAGTCTTAAAACTCGCGATAGTCTTCTGAAACGCCGAGTCAGCTTCCCGCTGGAACCAGGCGGCCGAGCACCATCGATAATTGTCAGCGGCCGCCACCAGACCGTGATGTACGGGATTCTCATGCACGTACTTCAGCCTCGCAAAGTACGAACGTTCATACGTGATATGGCTGTCGTAGAACTGATACCAAACGCGGCGTCCCGGCGAGTCGTCCAGTTCGTTAAGCCGCTTGCCCGTCCGGGAGTGAAGCTTGTGCAAGAAATCGCGGAGCGATTCGGGGTTCTCCGGCGAGATCGCCAGGAAGTGGTAGTGGTTCGACATAACTGCCCACCCCTGGATCCGCCAACCGAATTCCCTGGCGAGCGACAGGAGCGTGTTTTGCACGAGATCGAGGCGCTGGGCATCCCATAGGCGGTGGGCTTTCCGGTAGGTTGCGCCGGTGACCATGTATGCTCCGGTGTCGGCGAGTCGGTGGACAGGTGCGTGCGGCCAGTCGGGCATTTTTTGGGTGTCTCCCGTGCTCTTGAGACGACGAAGCCGTAAGGCGTAGACGCTTGGATTGTGAGAGTGGAGTGTATTGGGGCGGTGGGTTGTTTGCAAGGGATTAACGGCCACGGCGGGACGGCTGACGGCAAAAGGCAACGGCGTCGCTCCGCGACATGTCAAAGCGGCGCCGGGTCGCCGCACTCCAAATTACGGCGGGGCGCCCGAAGGCGACCCGCCGCAAATCATGCGTCAGTTGTAAATCAGTTTCCGAGGATGGCGGCGATGTCCTCTTCGGGCGTACTTATCGGGGCGACGTTGAAGTTCTCGACCAGGACGTTGAGAACCGCCGGGGTAACGAACGCCGGCAGCGACGGTCCGATGCGGATGTTCTTGATGCCCAGGTGCAGCAGCGACAGCAGGATCGCGACGGCCTTCTGCTCGTACCAACTGAGCACGAGGCTCAGTGGCAGGTCGTTGACGCCGCAGTCGAACGCGCCGGCAAGGGCGACGGCGATCTGGACGGCCGAGTGCGCGTCGTTGCACTGCCCGATGTCCAGCAGGCGCGGGATACCGCCGATATCGCCGAAGTCCAGCTTGTTGAACCGGTATTTCCCGCACGCCAGTGTCAGGATCACGCAGTCGTCGGGCACCTTCTCAGCCAGTTCGGTGAAGTAGTTGCGTCCGGGCTTGGCGCCGTCGCAACCGCCGATCAGGAAGAAGTGTTTGATCTGCCCGGCCTTGACTGCCTCGATTACCGGACCGGCTACGTTCAGAACCGCGTTGCGGGCGAATCCGATCGTGATGGTCTTCTCTTCGGCGGCGGCGCCAAAACCGTCGGCCGCCAGCGCCGCGTCGATCACGGGCGCAAAATCGCCGTCGGCGATATGAGTTACGCCGGGCCACTGGACCAGTCCTGTGGTGAAGATGCGGTTGAAATAGGTGTCGAGCGGTTTCTGGATGCAGTTTGTGGTCATCAGGATCGCGCCGGGGAAGGCGTCGAACTCTCTGGCCTGATCCTGCCACGCCCCGCCGTAATTTCCCGCCAGGTGCGGGAACTTTTTGAGTTCGGGGTAAGCGTTGGCGGGCAGCATCTCGCCGTGCGTGTAGATGTTGATACCCTTGCCGGCGGTCTGTTCGAGCAGTTCCCGGAGGTCTTTGAGGTCGTGCCCGGATACCAGTATGCATTTTCCGGCGACGGGGGTAATGCGAACGGCCGTCGGCTCGGGGTGACCGAAGGCCTCGGTGTTGGCGCGGTCCAGAAGCTCCATGACCTTCAGGTTCAACTCGCCGACCTTCAGCGCCGTGGCGGTAAGCTCGCCGATGTCGGCGGGGTTTGACGCCAGGTAGTCCAGTATCTCGTTGAACGTCGCGAATACCGTGTCGTCGGCAACGTCCAGAATCTGCGCGTGGTCCGCGTACGCCGCGGCGCCCTTCAGGCCGTAGGTGATCAACTCCTGCAGCCCCACCACGTCGTCGCCGTCGGCTTCCTTGCGCTTGTCGATTTGCAGTGCCTGCCCCTGGGCGATCATGCCCTCGGTGGTGTCGGCGAGTCCGCAATCGTCGCAGCAGAGCACTTCGGGCTCTTTGCCCGCGGCGCTGCAGGCCTCGGCGTATTTGCCCTTGAGTCGCCTTCCGATCTCGCGGGCCTTCCCCAGCATCACGGCCAGAGAGTCAACGTCGAAGTTGACGTTGGTTATCGTCGTGAACAGCGCCTCGACGATAAAAACATTGGCTTCCCTGTCGATCACGCCCATATCTCCCAGGCGGTGCGCGTAACGCCCCAGCCCTTTGGCTGCAAACACCAGGAGATCCTGGAGAGCGGCGGCATCGGGGGACTTTCCGCACACTCCGGCGATATTGCATCCGGCACCTTTGGCCGTCTGCTCGCATTGAAAACAAAACATACTCATAATTCAGTCCTTTCGAAGAAAAAGTTTCTGCGCTATTGTCCTGCCCATTTGGGTCTTGAACACTTTGTTAATCAGCTCCGATATGCTCGTGCTGTCGGATGTATCATATTCGTCGGGGATGTTCACCAGCCAGTCGGCGTCCCAGATAATCCGGAATTCCGGCGTGTCGATGTCGCGGGCGCTGTGGTGGTTGGCGACGATGCGGCAGACGTGATCGATTGTCCGCTCGTCGATATTCATGGGCTCGAGGATCTCGCGGGCGATCGGGGGGCCTTCGATTTCCTGGTGCCTGCCTGAAGACCTCCCGTGTTTTCGCTCGGCCGCCTGGATGCCTATATCGTGCAGAATCGCCGCGGCCCTGACCACCAGGGAGCAAACGTCCAGAGAGGACTCCATGATCGACTCGGCGTAACCGAGGACCTTCATCGCATGATCGATCCGGGCGGAATCGTCACCGAAGACGGATTTCATCCGGGCGATGAGCGATTCTTTGACTCTGATCTCGTGGGTGTCGGTGGCGAGTGTCATTGGCGCTACTTGCTTTCAGTTCAATTGAGTCAATTGAGAAAATACTTCACCAGCCAGTCAAGCCGGCCTCGTTTTACAAAGTACATCCCGGAAAACTTCATGATTTCCTTAATTCTCGCCCGGTGGGCGTCGTCGTAACAGTGAACGGTGCAATCCTTGCATTTCGGTTTCGGGTCCATTGGACACTTAGTCAATCGGTCGGCCGCGTAGTCCAGCAGTTCGGCGCATTCGTCGCATAACTGCTCGTCGGCCGTGCGGTGCTTCTTGCCGCAATACACTTCGATGAACTTCGTGAGCATCTGAAGCTGTTTGTCGGGCGATACTGATTTCATGCTCAGTCAGTTCTCCGACTGCACTGTCCCGTCGATGCCCACGGTGATATCCGCAAACGGTATGTCCGTCCGCCCGGAGTTATCCAGGGCTGCCCGGGCGGCCATCACTATACCCGTGCAGCATGGCACTTCCATGTGTGCGACGGTAATCGAGCGGATCGAGTTATCCGCGAAGATCCGCGTCAGCTTATCGATATATGGGCCAACGTCGTCCAGCTTCGGGCAGGCGATGACCACCGCCCTTCCGGCCAGGAGACGATCGTGGAAATCCGGCATGGCGAAGGCCACGCAATCGGCGGCGATCAGCACGTCGGCATCGTTCCACATCGCCCCCGAGGGCCCAACGAGCGTCAACTGAACGGGCCAGTGCGATAACTGCGAAGTTCGATCGCCCTGTTGCTTGTTCGGGGCGGTCTGGGGCGATAGCGCCCGGGCCATCGTTCCAGGACATCCACATGGCAGATCGGGCTTTGCCTCAGCCGCCCGGGCGGCGGCGACGGCAGCTTCATCGAACTCGTCGGCCGGTCGCTCTTCGATAGTTATCGCATCCTGAGGACAAACGCCCAGGCACGCGCCAAGCCCGTCGCAGAGGTTCTCGGCGAGCAGTTTGGCTTTTCCATCGATCACCTGGATAGCGCCTTCGGCACAGTCGGGAACGCACAGTCCGCAACCATCGCACTTGTCTTCGTCAATCTTGACGATCTTCCGTGTCGCTTTACCATTCACGATAGTCTCCATAGATCCTTTCTCCTGTCTGCCCACATTCTAGAGTCCGGCCAGACCGAACACATTGACTTATATCAAATACCCCAAACTTCTGCGAATATTCAGCTTGCGGAGGCCTTAATTACAGTGCCGCGGAACAGAAAAATCGCATTTCGGTCCGCCCAACTTGATATAGCGGAAAGGAGAGGGCTAGAATGCAATCGCCAAGACAGTAATGGTTACTATTATGAACAAGGTACAAGCAAACGCCAAACCCGCCGGGCTTCGGATGACTCGTCAGCGACGTCTTATCCTCGAAGAACTCGATGCGCCGGGGCGGCATCCCACGGCTGACGCCGTTTACCAGCAAGTTCGCCGGCGAATACCGAATATCTCTCTGGGCACGGTCTATCGGAACCTTGAAGTACTCTCTCAGGCCGGTATGATACGAAAGCTGCATATCGGCTCGGGACAGAAACGATACGACAGGAAATTACACAAGCATTACCACGTTCACTGCGTTCAGTGCGGGCGTATCAGCGATCTGCCGGGCGGACCGTTCGGCGATCTCGAAGAAGTCGCCAGAGGAAACTCGGACTTTGATATTATTGGCTACGAACTTGAATTCGAAGGCCTTTGCAGGCAATGTAAGGACAGCAGTCCCCGGCAACGGGAACCCAATTAAGGAGAAACAACGATGGAACTCAAGGGCAGCCAGACCGAAAAGAACCTCATGTGCGCGTTCGCCGGCGAATCACAGGCGCGCAACCGCTACACCTACTTCGCATCCAAAGCAAAGAAAGAAGGTTACGTGCAGATCGGCAATATCTTCGAGGAAACCGCCAACCAGGAAAAGGAACACGCCAAGCGCCTCTTCAAGTTCATGACCGGCGGAGAAACTGAGATTACGGCCTCGTTCCCGTTCGGCGAGATAGGAGACACCGTCGATAACCTCCGCAGCGCGGCCGGCGGGGAGAACCATGAATGGACCGCCATGTATCCCGAGTTCGCCAAGGTCGCCCGCGACGAAGGCTTCGACGAGGTCGCGGCGGTAATGGAAGCCATCGCCATCGCCGAAAAACAGCACGAGAAACGATACCTGGCGCTGATCGCGAACATCGAGGGCGGCAGGGTTTTCAGGCGGGACACCCCGGTTGTATGGCGCTGCATGAACTGCGGATATCTGCATGAAGGCCCCGAGGCGCCGGAACTCTGCGCCGCCTGCGCACACTCGCAGAAGCATTTTGAACTGCTCGGAGAGAACTGGTAATCACAATGACCGCGAAACAGAACAGCGAAACGCGCTTCGCCGGACTTCCGATAAGTCCGGGAGTTGTTCTGGCGAAGGTCTGCCTGTTCAAACAGAGCAGGCACAACGCGCTGCCTTCGTATGAAGTCAGCGGTAAGGGCGTCGATCGCGAGAAGGCCAGGCTCCGCAAGGCCCGCGAAATCGTCATCGAACGCCTCGATAATCTCAAGAGCACGGTTACCGAGCGCATCGGCCCGGCCGAAGCCGAAATATTCGTCGCCCAGAAAATGATGTTGCAGGATCCGGTCCTTTGCGGCGAGATGGACACCGCTATCGACGAGGGCTGCAATGCCGAACGGGCCATCACTCAGACCCTCGACGGATACGAAAGCCAACTGGCCCAACTCGACGACGAGTACATAAAGGAGCGCGCCAGCGACCTTGGCGAACTCAAGCGCCGCCTGCTGGACGTGCTGTGCAACACCAGCCCGTCGTTCCAATGCTCGGCCGACAGCAACTGCCGCCGGGGCAACGACCGAGTAGTCGTCACCGAGGAACTGACTCCCTCGGTAGCAATGGAGATCGAGGACAATGGCCTGCTGGGCTTTGTCACCGAGCGGGGGGGCAAGTCCTCGCACGCGGCAATTCTGGCTCGCGCTCTTGGTATTCCGGCCGTCAGCGGTATTGCCGACATCCACAACCAGATCCCCTGCGGTACCCAAGTGCTGCTGAACGGGAACACGGGCGAACTTGTAGTCCGCCCCAGCGCCGAGACCAAGTCCGCCGCGGCGGAATATATCTCCACGCCGAAGGCTCTCGAAGTAGTCGAACCGGTGGAACAATATACGGTAATGGCGAACATCAGCATCGCCGCCGAGGTGAAGTTGGCGATAGAGATGCGGGCTGAGGGAATCGGTTTGTATCGTACGGAATTCGAGTTTTTCGCAGCCGGTTCCGCGCTGGACGAAGATCAGCAATACGAGTTGTACCTCAGCGCGGCTCGCGCGATGGAAGGGCGTCCGGTTTATTTCAGGATGCTGGACATCGGGGCGGACAAGCCCTTGGGCGAGCTGAATTTGCCCAAAGAAGACAATCCGGCGCTCGGATATCGCGGCGCACGGTTGCTGCTGGGGCGTCCCGATTTGATGCGTCCCCAGGCCAGGGCCCTGGCGCGGGTCTCGCGCGAGCTGCCCGTACACGTGATGTACCCGATGATCACCGGGCTTCGTCAGTTCCGGATGCTGAAGGGGGCGTTCGAGGAGATGACCGCCGACATGGACTCCGGACGGATTTACCACGGGGTGATGTTCGAAGTTCCGTCGGCGTGCATGGAAGCCCAGGGGCTGCTCGAAGAAGTTGATTTCGCCAGCATAGGCAGCAACGACCTGATCCAGTACTTCTTCGCGGTCGACCGCAATAACAGCATCGTCTCCGACGACCATCACCCGGATTACGAGGTCTTCTGGCGATTGTTGGAGAATCTGTCCCTGGCTGCGAATCTGGCGGGGACGCCTCTTTCGCTCTGCGGCGAGCTGGCCGCGGACGTACAATACACCGACAGGCTGACCGCATGCGGTATCCGGGCGGTGAGTGTAAGCGCCCGCCGGATTTCGGATGTTCGCCGGGCGGCGGCCCAGGCAAAACCCCGGCGACACGTACGGTCCACTAACTAACTGAGAAAGGAAGAACGATGACTGAGAAACTACAGGTCTACAAGTGCGAGCATTGCGGGAACATCGTTGAAGTGTTTGTCGGCGGAGGCGCGCCGCTGGTCTGCTGCGGGGCCGATATGGTCCTGCTCGAGCCGAAAACCGCCGACGCGACCACTGAAAAACACGTGCCCGTGATCGAGAAGGTCGAAGGCGGATACAAGGTGACTGTCGGCTCGACGCCGCATCCTATGACGGACGAGCACTACATCCAGTGGATCGAACTGATCCGCGGCGATGTCGTGACCCAGGCCTACCTCTCCCCGGGCGAAGCGCCCGAAGCGGTCTTTTTCACCGGCAATTGCGAATGCCCGGTGACCGCACGGGAGCACTGCAACATGCACGGACTGTGGAAAGGATAGAGAAACATGATCAACCAAGAGATACAAGACACCCTTAATTCGCAGATGAACTTCGAGATGTATTCGGCCAACATCTACATGTCGATGGCCACCTGGTTTGACGCCAAAAACCTGGTCGGTTTCGCCAACTGGATGAAGGTCCAGTACTCCGAGGAGATGTTCCACTTCACGAAGTTCTACGACTACATCAACGAGCGGGGCGGGCGAGTGCTGCTCAGCGGTATGGACGCTCCGGAAACCGAGTGGGACTCGCCGCTGGCGGCGTTCGAAAACGCGCTGGCACACGAAATGATCGTCACCGGGCGAATAAACGATCTGGTCATACAGGCCACAGAAGCCAAAGACCACGCGACGGTAAACTTCCTGCAGTGGTTCGTCGGAGAACAGGTCGAGGAAGAAGCCAGTGTCGACGGCGTCATCCAGCAACTCAAACTGATGGAAGGCGCACCCGGCGGGCTGTTCATGCTCGACCGAGAACTGGGCCAGAGAATCTTCACGCCACCGGTAAAGGAGTAACGCGGATGCTGACATTCAACGCCGATGAGATATTTGAAGTCGCCGAGCAGATCGAACGCAACGGCGCGGAATTCTACCGCAAAGCCGCCGAGTCAGCCGATGAAAACCGCCGAAGCGTGCTGCTGGCCCTGGCGGAAATGGAATACAACCACGAAAGGGACTTTGCGGCCATGCGGTCCGGATTTTCCGACGGAAAACTCCAGCCTCTACAAGCCGACCCCGACAGGCAGGGCGCCTTGTACCTCCAGGCGGTGGCCGACGGAAAAATCTTCGGCGGAAATCCCGCATCGGAGCTGACCGGGACCGAGTCGATAGACAGGATCTTTGAGATCGCCATCGGCCTGGAAAAAGACACGATCGTCTTCTACCAGAGCATGAAGGCCCTGGTCCCCCCGGGCGAAGCCCGGGAGCAGCTTGACGAGATCATCGACCAGGAAATCGGGCACATTCTCGAGTTGACAAGAAGCTAGCCCGCCAGATAACCTCCCTGCCGCGGCGCCGTTCCGGACTACGCGATGACCTGATTGAGGCAATGGAATGAAAGATACGTTCAAAGCGGTAAAGATATTCGACGACGTCTACTGGGTGGGCGCCATCGATTGGGACGTGCGGCAGTTTCACGGTTATCTCACCAGCCGCGGAACAACCTACAACGCCTTCCTGATCCTCGCTGACAAGATCACTCTGATCGACACGGTCAAGGCGCCGTTCGCCGACGAGATGTTCGCGCGGATCGCTTCGGTCGTCGATCCGGACAAGATCGACTACATCGTCTCGAACCACGCGGAGATGGACCATTCAGGCTCGCTGCCGGCGGCGATCGAAGGCATAAAGCCCGAAAAAGTGTTCGCCTCGAAGATGGGCGCCAAGGCCCTTGGGCGCCACTTCGACCTGCCCTGCGATATCACCGTCGTCAGCGATGGCGAGACGCTGGACCTGGGCTCCGAAAAGATCACTTTCGCGGAAACAAAAATGTGCCACTGGCCCGACTCGATGATCACTTATCAGCACGGGCGACAGATACTGTTCACCCAGGACGCTTTCGGAATGCACCTGGCCGGCTTCGAGCGGTACGCCGACGAATATGACAGGGCGATCGTCGACTACGAAACCGCCAAGTATTACGCCAATATCCTGATGCATCTGGCGAGTTTCATCGACAAAGCGCTGGAAAAACTCGGAACCCTGAACCTCGATATCAGCATGATCGCCCCGGACCATGGACCGATCCGGCGAACGGGCGAAGACATCGCCGGAATCATCAACTCGTACGCGAAATGGTCCGCACAGGAGCCCACCGGCAAGGTTGTGGTCGTCTACGACTCGATGTGGGGCTCCACCGCGCGCATGGCCGGGGCGATCGGCGAGGGACTCTCCGCCGGCGGCGCAAAGGCGAAACTCATGTCGATGAGCGCCTGCCACCGAAGCGACGTCGTAACCGAAATACTCGACGCCGGCGGACTGGTAATCGGATCGGCGACGATGAACAACGATATACAACCGGCGATGGCTGACGTTACAACCTACCTCGGCGGGCTCAAGCCTCGGAACCTGGCGGCGGGCGCCTTCGGCTCGTACGGATGGAGCGGAGAGGCGCCCAAGAATCTCCAGAAATGGTTGACTGATCTGGGACTGAATGTTATTGCTGATCCGCTGAGAGTTAACTACGTGCCCGACGCCGACGACCTGGCGAAATGCCGCCAGTTCGGCGTCGACATCGCCAAAGCGACCCTCGCAAGCCTCGAAGATTGATCGAACAACGGATAAGCGACAGAAATTTTTCAAAACAGGATCACAGGAACATGGGAAAGTACATTTGCGACATCTGCGGTTACGTTTACGAAATGGGACGGGGCGATCCGGAAAATGGAGTCGAAACCGGGACGCCGTTTGATGAAATTGATGACGATTGGGTCTGCCCCGAATGCGGGGCCGGCAAGGATAACTTCTCACCGCTCGACTAACCGCGGTATCCCGAGCGGAGATCGCCCATGCAAATCGTCGTCATGACGCCCGGCAGCGGCGACAACTTCTACTGCGAGAACTGCCTCCGCGACAAGGCGATTGTCGTCGCGCTGAGGGCGATGGGGCACGACGCGTCGTCCATGCCCCTGTACCTGCCCCCGCTCATGCAGGATACGGACCCCGGAGGCGACAAGACGCCCGTGTTCTTCGGCGGGGTCAACGTCTATCTGCAGCAGCGGTTCAAGCTGTTCAGGCACACGCCGCGATGGCTCGACAAACTCTTCGACGCCGGAGGCCTGCTGCGCTTCGCGGCTCGCAAGGTGGGCATGACCAAAGCGTCTCTGCTGGGCCAGACCGCGGTGTCTATGCTCCAGGGAGCATCGGGCAGGCAGGCCAAGGAACTCGACCGCCTCGTAAGCTACCTGAAGGAAAACTCCCGCCCGGATGTTATCGTGCTGTCAAACGCGATGCTGCTGGGAATGGCGCCGAGCATCTCCGAAGAACTGGACTGTTCGATAGTCTGCATGCTCCAGGACGAACACGATTTCATCGACGCCCTGCCGGACCCCTACGCCGGCGACGCCTGGGACCTGATGCGCAAAAACGCCCGGTCCGTCAGCATGTTTGTCGCGCCCAGCGAATACTACGCCAACCTCATGGGCCCGCGACTCGGACTGTCCGAAGGCACGGTGAAAGTCTGCTATAACGGGATCGATCCCGAGGGATACTCCCCGGCCGACCAACCGCCCGAGCCGCCGGTGATCGGTTACCTCTCGCGTCTGCATCCGGATAAGGGGTTCGATCTGCTGACCGACGCGTTTATCGAACTGCGGCGCCAACCGGGCCTGGAAAACATAAAACTCCTGATCGCCGGTGGAATGACGCGGAACTTCAAGGACTACGTCGAGAAGCAAAAGCAATTGCTGGCCCGAGCGGGCGCCTCGGATGACGTCGAGTGGATAGACGATTTCGACCGCCAGTCCAAACGCGACTTCCTTCCGACGCTCTCGGTGATGTGCGTGCCCGACCGCTCCGGACCGGCGGCCGGTATGTTCGTAATCGAATCGCTGCTGGCGGGAGTTCCGCTTGTCGAGCCGAGGTGCGGAGCCCTCACCGAACTGATCGAAGCCACGGGCGGCGGTCTGCTCTATGATCCGGACACGCCTGGCGACATGACCGTCAAACTAACCGAACTCCTGACAGACCCCCAACGCGCCCGCGACATGGGACAAACCGGACGCCAGGCAGCTCTCGAACAATTCACCGCTCCGGCCGCGGCCGAAAGACTCGTCGCCCTGTACGAAACGCTGTCTTAGGCCTTCTTTTCCGAGCGTTGCGAGAGCTTCTTCACCAGCGCGGTATCCTCGACGATTTCGCCTGAGTTCTTCTTGGGGAAGACTCCCACGCACAGACCGTCTTTGGGTTTGATCTGCTTGAGCAAGTCGGCGAACGCCTTCTTCGGCGCCAGCCGCCCGGCGGCCAGCACCTTGTACGCCACTACCGGCTTGTCGAGCTGGCGGATCGTCGCGATGGCCTTTTCCCAACAATCGTGCTTGTAGTTCTCCGGCTGGTAGACGCACTGGTGGTAGAAGTCGGTGGGCAGCTTTTTCTCTTCGGCGATCAGGTGCGTTTCGGGCTTGTGGGTGGCGATACCAGCAGGCAGGTCGAAGCTGTGGATCAGGTCCAGCCACTTTCGCACGAGGTCGAATTTCTTCCGCGAAAACGCCTTGTCAACGCATGCGCCCTGGATGCATATCGCCTTTCCGCCGTTCTTGGCGCACGCGGTGATGTGCTCGGCCATCGTGTCGTACTTGTCGGGCTGACCGATCCAGATCGGCAGCTTGCCGCCGCTGGTGCGGTACTTGTTCCATACGCTGATCCAGCGCTCGTAGCTGGGCGTCCAGACAGCGGTTATGCCCCTCTCGGCCGACTGGTCCAGAACGGACATTATCCGCTGCTCGGTATACCACTTCTTCATATCGGAGCTTGATCCCTGCGGATTACCGTGCGCAAAACCGAAAAACGGATTGCTGCCCAGGATCAATCGCGAGACCTTGAGTTTGCCCAGTTTTATCGAGGGCATAGTCGCCGCCGGAGCGGATTTGGCGTCCGCCGGGCCGGCGATCGTAGCGGCCGCGGCGACTAAGGCGGTGTCCTGCAGGAATTCACGTCGAGTAGTGCGGGCTTTCATGTGGTGCTCCTGTCGTAATGGCGCGGCGGAGATCAGGTCTGCATTATACCTGCGGCCCGTCGGCGGACAAAGCGAATTGCTTGCGACCGGTGGGCGAAAACCCTATCATCACCCTGGACCTGCACAGGAGAATGGATATGGCGAAGATTGCAATGATCGGGGCGGGCAGTGTCGTGTTCTGCAAGACGCTGCTGAGCGACATGATGGCCACGCCGGCGCTGGAAGGCAGCGAGTTCGCGCTGATGAACCGCACCGAGCCGAAGCTGCGGCGGATGGAGGCGTTCGCGAATCGCATGGTCGCCGAGAACGGCCTGTCGTCGAAGATAACCGCAACGCTCGACCGGGCCGAAGCGATTCAAGACGCCGATTTCGTGGTCGTCATGATCCAGGTCGGCGGGTTCGACGCATACAGTGTCGATTACGAAATACCGCTGAAATACGGCGTGGACCAGTGCATCGGCGACTCGCTCGGACCCGGCGGGCTCTTCCGCGGGCTGCGGACAATACCCGTGCTGGTCGACATGGTCGACGACATGGAGACGCTGGCGAAGGGGGGGGCGATCATGCTCCAGTACGCCAACCCGATGGCCGCCAACTGCCTGGCGCTGGGGCAGGTCTCCGATGCTCCCATCGTCGGCCTGTGTCACGGCGTCCAGACCACACTGGACCTTATCGCCGGCTACTGCGGCGTTCCGAAAGACGAGATCAGCTACGTTTGCGGAGGTATCAACCACATGGACTGGTTCCTCGAGCTGACTCACAACGGGCGCGACCTGTACCCGATAATGCGCGAGGTCTTCGAGAAGCCGGAGTACTACAAGAACGAAAAGGTGCGCGGCGAGGTCTTCCGCCAGTTCGGGTACTTCATGACCGAATCGACCGGTCACCTCAGCGAGTACCTGCCCTGGTTCCGCTCCAGCCAAAGGGCGCTGGACATGTACTGCGACGAACCGGCATTCGGGGGCGAGAGCGGAGCGTACTACAAGTACTCCAAAGCACTGGCCGCAAAATACGCCGAACACGATCCGCTGGAATACGAGTCAGCCAAGATCGAATCGCGAAGCGTCGAATACTGCTCGTACATCCTGGAAGCCGCCGTCACGGGCAAACCGTTCCGCATCATGGGCAACGTTCGCAACGACGGGTACATCACGAACCTTCCGCCCGAGGCGTGCGTCGAGGTGCCCACCTTCGTCGACGATACCGGCCTGCACCCGACGAACATCGGCGACCTTCCGCCGCAGTGTGCGGCCGCATGCATGACGAACATCAACGTGCAGACCCTGGGCGCCTTGGCGGCGCTGGAGGGCGAGAGCGAAGCGGTCGTCCACGCCGCGGCGATGGATCCGCTGTCCGGGGCGGTCTGCACGCTCAACGAGATACGCGAAATGTGTTCGGAGATGCTCGAGGCCCAGCGACAGTGGTTGCCGCAGTTCGAGGGCAAATCCATCCGACCCACGCCGACCATCAGCATTCCCGCCGACTGCAAACCGGTTGACGTGCCGCTCGACCCGGCGCTTGCGATCAACAAGCGATTCGGAACGCTGCTCGAGCAGAAAACCGGCTAGAACGACAACGACTACAGAAAAAGGAGTCGAATCATGAAGAAGTCAAACATCTCACGGCGAAGCTTTCTTGCCGGTAGCGCCGCGGCTATCGTCCTGCCGACCATAGTTCCCGGATCAGCGCTTGGTAAGGACGGAAAGACTCCCGCGTCCGATCGCATCGGTACGGGGCACATCGGCGTCGGCGGGCGGGGATCGGGACACGTCGGCGGATTCCTCGGCCGATCGGATGCGCAAGTCCTGGCGGTGGCTGATCCGTACAAGAGCAAAGGGGCGAGCAACGTCGCCCGCATCAACAAGAAATACAAGGGCGCCAAGGCTTACCAGGATTTCCGCGAGCTTCTGGCCCGCGACGATATCGACGCAGTCGTAATCGCCTCCCCGGAAAACTGGCACGCGCTGCACTCTATTCACGCGGTGAAAGCCGGTAAGGACGTCTACTGCGAGAAGGCGATTTCGCTGACGGTCGCTGAAGGGCGCGCCATGTGCAAAGCCGTCCGGCGCTACGGACGCATACTGCAGGTCGGTACGCAGCAGCGATCCGACGCCCGCTTCCGCCTGGCGTGCCAACTGGTGCGAAACGGGTATCTCGGAAAGGTCCACACGGTGAAGGTCGGCGTGCCCGGAGGAAGGCAGCTCAAGACAATGCCCGCAAAAGACGCTCCGCCCGACATCGACTACAAGATGTGGCTCGGACCGGCGCCCTGGTCGCCTTACACCGACCAGAAGTGCAGCTTCAACTGGTACTTCATGCAGGACTACTGCGCCGGTTGGATCCAGTCGTGGGGCGTCCATCACTGCGACATCGCGCTGTGGGGCCTCCCGCAACTGAGCAAGGGACTCATCAAGGCCGCCGGGACCGCGAAATTCCCCACCGAAGGACCGGCAAACACGTCCATCACGTGGAACACGAAACTTACCGCGGCCGACGGAACCGTAATGAGCTTCTGCTCCAACGGCGAGCCCGGACACCCCCAGGGCGTTCGATTTGAAGGCGACAAGGGATGGATCCACGTGAGGCGAGGAAGTATCAAGGCCCAGCCCGCATCGCTGCTGCAAACCGCGTTCAATACCTCCGACGAAAAACTCTACGTGAGCACCAATCACCACAATAACTTCTTCGACGGCATCCGCACGCGGAAAGACCCCGCCGCCCCGATCGAGGCCGGGCACCGCGCCACGGCGATCTCGCTGGTCGCCGACATCGCCACGCGCCTGCGCCGCGAAGTAACTTTCGACTGGGACAAAGAGAAGTTCATCAAGGATCCCGCCGCCGACAAGATGCTCGTGAGATCGATGACCGCCCCGTGGCGAATCTGAGTTTTCCCAAAAATACCACCACGCCTTGAAAGGGCGAACAAATGAAAGCTAAACACATTACGGTTATCACGCTTCTGATGGTCGCCCTGCTGACACCTTGCCTGTATGCGGCCGGACCGCTGGATGAGTCATTCGCCGCGCTGGCGAAGTACAAAGATGGCGACAGTCGCGTCGCCATAATCGCCATCGAGAAGGCGGTTTACCTCGCTTCAGGCGATGCGAAATCCAAAGCGGAAATGGCGGGGCGCCTCATCGCCCTGATCGAAAACAAATCCGCCGCCGCGGCGGCGAAAAGCCTGATCTGCCAACTTCTGCCGCTGGTAGCCGATCAGCGCGCGGTAAAACCGCTGGCGGCGCTGATGGGCGATCCGAAAACGGCCGGACCGGCACGCGGAGCACTGCAGCGGCTCAGCGGCCCGGAAGCGGCAAAGGCCCTCCGCGACGCAATGGGCAAAGCTGACGGAGCGGCCAAGGTCGGACTCATAAACTCCATAGGAGCACGGCGCGACGCGGAAGCAACCGGCGCACTGAAAACTCTCACGATCGATAAAAACGCCGATATCGCGGCGGCTGCAATCGCCGCACTGGGCGAAATCGGCAGCGCAGAGGCGGTGGCCGCTCTTACCGGCAAGAAGCTCAAACCCACACCCGCATTGCTCGACGCCCTGTTACAGTGCGCCGAAACAAACGCCCAATCGGCTGCAAATGTATACAAGCGGTTGATATCCGCCGGGCAAAACGACAACTGGAAATGGGCGGGCCTGACCGGTCTGGCGAAATGCAGCCCCGCCGACGCGATGACTCCGCTGCTCGATATTCTCGACGGAGCAAAAGTCCAACAGCACGCCCGGGCGCTGAACCTGATCGCGACTCTGCCCGGAGAAAAAGTAACTCGCGCGATGACCGCGAGGCTCGCCAGGAGCAGGAGCCCGGCGCGGGTCCTGTTGCTGGACGCCTTGGCGCAGCGCGGCGACCAGAGCGCGGCCGATGCGGTGGCGGGATTACTCGCGGACAAGGACGCCGATGTGCAGTCGGCGGCGATTAATGCGATCGGAAAACTCGGCGGCGCAAAGCATATCGAAACTTTATCGAAGATTGCGGCAACCAACAATCCAGCCGCGCGCGCGAGCCTGGCGAGCCTTCCAGGCAAAAACGTGGACGCCGCACTGGTCGCGGGGATATCCAAGGGCTCTCCGACCATCCGGGGCGAACTGATCGCCGCCGCAACCGCCCGCGGAGTCCAAGGCGCGATACCGGAAATGCTGTCGGCGGCAACTGATTCCGAAGCCTCCATTCGTCAGGCCGCCTGCAAGGGACTGACGCAACTGGCCGGTAAAAACGAACTGCCCAAACTCGTCGCATTGCTGACCAGATCCGCCGAGACCGATCACCAGGTACTCAGCCAGGCCATCCTCGCCACCGGGCGGCGCATGGAAGACAACCCGGCGGTATCCAAAGCAATTCTCGCGGGCCTGAAGAAAGCCGACGGCGAGCCGGCGGCCGCCCTGCTGAAAACCGTCGCCTGCTTCGGCGGCTCCGATGCTCTGCCCGCTGTCGTGGAGCGTGTCGATTCCAGGAACGCAACCGTCAGCGAAGCGGCATTGCGGGCGCTTACTAACTGGCCTGACGCGGCGGCGTGCGGTTCGCTGCTTAAGATCATCAGCGATACGAAAAACTCCAAGCACCGCATCCTGGCGATGCGAGGGTACCTGCGGCTCGCTCCGCTGTCGAAAGACCCCGCCGGAGCCCTGGAGCAGATCCGCAAACTCGTGAAAACACCCGCGGACAAGCGGATGATGCTGTCGGCGATGGGCTCAGCGGCGTCGACCGAATCGCTCAGCGCGGCGCTGTCGATGCTGGGCGATGGCGACGTCAGGAACGAAGCCGCCCTCGCGGCGTTGGCGATCGCACAGCAACTGGCGGCAACTCAGAAGAGTGCGGTTCTGGCTGCGGTGGAGAAGATCAGGGCGGCCAATCCGCCCAAGGCGATCGTAACCAGAGCCGACGCCGTGGAGAAACTGGCCAAAAGCAGGCCCCGCCGCGGAAGGCGGGCAAGGAAAACCTACAATCAAAAGGTGGTCGACGCACGCAGGAAGCAACTCGCAACCGCCGGACCCAGGGGCTGCAAAATGGTCGTCTACCTCGACTGCGGCGTGGAGACACAAGCCGGCGCATCATCCGGACCGAAGATATCACAGCTAACCGGCGCGTCGTGGGTCTGGCCCGGCTCGGGCAGAACGCCCGCTGGAACGGTTGCATATGATGGCGACGGCGTGAGTTTCTCCCTGACCGGTCTGGACGCGAAAAAACAGTACGCACTGGGCTTCAGTTGGTGGGATCCCGACAACAACGACCGCGTCCAGTCGGTCTGGGCGGCGCCAAAGGGCGGTAAGGAGACGCAACTACTCAAGGCGACGAAGCTGACGAACCAGAAGGCCTCCGAACTCAACATTGGAATCCCAAAAGCATTATCCGCCGGGGGACAGGTCAAGCTGACGTTCAAACGTGAAAGCCAGTCTAACGTCGTTGTCGGGGAGGTATGGGTTTGGGAGGCCGGCGCCGGAAGTGCGATCAAAACACCCGCTATCACCAAAGTTCCCGCCAAGGCGCCCGCGGCGACGGTGAAGAAACTCGCAACTGTCATGCCCGTACCGAAAGACACGTCCAAGACCAACGTGCTGATCGTAACCGGCGTGGACTATCCCGGGCACAAGTGGAAGCTGACCGCGCCGGTCATCGCCGCTTTCCTGGCAAAGGACAAGCGAATGGAGGTTCAGATCGTAGCAGACCCCCATCAGCTTTCGTCGGCGATGCTGCACAAATACGACGTGGTCGTGGTGCATTTCATGAACTGGAAAGTACCGGCGCCCAACAAGGCGGCCCGAGAAAACTTCAGCAAGTTCATCGAAGCAGGCGGCGGGATGGTCATGGTCCACTTCGCATGTGGAGCGTGGCAGGACTGGCCCGGATTCGTCAAGATCGCCGGACGCATATACAACCCCAAATTCCGCGGACACGATCGGCGAGGACCGTTCACCGTTGAAATCGTCGACAAAGATCACCCCATCACCAAAGGCATGAAGGATTTTGAAACGTACGACGAACTCTACACGTGCCTCGACGGCAAGACGCCGATTGACATACTCGCCCACGCCAAATCAAAGGTCGACAAGAAGCATCACCCGATGGGCTTTGTTTTGAAGTTCGGCAAGGGACGTGTATTCCACTCACCCCTCGGTCACGATGTCCGAGCATTCGAGGCCGCCGGCGTACAAGAACTCTTCAGGCGCGGAGCCGCCTGGGCCGGGAAACTCAAGCCCGTTGCGACGTCGGCCAATTGATCTTTCAGAAAAGCTTCTGAGCCCGTTGGGCTCTACGATTTATACTCGCGACAGGCCGCCACATACGCTTCGACGTTTTCCCAGGGCACTTCCGGTTCGAGCATATGCGTCGGGCAGCACAGCAGTCCGCCGGAGTCCCCCACCGCGTCAAGGTTCCGTTTAACCGTGTCCTTGATTTCCCGCGGCGAGCCGAACGGCATGGTCGTCTGCGTGCCGATCGATCCGTTGAAAGACAGCGAGTCGGCGTACTCGGCGAAAACCTCCAGAACGTCCATGCATTCCGACTGCACGGGATTCAGCACGTCGATTCCGGCGTCTATCAGTTCGGGTATCAACTCGGTAACGTGCCCGCAGGAGTGATACTGGATGATAACATCGGGTTTTGCGGCCCGGGCGGTATCGATGACTCTCTTGAGGCGGGGTTTTAACCAGTCGGCGTACATGTTTTTCGACATCATGATCGTGTTTTGCATACCGATGTCGTCGCCGAGTGCGATGATGTCGGCGCCGGCGGAGGCATATTTCTCCGCGCGGAAGCAGGCAAGGTCCGTTATCTTGTCGAGCAGGAAGGCGGCTATATCGTTTTCCATCACCATGTCGGTCACGAGTACATCCATCCGGCGCATGTACCAGGCGGTCTCCCAGATGGTGCATTCCATCCAGACCTGTGCAGCCAGCCCGCGTGCGTGAATGTCTGCGATTTCGGCGTCGAGGTACGACCAGTCGGCCCGGGCGAAGTCCGGCCAGGGGTAGGCCTCGAACTGCTCCAGGCTTTCGAGTTTCTCCAGCGGGTGGCGCATTCGCGTCATGTGGTGCGCGTCCGGGCCGCCCGGTTCGTGGGCGACGCCCCATATGTCCATCCGGGCGCCGTCGGCGATGGGCGGGTCGTAATAGAGGCTGTAGTCCCACGTGCGCCGCGGGACGAACCCTTCAATCTCGGCGATCCAGGGGAATCCCGGATCGGTTATCATCCGCACGGGAAACTCGAAGGCTTCGGCGTACTCGCCCCTGCCGGGATAGTTCCGCCGGAAGGTTTCCTCGAGTTCGGGGCACAGATTGAAATGCACCGGCGCGGAGTCGAAACCGTTTCGTCGATACAATCTCAGCAGATTTTCGCGTGGGGTCATGTTATTGGTTCCATAGCAGCCGCATAGCGGCATTGACAGGATGATTCGATTCCTATACGCTCATTCTACACATACGCGGTAAAAAACAAAGGAGCAATGACATGGCCAAGATCGCGATTATCGGCGCCGGAAGCATGGTGTTCAGCACGACGCTCACTAACGACATAATGCAGACGCCCGGACTCGAGGACGCGACAGTCGCCCTCATGGATCCGGTGCTGTCCAAAGTCAAGAGTGTCGAGGAATACGTCAACAAGAT
The DNA here is from genome assembly GCA_016782885.1 of Phycisphaerae bacterium. Lineage (GTDB taxonomy): Bacteria > Planctomycetota > Phycisphaerae > SM23-33 > SM23-33 > BS750m-G57. Next base: position 24,011 of record JADHXQ010000024.1, on the reverse strand, counting down.
CGTCAAGAACAACAATCTTTCGCACAAGATGTTCGCCACGGATGACAGGCGCGAAGCGCTGGAAGGCGCCGATTACGTTATCACCACGTTTCAGATCGGCGGTATGGAGGCCTACAAGCATGACTACGAGATTCCGCTGAAGTACGGCGTGGACCAGTGCATCGGCCAGTGCGTGGGCCCCGGAGGCGTGATGCGCGGCCTGCGGACCATACCGGTTCTCGCCGGCATGATGCGGGACATGGAGGATCTCTGCCCCGACGCGCTGCTGCTGAACTACGTTAATCCGATGTGTACGTGCTCGATCGGAATGGCGATGTCGAGCGATATCCCATTCGTCGGATTGTGCCACGGTATCCAGACCACGCTGGATTTGATATCCGGTTATGTCGACGTGGACAAGGACGATATTGATTTCCTGGCGGCAGGGATAAACCACATGGCGTGGTTCCTCGAACTCAAAGACAGGAAGGACGGAAGGGATCTCTACCCGACATTCCGGGCCAACATCGAGAAGCCCGAGTACTACATCAACGACAAGGTCCGCGTCGAGACGGCGCGCCATTTCGGTTACTTCATGACCGAGAGCACCGGGCACCTGTCGGAGTACCTCTACTGGTTCCGGAAGAACCGCGCCCTGCTCGACACGTATTGCGATCAACCGGCATTCGGCGGCGAGACCGGGGCGTGCTACAAGTTCTGCTGCGCGATGGCCGACAAGTACGCGGAAATCGACATCCTCAGCCTCGAAAGCGGAGAACTTGAACCCAGGAGCATCGACTACTGTTCGCGCATCCTCGAGGCGATTGAAACGGGAAAAACGTTCCGCCTCAACGGGAACATAATCAACCGCGAAGGATACATCAGCAACCTGCCCCGCGAGGCGTGCGTGGAAGTTCCGATTTACGTCGACAGTTCGGGCCTGCATCCGACGCACGTCGGGAAATTGCCGTCGCAACTGGCGGCGCTGAACCGAAGCAACGCGACGCTGCAGATGATGGCCGCCGAAGCCGCGGTCACCGCCAATGAGGAACTGGCGTTCTCAGCTGTCGCGATGGACCCGCTGACGTCCGCGGTTCTCGGATTGAACGACACGCGGAACATGGTGCGAGAACTGTTTGAAGCCGAAGCGAAGTGGCTGCCCCACTTTGAAGGACGTCTGCCCAAGAAGGTGGATATCATCGCAGTGCCCGAAGGCACCGCCGGCGTCCCGGTACCGCTCGACCCCGCATTGGCGGTGGCGAACCGATTCGGTAAACTCGCCGAATAGCGAGACGATTGAAAAAGTCGTTTGCGGTATAGCGAATCGGAACCGGTTGGATAATAACGACAGCTCACAGATTGCTATCTGTGGGCTTTGTCTGCAGTTCCGGTATTTATCTTTGTACCGCTGCTGCAGCTTGGCGGGAGGCGCGTTTGCGGTCGGCTTCCTTGAGGTGCATCTTTCGAATGCGGATGTGGCGGGGAGTGATTTCCACCATCTCGTCGGTCTCGATGTATTCCAGAGCGGCCTCCAGCGTCATGAGGCGCGGGGCCTTCAATGTGACGGTGGCCTCCTTGGTCGACGAGCGGATGTTGTTGAGGTTCTTGCGCTTGACGACGTTTATGGGCAGGTCGTTGTCCTTGCAGTGCTCGCCGACGATCTGTCCCTGGTAGACTTCGTCGCCCGGTTGGACGAACATGATCCCGCGCCCGGCAAGCTGCTCCAGAGCGTATCCGGTAACCGCCCCCGATTCGGTCGCTATCATCACGCCGTTGATGCGCCCGCCGATCTCGCCGCGGTCGGGCCCGTACGACTCGAAACGGTGGTGCATGATAACCTCTCCGCCCGTTGCGGTAAGCATGCGATTGCGCAAACCGATCAGGGATCTCGCGGGGATCGTAAACTCCAGTTGCGTTCGGAGACCGGTGCTTTCCATGTGCATCATCTCCGCCCGGCGGTCGCCCATGAGCTGCATCACCGCCCCTATCGCGTCAGCGGGAACGTCGATCACGAGGCGTTCGATCGGCTCGAGCCGCTTGCCTTTATCGTCGCGGTGATAGACTACCTGCGGCTTGCCGACGGACAGTTCGTATCCCTCCCGCCGCATGTTCTCCAGCAGGATGCCCAGGTGCAGCAGCCCGCGCCCCGAGACGGTGAACTCGTCGCCATGGTCCTCGACGCCGAGGGCTACATTCGACTGCAACTCCTTGTCCAGCCGCTCGCGAACCTGGCGGCTGGTCACGTACCTTCCGTCACGCCCGGCAAACGGTGAATCGTTAAAGCGGAAGGTCATGTGAAGTGTCGGCTCGTCGATAGTCAGCGTGGGCAGTGCGATGGGGTTATCCGGATCGGCCAGCGTATTGCCGATGTCGACCGAATCGAGTCCGACCACCGCGCAGAGATCGCCCACGTCGATCCGGTCGACCTCGACGCGTCCGAGCCCCTTGAAGCGGAACAGTTGTCCGATCCGCTGAATAGTCCCATTACCATCGTTGTCGATGACGCATACGTCTTTACCCGCTTCGAGCACGCCGGCAAATACCCGCCCGATACCGATCCGCCCGACGTAGTCGCTGTAATCCAGCGTGGTAATCAGCGTCTGCAGCGGCGCCTCGGCGTCAAGGTCGGCCACCGGCACGTGTTCGATAATCGCGTCGAACAGTTCGTGGACGTCGGCGCTGCCGCCGGCGACCGCGGCGTCGTAATCTTCAGTGGCCCAGCCGCCCTTGCCCGAAGCGTAGACCGTGGGGAAATCCAGGGCGTGATCGTCGGCCTCCAGTTCGACCAGCAGGTCGAAAACTTCTTCATGCACTCGCTCGCCTCGGGCGTCGGGGCGGTCCATCTTGTTGATTACCACCAGCGGTTCCAGCCCGGCGGAAAGTGCCTTGGACAGCACGTAACGCGTCTGGGGCATCACGCCCTCGAAGGCGTCGACCAACAGCAGCACGCCGTCGGCCATCTTCAGCACGCGCTCGACCTCGCCGGAGAAGTCCGCGTGGCCGGGCGTGTCGACAATGTTTATGTGATATTTCTCGCCGTGCCTGTCGGTGTAGTCGATCGCGCAGTTCTTCGAGAGGATCGTGATTCCCCGCTCACGTTCGAGCGGGTTGGAATCGAGGATGCACTCGCCGGTCAGTTCGCCCCGGCCGAACTGACCGCTCTGGCGCAGAAGCTGATCGACCAGCGTCGTCTTGCCGTGGTCCACGTGGGCTATAATCGCCACGTTGCGGATATTCTTGCGTTGCATGGGATACTCGGGGTGCGGCGGTAATGCGGGGGGATTGTGTTGGGGGGGACCTCAAACCTCCGCCGGGGGCGAAGGCGACAGATCAATCAGAGAGTCAATGGAGGCCAGTTAACAGCGCGCAGAGTCCTCAGCAGGCTCGCAAAGAGCAAGCGGTAGACGACAGAGCCAGTTGGGGAGATCAGTGTCATGATAGCCCGGCACCATAGCACGTTGCGCCGAATAATGCAAGGGTTTCGTAAAAACCGTACGACTCGCAGCCGTAATTACGTGCGAAATATGTTATTATGCTCCAGATTTTTTCGAGGTCCCCATTATGAAAAAACTGTTTCTCGCTTTCGTTTCCGCAAGCATGCTCCTTTGCGCCGCCGCGGGGGCGGACTGGCCCATGGCGCGCGGGAATGCGGCCCGATCCGGATATTCTCCCGCGACGAACTCGATTCCCGCGAAACCGGTGCTTAGATGGGTCCGCCAGGGAGACCAGGCGCCCCGTCCGGCCTGGCCGAAGTCCACGCGGATGACGGATGACAGGGTGCATCATGTAGTTGCGGCGGGGGGAAAACTGTTCTTCGGTAGCTCCGCCGATTGTCACATCTACGCGCTTAACGTCGCTACAGGTAAGGAGGCCTGGTCATTTGCCACCGATGCTCCGGTCCGCTTCGCGCCGGCGTTGTGGAAAAATGCAGGTGGCAAGTGGCGCGTCTTCGCCGTCAGCGACGACGGCGTGCTGTATTGTCTCGATGCGGCCTCGGGAAAGGTGATCTGGAAGCGCCGGGGCGGACCCGAAAGGCGGATGCTGCTGGGCAACGGGCGGATGATATCCCGCCACCCGGCGCGCGGCGGGCCTGTCGTCAAAGATAACGTGGTCTACTTCGGCGCGGGGATCTGGCCGTCAGAGGGCATCTGGATCTACGCCCTGAATGCCGACGATGGGAAAACGATCTGGTGTAATGACGATTCCGGCGCGATTCTCATGCCCCAGCCGCACGGAGGGGCGATGGCCAAAAGCGGTATAACCGCGCAGGGATATCTCGTCGCCACCGACGAACAGCTCTTCGTGCCGACCGGACGCGCCGTGCCCGCCGCATTCGATCGAAAAACCGGAAAACTCCAGTATTTCCACCTCCAGCGATACGGTCAATTGGGCGGGTCGAGCGTTGCAGTCGCCGGGAAACACCTGGTCAACAACACCGCGGTTTTCGATGCCCACACGGGCAAGATCGCATTCGGCGGGATCGACGCTTCGGTCCTGGCCTCTACTCCGGAGGGAATCGTCTATTATGCCGATGGCGAGGGCGATGACGATAACGATGGAAGAATCTGCCTGCTCGATTCGACCAGACCAATCGTCACCAAAGAAGTCGTCCGCCGCGGGAAGAAGACGAGGATCCGCGCGCCCAGCGCCAAGTGGTCCGTCGACGCTCCGGACGGGGGCGGCTCGCTGATCGTCGCGGGCGGAAAAGCCATCTCCGGCGGGGCGGGCAAAGTCACCGTCATCGATATTAAAGCGAAGAAAGCCATCTGGTCGAGCGAGGTTCGGGGCGAAGCGCTATCTCTGGCCGCGGCCGGCGGCAGCTTGTACGTGAGTACCGATAAGGGCGCGATCTATTGTTTCGCGGACTGGGCGAAGGGCGGCACTGTCGCGGCGGACCGACAAGCCAAACCCTATGGCGACAATACCGCGATGGCGGAAACCGCAAAAGCTATCCTCGACAAAACAGGCGTTCGGGAGGGATATTGCGTGGACCTGGCGTGCGGCGACGGCGCCCTTTCATACGAGTTGGCCAGGCAGTCGAAGCTGAAAATCTACGCGGTGGATTCAGATAGCACTGCAGTGGCGGCGGCAAGGAAGAAGCTTCGATCCGCGGGCCTGTATGGCACGCGCGTGACCGTTCACCAAGCCGATCTGAAGCGGACGCCATACCCGAACTATTTCGCGGACCTTGCTGTCTCCGCCCGCGGCGTCGCCTCGAAAGATATCGCCCGCCTGCTCCGTCCGGGCGGCGGGGTCAGTTGCATCGGCCCGGTCGGCAAGATGAAACTGACCGTTCGCAAACCGCGCAACGGGGCGGGAAAATGGACCCACCAGTACGCCGACGCGGGAAACACGCTGTGCGGGACCGACCAACTGGTCCGCGGACCGCTGGAAGTGCTGTGGTTCGACAGCCCCGGTATCCGCATGCCCAATCGCCACGGGCGCGGACACTCGCCGATCAGCGACGGGTCGCGAATGTTCGTCATGGGCCTCGACAGCCTCGCGGCGCTCGACATCCATAACGGGCGGATGCTGTGGGAGCAGAAATTGCCCAGCGTGCTCAAACCCTTCGACCAGGATCACCTGATGGGCACCGCCGGCACGGGCAGCAACCTCTGTATGGGCGACGGGAGAATCTACGTCCACACCGGCGCCAAATGCCTGGTGATCGACCCGGTCACGGGCGAAAAACTGGCTGAATTCGCCCCGCCTAAACTCCCCTCGGGCAAGGCGGGACGATGGGGATATATCGCCATCTCCGGCGGAACGCTGCTGGGAACGCTCGCCGACGAAAGTCACCTCGTTCCATACCGATTTCTCCGCTCCAACATGGCGGGCATGTTCACCGAAAGCTCGGTCCTGTTCGCACTGGACGCCGCGACCGGGAAGATGAAATGGAAATACGCGGCGGAAAACTCCATCCGCCACAACACCATCGCCGCCGGCGGCGGGCGAGTTTACCTGATCGACCGCGCCAAAGCCGCCGAGGTCCGCCGGCGCGGGGGAAAGCCCAAACCCCACGCGCCGGGCGTGCTGGCGGCGCTCGATATCGCCACCGGACGGGCCGCCTGGAAGAAATCGGACGCCTACGGTACGATGCTGATATCCGCCGAGGCCCGCGACATGCTGCTGATGTGCTACCAGTCAACGAGGTTCCGCCTGGCATCGGAAGTCGGCGGGCAGATGACGGCATTGCGGGCGTCGACGGGCGAAACGCTCTGGGACATCAGGGCAAGCTATGCCTCCCGCCCGCTGATCAACGAACAGACCATCTACGCCCAGCCCTGCGCGTGGGACCTGCTGACCGGAAAGCAGCGAACAAAAGATTCCAAAGCCTCGATACCCTGGACTTTCCAACGCAGCTACGGATGCGGAATCATATCGGCCGCTCCAAACATGCTGCTGTTCCGTTCGGCCACTCTGGGATACCGGGACCTGCTGAGCGATCGCCCGACCGCGAATTTCGGAGGCATCCGCCCGGGCTGCTGGATCAACGTGATCCCCGTCGGCGGACTGGTGCTCATGCCCGACGCGACCACCGGTTGCAAATGCAGCTACCTCAACTCCGCGACGATCGCCCTCCAACCCGCCGCCAAGCGGTGATCGCCAAAACCGTCATGGTGTGGAGTTTCAGTTTGCGATGGTATGGGGGTTTTGCTAGAATCTGTAATAATCGTTCGCGGCGCAAGTTATCGACGGGAAGATTTCCAGGCCAGGTTCTCACAGGGCTGAAGAGATTTCACAGGATCGCGGTTCATGTGCAAATCCGTCATATATACTCTCTTGGGGCTGGCGGCGGCGGTTGGTGTGCTGGTGATTGTTCTGATCGTCCGCGGCAGGTATGATTCCCAGAGCGACCGTATACTCGCGGCCTACGAAGAGGGCAAAGACTACGGTGGATTGACGATCCTCTATCCGCTTGATGAGACGCTGTTTCCCCCTGAAATCGCACCGCCGACGTTCCGCTGGCGCGACAACCAAGTTGATTCGGACGAATGGCTCATCACGTTTAAGTTCCAGGATGGTGATGGGCCCGTAAACGCTCGCATCGGCGAGACTCAGTGGACGCCTTCGAGCGACCAGTGGGAAGCTATCAAGCGTCGTTCTCGTGAAAAGAAAGCAACGGTCACTATTCTCGCCGTTAATCAAGCTGAGCGGGAAACAATCCTGTCGGGAGCGAGCATTTCAATCAGCACATCCAGGGACGAAGTGGGCGCGCCCTTGTTTTACCGGGAAGTGATCCTGCCCTTCATTAAGGCCGTCCAAGACCCATCCCGCCTGCGCTGGCGTTTTGGCGAGATATCCTCGGCGCAACGACCTCCGATCGTGATGGAGAAGCTACCTGTCTGTGGGAATTGTCACTCGTTTTCCGCCGACGGTTCGACACTGGGTATGGATGTGGATTACGCCAATTCCAAGGGCTCATACGTTATTCAGGCTACTGCCGAGGAGATGTATCTCAAGAAGGACAACATCATAACCTGGGACGACTACAAGAAGGAAGAGGATGAGTTCACCTTCGGGTTGTTGTCTCAAATCTCCCCGGACGGCAAGTACGCGATCAGCACGGTCAAGGACCGATCCGTCTTCATTCCCAGACCCGATCTGGCTTTCTCGCAGCTTTTCTTCCCGATCAAAGGGATTCTGGTCGTTTACAACCGGCAGACGCGGACATTCAAGGCATTGCCCGGCGCCGACGACAAGCAACTGGTACAGAGCAACCCTGTCTGGAGCCCGGACGGAAAGCACATTGTCTTCGCCCGAAACAAGGTGTATCACATCAAGCACGTGCGCGACCGGAAGGCGGTGCTGCTGAATGCGGAGGAATCCCGCGAGTTTGTGAAGGAGGGAAAGACGTTTCTTTTCGACCTGTACCGAATTCCGTTCAATGGCGGAAAGGGAGGCAAGCCCCTTCCGCTGCGCGGCGCCTCGCATAACGGAGCGAGCAACTACTTCGCGAAATACTCCCCCGACGGTAAATGGATTGTGTTCTGCAAGGCCAAGAGCTTCATGCTGCTGCAGCCGGACAGCGAACTCTACATCATTCCGGCCGCCGGCGGTGAGGCCAGGCGGCTTCGATGCAACACGTCTCGTATGAATTCGTGGCACAGTTGGTCTCCCAACAGCAGGTGGCTGGTCTTTTCATCGAAACCCGATTCGCCGTACACGCAGTTGTTTCTCACTCACATCAACGAAGAGGGGCGCAGCAGCCCGCCCGTGGTGCTCTCCTGGTTTACGGCACCCGACCGTGCCGCCAATATCCCGGAATTCGTCAATACCAAGCCTTTGGCGATTCGCGGAATCCACGAGAAGTTTGTTGATGACTTCTCCTATGCCAGGGTCGGGCACCAATCTTTGCTGGAAGGCGACTACGCGATCGCGATAAAGGCGTACCGCCAGGCCCTGAAGCTCAACCCGAAAAATGCGGACATACACGCCAGACTCGGAGCAATCCTCGGAAGCACCGGGGCCTCTGACGAGGCAAAGAAGCATCTGAGCAGGGCGATAGAGCTGAGGCCCGATGATTCAAGATCTCACCGCAATTTCGGCATTGAGCTGGAACAGCAGGGCATGCACCTCGCGGCTATGACCAAATACCGCCAGGCGCTTCGTGTCGACCCGAAGTTTGTGGAGGCAAGGATCAGCCTGGCCTCAGCCCTGATGCGTCTGGGAAATCACAAAGAGGCTGAGAGCCACTTGTCCGAAGCGGTTCGGATAAGACCGGATGACCATATGCTCCGCTACTTCCTTGGACGTACGATGCGCAAACAGGGAAAGATGATCGAAGCAGTCAAAGAATACCGCAAGGCTTTGTCCATTCGCCCCGACCACATGGCTTCTCGCTTCGAACTTGGCCAAGTGCTGGTCAACGAGAATCAGGCGGCCGAAGCAGAGGAACATTTCGTTATTGCCATCAAGAGCAAACCCAACGCCAAGGATCTGCACTTCTTCCTTGGTATATCACTGGTCCGGCAGAAGAAATTGGAGCCCGCCGTCAGCGCATTCCGGAAGGAACTGTCGATCCAGCCAAACCATCCGTATGCGCACAGCGAACTTGCTAAGGTCCTCCTGGACCTCGATCAGGCGCCCCAGGCAGGCAAACATCTGGCGGCCGCAATCAAGATCAATCCCAGAGTCCCGGATTTTCACCTGCGGATGGCTCGAATTCAGCAGCGTTCGGGCCGGACCCGCGGCGCAATTGGTTCTTATCGGCGGGCTATCGAACTCAAGGGTGACCTCGTGGCGGCCCTCAGCGAACTGGCCTGGATATACTCGACGCATGCAAGCCGGGAGATCCGCAACAGCAAGCAGGCCGTGGCGATGGCGAAACGTGCATCTGAACTCGCGGGCGGCCAGGCCCCGGTGCAACTCGATACGCTCGCCGCCGCCTTCGCAGAGGCCGGGCAGTTCACCGAAGCTGTGGAAACGGCGAGCAAAGCGGCCGGTCTTGCCGATAAGACCGGCGACGCCGACCTGGCAAAACGCATCCGAAACCGCCTCAGCCTCTACCGGGCGGGCAAGCCCTTTCGCACACCGGCTCCCTGACAATCGTGTACACACCGCGCCAAGACCGGTTAGAATTGCGGTGTTGGATATTTGGAGAGATAACCGTTATGACCAGCCCGCTCGCGCGTAGAGAGTTCTTGAAAACGATTGGGTGCGGTGCGGCCGCGGTGGCGTTGGCGCCGCTGGTCGGTGCGGCCGGTGGCGAGGGGGCCAACAACCGGCCCAACGTCCTGTTCATCGCCGTCGACGACCTGCGCCCGGAGCTGGGCTGCTACGGCAGCAGGCATATACGCACGCCCAACATCGACAAACTCGCCAAATCCGCTCGCCTCTTCAAACGACATTACATTCAGTCGGACCTCTGCGGCCTGAAGGCCCCAACCGACCTGCCGGGCGTAAGCCTCAAGCCCATCCTGGGCGATCCGACACGCCGCGTCAAGGACGGCGCCTTCAGTTTCTTCGGCCGGGGTCGCTACTTCGGGCGAACACTGCGGACCGATCGCTACCGAATCGTAGAATGGTCCGACAGTCGCAAGAAGCTCCCGGCGAAAATCGAACTCTACGACCACCAGACCGATCCGGGTGAGAACACGAACATCGCGGGCAACGGCGAGAACAAAGAACTGGTCCAAAAACTCCTTGCCCAAATGAAAACACCGTCAAGAGCAGTAGCAACCCGCCTGCCGTGAAGCGACTCGGCAGGCGAGAGTTGGCGACGCACGGGCAATCGCATCTAAATATCTTGGGGTTGGTTTGTGAGACACTCTCTATTTCAACACTGAGCGAATATTGTCTTCCGTCAGCAGCGCCGCGTCTTCCGGACGTTCGAGAAAATTCTTAACATCGTTAACCAACACTGCGCAATCGATCGTCTTCAGTCTTTCGACCACGTCGCTTTCCCAGTTTTCAGCATTAAACACCCCCCGGTCATGAGTCTGATCGAGCGCGTTTTGAAGCTGCTCCAGATTCGCCGCAACTGGCGGACGCCTGGCTCGATACCACAGTAAATCATACCAATCTCTGCCTTTGGCGTATTTTCGCGTGATCAACGCATGGATCTTACCGGCCATCAAAGACGGTAAATTGTAATAGCGAAGCGATAACATTGCATGGCGATTTACAATACCGGTTTCACTTACCGCTCCTTTCGGCGGGTTGGTGTCAATCTCCAACTTGATCGACAGATTCTGATCGGCCATAGCCGCCAGACCTGCTTCCTTCAATAACCCGGCCACTTTGATCCAGGCCTTATGAACGGTGCGGCGATCGTTCCATTTCACGGCGGCGTTAAACCCCGCCAACTGAAGATCCCGCTTCAGCTTCTTCATCCATGCCTCAGGTTTATAGTCGCTGCTGTCGGCAAGTGAGAAATCAATATCTTCCGAAAAACGGGGCAGACCGTACACAAAACGCAATGCCGTACCGCCCACAAAAGCAAGGCTCACAAACGCCTCGCTCTCGTGCAATGAACGAAGCGCCATCGCTTGCAGGTATTCTCTTAACAGATTGAGCTTATCTGACGGGCTGGAAACGTCCTGGATGATCGCCAACGCCTGGTCTTTCATAATTCTACTGTCCCTTCATTTTCCGAGCCGATCACTGAGCACCACAACGCGGCGGCCTTGACGAGCCGAGGCGATTGATATTTTTCGGCGTAGACATGAAGTTTGTCAGCATCGATGACCTCAGTATTTTGAAACCGCATCTCGTGCATGCGGTCTTCGGTCCAGACGCCTTTTTCAAGATGCCACAAATCAAGCAGGGCCTTCTCGGGCTCGGCGACAACAATTTGCCTGCCGCCAATATCCAACGATCTGTAGCCGAAGAACCCCGCGGTCTTGACACTCTGATATCTGAACGAACCGAATGAATTGTCGAACGATCTGGAAACTCGCGATGTCACACTGGTGTATGTAACGACTTTCTCGGGAATCAACCCGTAGAATCCCATTGCCCAGTGCGTGCTGATATATGACGGCCTGTAAAGTTGGTTGGCCAGTTCCGCGGGATTGATTGAAACCGAACGGCAGGCCTCTGGAAACGCATACATTCCTCGCCTGAGTGATAATAGTTTGCCCGCCTTACACCACCTGTAAAGCTGCATACGAATACTTTCGCGCCGTTCATCGGTCAACTGAACAACCGACGCCAGATCGAAAAACCCCTCCTTCCCAAGCATTTCAACTAAATCGTAGTATTTCATTTCCGCTAATATACATTATCGTAGATTATTGTAAACACCATGATAGTATTCTTTCAGAAATATTGGGGTTGGGGGAGGGGAGCAACCCGTTGAAGAAGTGCTCCGTCGGCGAGAGCGAGGGATTCGGAGGAACATCAAGGAGCGAATCTATTACTTCTTTCGACCGGCGGTGATCTTCTTCATTTCCTCTTCGGTAAACTTGCTTTCCTTGACCGGTCCGGGCTCCCATGACTGCTCGAGCTTTCCGGGTTTGGGTACCTGGACGGGGATAACGAAAACTTCCTGTCCCTTGTCGTCCTTGTCGATCTTTCCGCAATATCTCATCGATCACATCCTCCCGCCGGTCACGCCAGGCGGCGTTCATCTCGGAATCAGTAGAACGCCCAGGCCCGTGACCATCGCAAGCTTACCCTGACGATTCTATCGCTGTATCCACGCGAACTCAAGTGCAGCCGGTTCGCCACGGAAGCCGTATTGGACCCGTGGCGCGTCATGCTCTCCCAAACGGGCGTCCCCGTCGAGAAGGGCCAGTGGTATCGCATCTCGCTCCGCGCGAAATCCGAGGGCATGAAGTCCGCCCGCGTGACTCTGGCGGTCCAGAACACTTCCACCTGGCGATCCCTCATCGCCTACCAGCGCTTCACCCCCGGCGGATCATGGAAACAGTTCACCTTCACCGTTCAGGCGACCGGTTCGGAAAAGTCCAAGACCCGCTTCCAGATCTGGCACGGACGGGCTGGGACGCTATGGGTTTCCGGCGTCGTCATGACCCCCGTCGCCTCTCCCCGGGAGGGTCGATGGCTCACCGGTCTGTACCTCGACCGCCCCGTGGAATGGGACGATCCATACCGCTTCTTCCGGTGGTGAGCCGACCGCCCGGCTGGATTCTTGCCCGATTCTAAGCCCATGGGTCTCTGTGTCGATATCCAAACCGCCCGCCACCCGACAATATTGCTCGGACAGAGCACTGGCTGTACGAGTTCCCAGGCGGTAAACTCCTGACGTGACCAAACTGACAGTCTCCCAGATTACCGACGCCATGCGGCGAGTTCCGCTGCTTTCCCGCCTCGGCGACGACGAGGTCCGCGCTCTGCTGGACGCCTGCCTTACCGAGCATCTGCCCGCCGGATCGCAGGTATTCTCGCCGCTCGAGCAGGCCGACAGCTTCCACGTTATCCTCCAGGGGCGAGCCAAAGTCTACAAGCTCTCGCCCAAAGGCGACGAGCAGATACTCCATCTCTACGGACCGGGCAACACGTTCGGGGAAGCGGCCATGTGGGCGGGTATCAACTATCCCGCGCACGCCGAAGTGCTCGAAGACACCACGCTGCTGGTCGTCAGACGCTCGGTCCTCAAGCAGCTCATCACCGATAATCCCGAGATAGCGATGGCGATGATGGCGGGAATGTCGGCCAAGCTCCGGGAGTTCAACCAGCTTATCGAGCAGCTCTCGCTGCGGGAAGTGCCCGCGCGGCTGGCAAATGTTCTGCTCGAACTTCCCGCTCGCGCCGGAACTGACACGGTCGTCCTCAAGCAGACCAAGCGCCAACTCGCCGCCCAGATCGGCACCGTAGCCGAAACGCTCTCCCGCGCCCTGAAAAAGCTCAGCGCCTCGGGGCTTATCGAAGTCAACGGGGCGGAGATAACGATTCTCGATCCCGACGGACTGGCCGAACTGGCCGACGGCTGATAGGATATCCCCATGCCAAACGTATCAGTAATATTGCCCGCCGCCGGATCGGGAAAGCGGTTCGGCACCGAGGCGAACAAGATATTCCAACCGCTTTGCGGTCGGGCGATCTTCCTGCGGTCGATAGACCTCTTCGCCGGGCGGGATGATGTCTGTCAGATACTGCTGGTGATATCACCGGGCGATGCCGCTGAGCTGTCGCGGCGTTTTGGCGGGGAACTGACCGCCCTGGGCGCCGAACTGGTCGAAGGCGGGGCCCGGCGGTCGGACTCGGTTCGAAATGCCCTGGCGCGACTCGACGAGAGCGCCGAACTCGTATGCGTTCACGACGCGGTCCGACCATGCGCCTCGCCGGAGCGGATCGACGCGGTATTCCAAACCGCCGCCGAAAGCGCCGCGGCGATACTGGCATGCCCGCTGCACGGTACTATCAAGAAGGTCGATCCCTCGGGGCGGATCATCACAACAGTCGATCGCGAGGGGCTCTGGGAGGCCCAGACGCCGCAAGTCTTCGATAAGAACCTCCTGATCGAGGCCTACGCCCTCGGCGGCGACGCCACCGACGACGCCGAGATGGTCCAGCGAACAGGCAGAAAAGTGACTGTCGTTGCGTCAGATATGAACAATATCAAGATCACGACCCAAGCCGATCTCGCATTGGCCGAAGCGGTTTTCCGATCCGATAGATAAACTTTACGCACGGATCTTTTGTCGCGTTGAGAAAATGTTTTACTTTGCCCCCCGCGGACGTTATTATCCTCTCTCAGGGTTGCCGCAGCGGTGTCGTATCGTTGCGGCGATATTGTTTTATCTTGCCTAGAGGCGAATTCTGTGAATTCCTCTAATATATCCGAATGTCAGTCTGGGTGTTCGCATTGTTCAGCCGATAGCTCAATCGACACCGCCGCTGGTGAAGGTATTTTCACCGGATGGCGCCTGGTCTCAGCCGTCTTGTGGGTGTTTGTGCTTCCGCTGGGATTGGCGGTTACCGCGGCGCTTTTCGCCCGGTTTTTCTGGCCCGGACCGGCCCGAATGCTGCTTGCGGCGCTTGCGGGCCTGACCGCGGGCGGAGCGATATCCCGGGTGGCGACCGGGCTTATTGGAACCACACCCGCCAACATCGATAACGACCGCAAAGAGACATGATCGCATCATCAGACATACCCGGCAAGGGGAGCTTTCCTCGAGGAGTGCATCCGCCCGAGGGTAAACTGCTGAGCGAGAACGTAGCTGTCGAGATCCCCCCGACCCCCGCAAAAGTCGCCATCCCGCTGCTGCAGCACACGGGTTCTCCGGCTGAGTCGCTGGTGAAGATTCGCCAGGAAGTCGTCCTTGGCGAGGCCATTGGCAAGCCCACCGGATTCATCTCCGCCGGTATCCACGCCACTGTTACAGGCAAGGTTGCAAAGCAGGGCGTCTGCACGCTGCCCAACGGGCGGCACGTGGCGATGATCCCGATAACCGCCCAAGGCGACCAGTTTGAGGGGCAGCAGCTTTGGGACGATTGTTTCGGCGGCGATTGGCCTGTCGAAGGCCTCGATCAGTACACCCGCGAGCAGATCTCCAGGTGCGTCAGCGATGCTGGAATAGTCGGGCTTGGCGGGGCGGCGTTCCCGACGCACGTCAAATTCGCCCGCAACGACGCCAAACCGATCGACACGATCCTGATCAACGGTTGCGAATGCGAACCGTACCTCACCGCCGATTACCGCTTGATGGTCCAGGCCCCCGAACCGATCGTCACCGGATCGCTCCTTGCAGCCCAAGCCGCCGGCGCAAAAAACGTGATAATCGCCATCGAGGACAACAAGCCCCAAGCCATAGAGATAATGGCACGGGCGGCAGGATCGACCGGTATCAAAGTCGCGCAGCTCAAGACCAAGTACCCGATGGGCGGCGAGAAGCAGACGATCGTCGCGGCTTTGGGTCGCACCGTGCCCACCGGCGCCCTTCCGCTGGACGTTGGCGTGGTGGTGATAAACGTTGGAACCGCCGCGGCGATTGCGCGGGCGGTCGTGCGGGGCAAGCCCCTGACCCACCGTATCGTTACGGTCTCCGGTGCTGGAGTGGCCCATCCGAAAAACCTGCTCGTGCCGATAGGCATAAGTTACGGTGAATTGGTGGATTACTGCGGCGGTTTGCGCGCCGGCGCCGCTCGCGTAGTAGCCGGTGGACCGATGATGGGCTTTACGCTGGGCAATCTCGACACGCCGGTCACCAAGGGCACCAGCGGTCTGACGGTTCTTACCGCCGCCGATGTCGCCCACGCCGAAGAAACGAACTGCGTGCGGTGCGGGCGATGCGTTGACGTCTGCCCGCTGAACCTGGTTCCCGCCAAGCTGGCGGTGGCGGCAAGGCACGAGGACTGGGACCTGGCCAGGCGTTACCATCTTATGGCGTGCATGGAATGCGGATGCTGCGCGTACAGTTGTCCGGCTTCCCTTCCGCTGGTGCAGTTAATGAGAGTCGCCAAAGCGAAGATGCCCCGCTCCTGATTACAGTCAGCAAGAACAAAAGATGACCGAAGCGACAGATAACAATCAGCAGACCGATACTCCGCCGCGGGCGCCCGCGGGCGCCGGTCCGGTCATCCACGTGGCTCCGTCACCGCACAGTTTCAGCAAGTCGCTGACCACGCGGTGGATGATGGCGGACGTGCTGCTGGCGGCGGCGCCTCTTGTCGCCTGGGCGATATTTCAGTTCGGCGCCGAGGCGCTGCTCCAACTGGTAGTGTGCGTTGGCGGTTGCGTTGTCGCCGAGGCGGTATTTACGGCGATGCGGGGCAGATGCCCGCTCGGAGCCATGAAGGATCTCAGCGCGCCGGTCACCGGCGTGATCCTGGCGATGTCCCTGCCGTGTACTGCGCCGTGGTACGTCGGGTTTATCGGCGCGTGTGCGGCGATCGGTATCGGGAAGGTCGTCTTCGGGGGACTGGGTCAGAATATTTTCAATCCCGCGATGGTCGGCCGCGCGTTTGTGATGATCTGCTTCGCCTGGGCCCTGGCGGCCGGCGGGTACGTACAACTGGACGAAGAAACCGCCGCTGCTGCCGCGGACCCCGAGTCCGGTATGGCGATGACCGCCAAAGAGCCCCTGGACGTGATCTCCCAGGCGACGCCCATGGACGTGCTCAAGACTCGAATCAAGGACCGCAAAGAAGCTGCCCCGACAACATCACCCGCCAGAGACGACGAGTCGCCCGTCGCCCTCTCGCGGCTGTTCCTGGGCAACGTAAACGGGTCGATCGGCGAGGTCTCCACGCTGGCGTGTTTGATCGGGGGACTGTACCTCTGCTGGCGTCGCACGGCGGCGTGGCAGATACCGGCGGGCGTTCTCCTGGCTTCGGTGATAACGGCCGGGCTTGCCCATCTGGGCGGTGGCGGGGCGGGATTGTCCATGGCGGACTTCGTCGGATATCACATGTTCGGCGGGGCGCTGATGTTCGGGGCGTTCTTTATCGCCACCGATCCGGTCTCCAGCCCCATCACGCCGAAAGGGCGGTGGATTTTCGGTATCGGTCTGGGACTGTTTATAATGCTGTTCCGCACGATGTCGGTGTTCCCCGAAGGTGTGATGTTCGCGGTGCTTATGATGAACGCGGTCGTTCCGCTGATTAACAGGTGGACCATTGGGACCCCCGTCGGCGGACCGGTACCGGAGAGGAAGTAATGCCCGATACCAAAAAGGTAAACTATCTCGCTGAGGCGTGGTTGGTGCTGACGCTGGCTGTCAGTTTCGGCGCCGCGCTGGCGGGTGTACACCTTGCGCTGAACGATGGTATCCAGACCAACAAGCGAAACGAGACATACGACCAGATCCCCAGGCTCATACCCGGGGCGAACAAGGACCGCGTTGAAGCGGGCGCGTTCTCGGTGGATGTCGGCGGGGCTGTGGTCGAGCGGACGTTCTACAGGGCGCTGGCGCCTGACGGTAAGACGACTATGGGTTATATGCTTCGCTCTTCGGGCATGGGCTACGTCGACAAGATCGAAGTGCTCATTGGCGTTGATGTGAAGGTTAAGAACATCACGGGCCTCTACGTCCTGGCCCAGATCGAAACTCCGGGGCTTGGAAGCAGGATTCGCACGAAGGATTTTGTGTCGCAATTCATCGCCAAATCGACCACCAGGGCGATATTCGCGATGAAGACCGCCCAACCGCCCGAGAGCAACGATATCCAGGCCATCACGAGCGCGACAATCTCTTCCCAGAGCGTTTGCAGCATCGTCAACAGGTCAGTGCGGGAGTTTCGCGAATACCTCGACGCGTCCATTCAGCGGGAATTGGCCCTCGAGCACATTCCCGAAATGTTCCCGGGCGTCAGCAGGGAGCAGATAATAGATATACCGTCCGGTAAGCAGGTCGTCTACAAGGTGCTCGACGCCGATGGGCGGGTTATAGCATGGGTGGGCGATGGTAAACGCATGGGGCGATGGGACAGGGTCGAACTGCTGGTCGCCGTGGACGCCGACGCACAGACCATCACCAAGGTCCACGTCGTCGACCAGCGAGAACGATACTGGAAAAAAGTTGTAAAAGCCGGATACCTGGACTCGTTCGTCGGTAAGCATGCCGGTAAGATCGTCATGGTCAAACCGAAGATCGAACCCGCCGAGCAACAGGTCCAGGCGGTGACCAAGGCGACGATTACTTCGATGGCGATCTGCCGTATCGTCAATGAAGTGGTCCGCCGGTTGAAGAGATCGGTGGCGGATGTCCAGGGCGGCGCGGCGGTGAAGGAACGCTAATGGCAAGCGACGGACCAACAGCAGGCGAACGCTTTTTGCGAGGTTTGATTCCGGAGAATCCGGTCTACCGCCAGCTTCTGGGCATGTGCCCGACGCTTGCGGTCACCGGTGGAATGAAGACCGCCATGACAATGGCCGGCGCCGTGGCGTTCGTTCTGATCTGCGCCAACGTACTGACCAGCCTGATCCGAAATCTTCTCAAACCGCACCTGCGAATACTCGTTTTCACGTTGACGATCGCGGCGTTCGTGACGATTGCCGACCGCGTGTTGGCATACGCGATGTACGACATGAGCCAGGAGCTTGGCCCGTATATCCCGCTGATTATCGTCAACTGCGTAATAATCTGCCGCTGCGAAGTTTGTGCCTCGAAGCAGTCGGTGGTTGTCGCGGCGTCCGATGCCGCCGGACAGTCGATAGGCTTTGCGATGGCGCTGGCGTCGATCGCTGCGGTGCGGGAGATTCTCGGGTCGGGCACGTTCTTCGGTTTGCGAGTCATGCCGGAAGCCTGGCCCAACTGGGGCATAATGGTCATGCCCCCCGGCGCGTTCCTGACGCTCGGTCTGCTGCTGGGCCTGGCTAACTGGATTGGCGCTGTCCGCGAGAAGAGATCCGGGGCAGTCTAGCGGCTAGTTTAAAACCGAAAACCAGATGGAGATTACATGGATTACAGGATTACATGGATTAACGGCGAGGTCTTGGTAAAGACGCCGGTCAGGAACGGCCAGCCGTTGCCGTAACAACAGTAGTGTCGTTAATCCATGTAATCCAAAAATCCATGTAATCCCCATCTGTCGTTCAAACGCGAAAAGGCGTTGCTACTGTACAAACATTACGGCAGGTAATAGCTGATACAACTATGGAACATCTGAGCGAACTGATTCTGGTGGCTGTCGGTGCGGCGGTTATAAATAACTTCGTGCTGCACTATTTCGTGGGCATCTGCCCGTTTATCGGCGTCTCGCGCCGCGTGGATATGGCGTTCGGGATGGGCTGCGCGGTCACGTTCGTGATAACGATAGCGGCGCTGCTGAGCTGGGTATTCACGTTCTACATTCTGCGCCCCGGTGCGCCGCTGGCGGTGATGGTCCTGGGCGCCGGCGCCGATCTGAGCATACTGAGCTACATCGTCTACATTTTCGTGATAGCATCGTCGGTGCAACTGGTCGAGATGTACGTTCGAAAGTTCTTCCCGCCGCTGTACAAATCGTTCGGCGTGTTTCTTCCGCTCATCACGACCAACTGCGCGATCCTGTTCGCGTGCCTGGAGATCATGAAATACGTAGCCGTCGGCAAGGGCGCCGAGCCATGGGGGCTTGACACGTCACTCGTCCTGGCGATATTCGGCGGGATCGGGTTTACCATCGCTATTGTAATAATGGCCGGTATCCGCGAAGAACTAGACCACTGCGACGTTCCGAAATCGCTCCGGGGCGCCGGGATCACGCTGATAGTGGCGGGCATTCTTTCCCTGGCGTTCATGGGGTTCGGCGGTGTCGACCGGAGCCTCAAAGACATTCTCCATCCGCCGGCGCCCGTTGCGGCTGCGGTCGATGATGATAACGGCGAAATCCCGACGACAATGCCCGCTGCGTCTCCCGATTCGAAACCCGCGGACCTGACGCTGAACACCGATCGGAGGGCGGCGCGATGATTATCATTCTGGCCGCGGCGACCATGCTGGTGCTGGCGACGTTCATGGCCTGCGTGCTGGGCTGGGCGAATGTGGCTTTCCACGTTGATGTCGATCCGCGCATCGAGGCATGCATCGACGCGCTGCCCGGGGCCAACTGCGGCGGATGCGGATACGTCGGATGCGGTGAATACGCCGAGGCGGTGGTCGTCGACGGTGTCGCGGTCGATCTTTGCCCCGTCGGCGGCGATGCCTGTGCCGAGGCGCTGGCGGGGATACTCGGCGTGGAGATCGAGCAGACCTGGCCGTTCCGACCGGTCATACACTGCGGAGCGACCCGGGAAAATCGCCTCGGGCGGACCGAGTACCGCGGCGAGCAGACCTGCACCGCCGCAAACATGGTCGCCGGCGTCCAGGGATGCACCTACGGATGCCTGGGCTTCGGCGACTGCGCCGCGGTATGCAAATTCGACGCGATCCACGTTATCGACGGTCTGGCATGCGTCGACTACGACAAGTGCGTCGGCTGCGGGGCGTGCGAAAAAATCTGCCCCCGCCACATCATCTCGATGACGCCGTTCAAAGTATCCCAGATGCTCGCGGTGACCTGCGCCAACAACGACTTTGGTAAGGACGTCAAGGCCGTCTGCAATGTCGGATGCATCGGATGCAAGGCCTGCGGGCGTGCCTGCAGGATATTTACTTTCCAGGAAGGCGACAGCATCCCGAGCCTCGACTACGAGCACTACGATCCCGAAGAAATGGACGGGCTCCAGGTCGCACTGCAAAAATGTCCGCAGAAGCGCCTCCTGATGGTCGGTAATCCCAGCGAAAAGGACCTTGCCGCCACCGCCGACGAAGAAGTGCCCGAGATAGTGAAACCCGATTTCAAGACCACCGTCGACAAGACCCAGTGGCATGGATAGAGTCCTGCCTGAGGAACGGGACATGGCCAAACTAACGAAGCAAATGATCTGGCATATATTCATCATGCTCGCGGGGGGGTATCTCCTTCTGGCGGCGTTGTTGTTTCTCTTCCAGGGGTCCCTGGTCTATCACCCCAGGCGGCATCTTGTAGCCACGCCCGCGGACCACGAAAGGCCGATGGACTACGAGGACGTCTCCCTGGCGACTTCCGACGGCGTGAAGCTGCATGGATGGTTCGTGCCCGCCGCGGCGCCCAGGGGCACGATTCTGATGTTCCACGGTAACGGGGGCAATATTTCGCACCGTCTCGAGACCATCGCGATATTCCACAACCTGGGATATAACGCGATGATTATCGACTATCGCGGGTACGGGCGCAGCGAAGGGTCGCCCGGGGAGGAAGGCACGTACCGCGACGCCGAAGCCGCCTGGGCATACCTGACCCGGACGCGGAAAATCGAACCCGATCGAATCGTCCTGTTCGGGCGATCGCTCGGCGCGGCGGTAGCCGCCTGGCTGGCTGTCGAGAAGCATTCGGCGGGGGTCATCATCGAATCGGCGTTCACGTCCGTGCCCGACCGCGGCGCCGAAATGTACAAGTTCCTGCCCGTGCGACTTCTGGCGAGAATAAACTACGACACCCTCGGGCGGATCGGTAAGTTGCGATGCCGACTGCTGGTAATCCACTCGCGCGACGACGAGATCATCCCATTTCACCACGGGCAAAAAATCTTTGAAGCCGCAAAGCAGCCCAAGCGATTCCAGGAGATTTCCGGCGGGCACAACGACGGTTTCATAACCTCCGGAAGCGTCTACACCAACGCCCTTTCGGAGTTCCTGAGCGAGGCGGTACCTTCCGCCGATCAGGGGAGTTGAGCGGAAGGCGGCGGGCGTTTGGACAGCAGTTTTGGAAATCCGGGCGTCATTGCCAGGCGGTAATCTTTCGGCCCGCCGATAACCAGCATCGCCTCCAGTCCGCTGTTTTCGCCGATGAGTTCCAGGCCCCCCTCGCCCAGCACGCTCAGGGCTGTCGCCCAGGCGTCGGCGGCGGTCGCCGTCGGGGCGACTACCGTAACCGACGGGGCGCGGTCAACAGGTCGGCCGGTGCGGGGGTCCACGATATGGCTGTAACGTTTGGAATCGATCTCGAAGAAACGCTCGTAGTTCCCGCTGGTGCAGACCGCGCCGTTGGCGAGTTCGATTATCGCGAACGTCGGGTCGCCGTCGAACGGGCTGCGGACGCCGATGCGCCACTTCCCGCCGCCTGCGCGCCGGCCGAAGCATCGCACGTCGCCGCCGACGTTCACCATGCCGCCGGTCAGGCCCGCATCTTCGAGTGCTTTTGACGCCTGATCTATGCCGAATCCCTTGGCGATTCCGCCGAGGTCCACGCCGGCGCCATCGACTTTCTTGCTCGCCGAATCGGAGTGCAGTTCGATCTTGTCCCATCCGCATTTGCCTGTCGCCGCGGCGATCTGCAGATCGGTCGGCAGGCGTTTGGATTTCTTGGCGGCGCGCCATACTTGCAGTATCGGGCGGCAGGTCACGTCGAACGTTCCGTCGGTTTTCACCGCCAGTTGCGCAGATAAACGAAGCAGCCCCAGCGTGGTCTCCGAGAGCTTGCAGGCCTGTCCGGCAGGGGCCTGGTTGAACAGCGAAAGCTCCGACGCCTCCATCCACGAACTCATCTTCGCCTCGACTTCGCGAAGGGCCTGTTCGGCGCCGCGGAGGGCGGCGGCGGCTTTATCTTCCTCGCTGCTCAGGGCGACTACCGTCAGTTCAGTTTCCGTCCCCATGATGGCAAGCGGGTTGTGCTTGAACGTCTCGGGTCCATCTTTCCCGGGTGGGTTCGGGCGGCAGCCGGTCCCCGCCGACAGGGCGACTGCAACGCACAACCACGCCGGCAGCTTCCACTTTTTCGAGTCCATAATCATCGCCCGCCGCTTACGACTTGTCGGGATACTCAGCCGTTATCACAGAATGCATCCCGCCCCGCGGCGTGAAGCTTCCGGTCACCTTCATCGTCCTCGGCGACAGCGCCGCGACCAGGTCGTCCAGGATGCGGTTGACCGCGTCTTCGTAGAATACGCCCTCGTTGCGGAAGCCCTGGAGGTAGAACTTCAGGCTCTTCAACTCGACGCACAGGGCGCCGGCGACGTATTCGATCTCGATCGTGCCGAAGTCCGGCTGACCGGTCCTGGGGCATACCGAGGTGAACTCCGGCGCCACGTGGCGGATCGCGTAATTGCGGTTGGGATGCGGGTTGTCGAATGTCTCGATTTTCGCCATTGGTGTCCTTTTACATTTTGCGTCCAGACAGCCTACACTTATTGCATCGAAAGTGAAAGGGCGATACCGTATATGCATGACGCAAACCAATCAGAAACATGCGGTCGTCCTGCTCTCCGGCGGGCTCGATTCGGCCACCAGCCTGGCGATAGCACGCGATATGGGCTTCGCCTGCCACGCGCTGAGCTTCGACTACGGGCAGCGGCACGGTATTGAGTTGGCGGCCGCCGCTGCAGTGGCCTCAGCGATGGGCGCCGTCGAGCATCGCGTGGTGAAGATCGATTTGTCTGCCGCCGGCGGGTTCGGGCATAGCGCACTTACCGACGATATTGACGTTCCGATGGACCGCGACGTGAGCCACGGTATCCCCGAAACCTACGTCCCGGCACGCAATACGATCTTCCTGAGCATCGCGCTGGGTTTCGCCGAGGTCGTCGGGGCCTGCGACATTTTCATCGGCGTCAACGCCGTCGACTACAGCGGATATCCCGACTGCCGCCCGGAGTTCATCGAGGCTTTCGAGACCCTTGCAAATCTCGCCACCGCCGCCGGTGTCGCCGGAGCCGCCCCGTTCGTCATCCACACGCCGCTGGCGGGCATGACCAAAGCCGAGATCATCGCCCGCGGCTGCGAACTGGGAGTCGATTACTCGCTGACCCACAGTTGCTACTGTCCCGCCCGCGGCGCCGCCGCCTGCGGACATTGCGATTCCTGCCGCCTGCGTGCCGCCGGTTTCGCCGCCGCCGCCGTCGCCGACCCGACCCGATATGCAACCGCCCGCCGACGGCGCGAGTAGGCCCCCAGTGTCACAATTGGTTCACAAGCAAATCGACAACCGCGACGACCGCGAAACCGCAAGCGGTTCTGTGTTATCCCGCCTTGACACATCTCCCGTATTCGTGGTACGCGCAAAGATTTTCAAAAATTTTGTTGGTCGAAACGGAAAATTTTTTCGCCTCGCCGAAATCCCGTAACGCACCTCCGCGGCACGCTTTACGCGATTGACATTTCCGTTTGACAAAAAATCTTTTTGGG
>JADHXQ010000023.1 GCA_016782885.1 Phycisphaerae bacterium | reverse complement strand
CGCCGCTGCTCGGCGGGCGGAAATCTTTGTATAAGCTTTTTCCGCCCCAGGCGGTTTTGATCAGCAGCACCTGCTCTTTGAAACAATCGCCCATGACGTGCCCGAATTGCAGTTCCGGACCCATGTGCGCCTTCCCGCCGTAGCTGGTGTATCCGATGGTGAGCGAACCGGTCTTGTGCCCGGCGCGCTCGGTCTGGAACGAGACCCACACATCCTTCCGCTCGACCCACTTTCCGGACTTGTCCTTCAGGTGTACGTAGCGTTTGGCCTGGGGCGAGTGCTTCATCACGTGAACGAGGTTACCCTTGCCCCCGTTGTAGTACTTCTCGTGGTCCATAGCGACCACACCCTGTCCTTCCATGTTCGACTGACCGGCCAGGATGAAGACCTTGACGGGGCCCTTGGCGATTTTGTTCTTGCTATCGGCCGCTCCCGCGCCCGCCGCCATCAGGACAACCAAACCGGCGATAATACCAATACTTATCATTCGCTGTTTCATATTTGCTCCAGTCGTAGGTTAGTTTCTCCTTATCTCGGGGGTGTGTCAACGATTTACAAGGCTGGCGCTCATGTTGGCGACTCGATCTGGCCGATGAATTGCGTTACCGCCATAGGGCATCAGAAGACAGGAATTAAAGATGACGGACACAAACTACATCAGCCATGACACCGCTCCACAGCGGAGAGTACGACATTTTTTTTCGCTGGAAGACGCCAACAAATCGCTGGTGCTCGTCAGGCGAATAGTTGCTGACGTAATAGGGCACTACGGTCGGCTGGTGGAAGTACATGAAACGGTTGAGGCCCTTGAAACCGCCGGACGGTTAGGGCAGGTCGAAGACGTCCGCGACGAACTGGTCGCCACCGCCGACAGGATCCGAATATGCCTGGAAGAACTCGAAGAGGTCGGAGTCGAACTTTGCGACTGGGAGCTGGGGATAGTGGACTTTCCCGCCCTTGCCGACGGGCGGGAAGTGCGGCTGTGCTGGCGCGCCGACGAACCGCGAGTGACGCACTGGCACGAGTTGGATTCCTGCCATCTAGGGCGATATGAAATCGCAACGCTCCGCTCCGCTCGCGGCGCCCGCGCGACGACATCAATGCGATAAGCCCGCAATTGCCGACCGAACACATCAAGATAAACGCCGCTTGAGCCGATTCCACCCGCAGGGGCGCCGCTGCCTGAAAAATCGCTAATTGTTTGCGGATTCCATTTTTTCGGGTGAACTTTTGGTTGGTTCCGAACGTCAAACTAAATGACGCCCGGATTCTTTACTATTCCCAAACGTCTGCAGTGATTGCTTCGGACGGGCCGGCAGTCTGCGCAGATCAACCCGGTGGAGAATGCATCATGATCAAATGTCTGACGACCAGCGGTAAGTTTCTCACGATAGCGGTACTAATTGGCTTTGTCTGCGTTGTGGGCGCCCGCGCCCAGACCACCAGGTCGGCGCCGGAAAAAGTCTACGTTCCCTACGAGAAACTCAAAGACGTCTTCGAGTCCGAAAAGCAGGGCGTCTTTCTGCCTTATGCCGATTTCCAGCGGTTGTGGGCTGCCGCCCGGGGCGCACCGGCCGGAGCCGTCGAATCGCCGTTGGGATACCTGATCTCCACCGCCCGTTTCAGCGGGAAGATCAGCGGAAAACTGGCGGAGATGAACCTGCTGCTCACCGTCGACATCATGAACGACCGGTGGACCGAAGTGCCCATCGCGTTGGGGCAGGTTGCCGTCGCCCAGGTGGCGTTCAAAATCGCCCCGGACGCCCAGGCCAAACCGCTGCTCCGCGTTGTCAACGGGAAATACCGCCTGCTGGTCAAGGGCAAGGGACGCTGGGTGGCGAGCATCGATTTCGTCAGGCAACTGGCCACAAAACCCGGGCAGAACGTTCTGGAATACCAGATACCGTCGGCTGCGATCAGTACGCTCGAATTGCTGATACCCGAGGAGAACATGAAGGTTGACGTCGAGCCGATGCTCGCCGCCGCCACCAGCCAGGTCACCGCGCCGGACAAGACCAAGTCGACCAGGCTCAAGGCGTTTCTCGGATCGTCCGACAACGTCAAGCTCAGTTGGCGTCCCAGAACCCAGGCCGCCGCCGCCCTTGCGCCGGTGGTCATATGCAACCAATTGCAGCACATCAACGTGGCAGAGGCGCTCATTACCTACGATGTGAAATTCGATTACGACATCCGGCGTCGGGGCGTTGACAGTTTCACGATTCAACTGCCCCCCGAGTTTCGCGTAACCGCCGTCGACGGGGCGAATATCAGCAAGTGGGATATTCTCGTTCCGGAGAAGGTTCCCGCTAAGGATGCGGTGCAGACCCTGGTCGTCAAACTCTATTCTGAAGCTAAGGGCGCCTACTCGCTTTCGGTGAAAATGGAGCGTTTTCTAAAGGAAGCCACGCTCACCCAGGCGCTTACGCCGATAGTGACCCACCGGGTTCTGAGGCGAACGGGCCTGATTGCGATCACGCATTCTCCCAGGCGGTCGGCGGAAGTTACCGATGTCAACAAGGAGCTTGTGCGCGTGGATGTCGGGCGCCTGCCTTCCAGCCTGCGGTCTCGACCGGGAGTCACCGCGTACCGGTTCACGTCCGCCGGTTACGGCGCCAGCGTGCGGATCGCCACGGTGGCGCCGAGGGCTTCTGTGATGCAATTCTGGTCGCTGGGCGTCAGGAAAGACAGCCTCCGCCTGTATGGGCGGTTGCATTATTCGGTGGATCGGGCGGGGATATTCTCGGTGTCGATGAAGCTGCCCGAACCGTGGGAGATAACTTCTCTTGGACCGGCGACAATCGTTCACGATTACGAACTGGTCGGTAAGGGCGCCGGCCGCGTCATCAATATCACGCTGAAACGCGAACTGACCGGGACCTTTGCGCTCGATCTCTTTGCCCGCACCACGCGCGATGCGGCCGACGGCGACGTCAAGTTCACCCTTCCGCAGCCCGACGCGAAGAACCTGCACAACTATACGGGGCGGCTGGTGCTTCACCTGGCCGATTCCCTTTTGGCGGAGGTCGCCGCCCTCGATCAGCTTCAATCCATGCCCGTCCGGTCGGCCGGTCCGGTAAAAGGGTCGCAGCGGAACATTGCGATGAGAGGGCTCTCGCCCGCGATGGCGTTCGAGTTCCGCGCGATAGACCGCGACAAGCCCGCCGGCGCGTCCTTCAAGACCAGCGTGAAGCCCGCGCAGGTATCGGGCGTTGTCCATCGCCTGGTGGACATCCAGGATGGATCCGTGCGGCATGAGGCGGTAATTGCCTATAACGTTCGCTACGCGCCGGTCGACACGTTTTACGTGAAGATGCCCGCCGCTCTGGCCGACGCCGGGGTCGATATCTCGGGCGCGAACATCAAGGAAAAGCCCCTCCTTTCACCCGATCAGCACCCGAAGATGGGCGGCGGGGATGCGAAAGACGGGGAAAAAGAGGAAAACACCGCCGACGCCGGCGATATCAAGTGGGCCTGTTACAAGGTGGTTCTGCAGTCACCGGTCTCCGGAGCGTATAACCTGACCGTCAAGTGGCGCAAGAGCTACAAGGTCGCCGGCGACAAGGGCCCGGCGACGATCGAAGTGCCCCAGGTCCTCGCCGCGGGTGAACTGTCTGACCAGAGCGGCTATATCGCGGTCAGAAAGACCGCCACGCTCGCCGTTGGAACCGGCGAGATGAAGGATCTGGTCTTCGGCGATCCGAGCAGCGCGACCGACCTGCCATGGGCCCCGCACCGGCGCGACGCGATCAGGGCGCTGCGTCACAGCCTGGCGAAGTACAAACTGACCCTTCCCGTGCGGATGCAGAAAGAGGCCGACGTCTTCACCACAATCGCAAATGCCGTAATCGTGGAGCAGACCCTTGCCCGGGACGGTACGCTGAATGGCAGGATGATATGCCTGCTGTCGACCAGTCGCGGCGATCGCCTTGAGGTGACCATGCCCGCCGGCGCCAAAGTCTACCCGTTCATGCTCAACGGGCAGGAGGTGGCTGTCGAGTCGCCTTCGGCGGACGTGCGGGTGGTTCAGCTTCCGCATTCGGCGGGGCAGGTCGCCCGGATTGTGATCGAGATCACATACGGACTCGACGCCGACAGCGGCGCGATTAACAGGAAACTGCCCGCGCCGTCGCTACCGGCGGAAGTTCCCGTGCAGCGCGCTTTCTGGCGGGTTTACGTACCCGAGGACCATGTAGTGCTAGGTTACGACCGCAACTTTGCAACCGAACATACTTACGATACTGATACCCTTTTCGATCGGGTAGCGACCGGTCACCAGAGGCAGTTGGGCAAGTTTCCCGCGCAGGGACGCCTCTGGAGTTTCGCCAGGCAGGGCGCCGTCGGCGAATTCTCGATGACCTTGATGAAGCGGGAGATATTCATCGCGTTTCTCTGGGTCGCGATCCTCCTGCCCGGGGCCGCCCTGCTGAAGGTTCGCGGATTCACACGTGCGATTGTGGCGTTGGCGGTCATTACGGTCGCGGCCGTTGTCTACCGGTTCAATCCGCTGCTCGTGGACAACGCCGCCAGGTACGGTGGTTTTGCGGGCGTAATCGTCCTGTTGCTGTGGTTTGCGCACTGGATATTCTTCTGCGTGCTGCGCAAGCGTGAATCTTACCTGCCGCCTCCGCCGCCGCCGGTGAGCCCGGAGCCACCGGTAGAACAGGTCGATGCTGAAATCGTTCCGGAGGAAGCCGACGAATCTGACGAACAGGAACCCGGCGAGAATTCTGACGATCAAGGCGGCGAGAAAGGGGGCGAACATGAAAACGACTGAACATCACGGGCATAATCGCAGTCCGGCGGTTTGGCGCCTCCTTGTGCTGGCGATTCTGGGGTGCGTTTTGCAATCGGCGCGGGGGGCAGACGAGATCAAGCCCCCCCCGAAGATCTACGTTCCGTACAAGGATGTCGCATCGGTCGTCTCAAAAACCGACCGGGCGATTCTCATGGACCGTTCGGAGTTCAACAAGCTCCTCGCCTCCGCCAAAGCA
Organism: Phycisphaerae bacterium; assembly: GCA_016782885.1. GTDB lineage: Bacteria > Planctomycetota > Phycisphaerae > SM23-33 > SM23-33 > BS750m-G57. The sequence continues at coordinate 44,496 of JADHXQ010000023.1, read as the reverse complement.
GCGGCCGCAAAAACCAAACTCACCGACACTACCCCGAAACTCGGGCAGATCGCACGCGGAGATTACACCGCAACGGTCGAAGGTGAGAATCTCATCTTGCGAGGCGATCTGGTGATACAGTCGCTCAGTGCCGAGCCGGTGGTTATCGAGATACCGTTCGGCAGGGTCGGTTTGACCGAGATGCTGCTGGACGGAAAGGCCGCTCCGGCCAACTTTAACGCCCGGGGGCGGCTGGTGCTGGTAGTTACCGGTCGAGGGAACCACAAGCTCACGCTGGGCGGTTCGGTGAAGCTGACGGAGTTGTCCGGCGGCGGGATGCAGTTCACCGTTGCCCTGCCCACCGCGGTTGCCGGCGCCATGAAGCTCCATCTGCCCGGCGACCAGGAGGCCCACGCGAACGTACCGGTCGCCGCGACAAAGTACGACAAGCAGGGCGATCGAACCATCGTTGACTTGACGCTGGGCGGGTACGGTTCGTTGAGCGTTGCGCTGCTCGGTAACGGGCGCCAGGAAGACCAGAAGGCGATCCTGCTGGGCGAGTCGGCCACTACCATCGCACTGACGCCTACTGGCCAGACGATGGACTGTCTCTATACCGTACAGGTCCTCAGGAGAGGTCTGCGCGAACTGGTTTTAGGTCTCGATCCGACGTGGACAATCACGGATGTTTCGTGCCCGTCGCTGGTGCAATGGTCCGTTGTGACCCCCGAAGGCCCGGGCCCCAAAAAGCTGACGGTTCGCCTGCGAAGTGCGACCCGCGGTACGCGGGCGCTGCATATACGGGCCTCGGCGCCCATGGGAAAATCGGCCTGGTCGTCCCCGGCGGTTTCGCTTGTCGGGGCGGGATACCAGAGGGGATACGTGCTGGTCGATCCGGGCGATCAACTCGCCGTCCGCGCCGAGAAATTGATCGGCGCCAGACGCCAGGACATTCGCGGCGTATCGGATGTCGCGGGCATGACGGGCTCTTCGGGCAGATTGTATTTTCACTGGGGCGACAAGTGGTCGGTGGGGCTGCAACTGGCCCAGATCGAACTGCAAAAGCATAGCAAGGACAGGCAGATGTTCGTTATCTCGCCCAGGGAACTGTCTCTGCACCTTGCCTCCGAGATCACGGCCGTCGGGCGGGAGATGTTCGCGATGGACTTCATACTCCCCGGTGCCGCGAGCGGTTGGGACATAATCTCCGTGACGGTTAACGGTTCAAAGAGGGGATTCGAGTATCGCACCGCCCCCCAGGGCCAAATCCGTGTCTTGAAGCTTGAACTGGCGCGTCCGGTCGCGCCCGAAGCGGTTGCGAAGGTCAACGTGATACTCAGGCGCGTCCCCGAGAAGTGGGACTGGTCTTCAAAGGGCGGATCCCGCCGGGAGGCCGTCGTGCGCAAAGTTACTTTACCGCTGATTCGCTGTCTGGCTGACAAGTCTTCGGGTCTGGCGGCGGTATCGGTCGCCGGCGACCTCGATGCTGAAGTTTCGACCGCCGCGGGCAGGCTCAAAGGCGTTACGGTCGGAAAGATGGCGCCCCTGGGACTCGGTCGCGAAGTTCGGGCGGCATACACGTACGAAATCGCGCCCGAAGGTGCGCTCGATGTATCAGTAAGCCGCCCGGAACCCCGCATCGCCGCCGCTTCGGTGGCGCTGGTGTCGGTGAGCCCCTCGGGCGTGTCGGGGCGATTTGCACTTACATACAACGTGACGCGGGTCGGGACCAGAACGCTGTATCTCCTGACCGAGAAGTCACTGGGCAAGAAGTTGACCATCGTCACGCCGGGGCGTCAACTCGCCTCGCGAAGCATTGTCTCGCCGGCGGCGGAGACCCTCAAGCTGCCCGAGGCCGTCAGCGACTCCTACAACCTGTGGCAATTGAAACTCGATGCCCAGGCCCGGGACCGCCTGCTCGTGCGCGTGAATTACGAACAGGCCCTTCCCAAGGGCAAGTTCTCCGTTGCACTGGTCCGACCGGCCGCCGCGGAGCGTTCGACCGAGGTGCTCGCCATCGAGGCTACCGAGGAACTGGCCGTTACGTTCGCCGCGTCGCAGGCGCGCGACGTTGATATTACCGACCTTCCGCCTCTGCCCGCTCCTGCCCGCAGGGTGCTCAGGGCGTTTCGTCCGACGGACAATATGCTCGCCGGCGGACCGCTGTCGGAAATCAGCCTGACCACCGCAGTACACGAGAACTATGTGATTCCGACGGCTTTGGTGACCGAGGCCCAACTCCGCACTACGGTCGGGGCTGACGGTTCGCAGCAGACACGGGCGAACCTGAGCGTTGTTAATGCGGGTTTGCAGTTCCTCACGATCAAGCTGCCCAAGCAAAGCCAACTTCTGTCGGTTCGCGTCGGCGCCCGGCAGGCCAAACTCAAACGCGACGCGGAGGGAAGCTACCAGGTCTCGATTCCGCAGGGACGCAAAAAGCTGGACGTGATTGCGATCTACGCCACGCCGCCCAACGGTGCGGGCATGGGCGATCTGAAACTTGTGCCCGTCGAACTGCCCGGTATGCAGATCAACACGTCGAAGTGGACCGTTATTCCCCCGTCGGGATTCTCGATTACTTCACACGATTCGGACATGTCGCCGGAGTATCCGGAAGCCCTGGCCGGACCAGGGACCGCCGCCGGCGAATTGACCGGGGCGGCGTCTGGGTATGCTTTACAGAGCAAGATGGCCGATTATGATGAGGCTCCCCGAGCTGACATGGGCGCCGATGCGAGACCTTCAGTCGAGTACGAGACCGGCGCCGGAGCCGCCCATCCAAGGACTGCCCCCGGCGAACTGATCGGACCGGCCGATGTGCTTCGAGCCCCCGGCAAGCCTGAACCGACACCCCCGCCCAAAATCGCACCGGTAGACCCGTTCAGTGCGGAGACGCGGACTCAGGGGCGTCATACCCTTCCGGTCGATCTGGTGGAGTCTCCGTCGGACGAAGCGGAAGTAGTCTTCAGCGGTCTGGGAAGCCCGAAACTGACGATCTCGCTGACCGCCGCGTCCGTGGGCGAGGGACATGTATGGGTCGGCCTGACGCTTGTGGGACTGATCGGTCTGTGCATGTTGAATGCTACTGTCAGGCGCAAGATTGCGTTCATTATCCTCGTCGGCAGTACCGCGACGCTCGTGACGATCTGGATACCGGCGCTGGCGCACGTGGCTAACGGCGGTTTCTACGCGGTGTGCCTGCTTACACTGTTCTATTCGATTGTCGGCCTGGCTCGCGTGATTGGCAATACCGCCACAGGCGGCAGGTCGCCGGTGAGCGCGGCTGCTTTGTTGGCGGTTTTAGCAACGCTGCTTGCGACGGGCGCCACGGCGTTGGCGGGGGATAAAGCTCCCGCCAAACCTGTAGTGTCAAAAACCACGCCGGTGGTTGTTCCGTACGACGGCGACCCCACCAAGGCCTCCGCCTCGGGCAAGGTCCTCCTGCCGTACAAGCGTTTCGTCAAATTGTGGAACCTCTCGCATCCGGACCGGAAGATCGAATTGCCCGCCACCGGAATCGTTTCAAACGAGAAAGTATCGCTGGCCGGCGTGACGTACAGTGCGGTAGTGGCTGACAAGAAGATGAACATCACGCTGCAAGCCGACCTCGTCGCCCGCGGCAAGGGCTGGGCCGTGGTGCCCATGGGGATTTCCGGAATGGCGGTTACCACCGCCACGCTCAATGGAAAGCCCGCTCGCCTGCATGTCGGGCCCAAGGGCATGGTGCTGACCGTCCAGGCGCCCGTCTCGGGCAAGTTCGTGCTGACCGGCGTGACCACGCCGAAGTACGTCGGAAGGAAGGGCAGCGTGAACCTGTCGCTGCCGCTGCTTCCGCTGGCGGTGATGAAGGTGCGCCTGGGCGACCCGGACCTCGAACTGGAGGCGCCCGGTATAGACGGTGTGCTTACCAGCGAGAAGGTCGGCGGGGGCGTTTCATGGACCGTGCCTCTGGGCTCGGCGCGCAAGGTCGCTTTGCGATGGTCGCCTAAGGCGGATACCGGTGCTGCCGACCGGACGCTTTCGGTTTCCGCCACCCACGATATCGGCGTGTTTCACTGGGCGCTGGTTGGTGTCAGCAAGATGGCGTACAGTTTCTCGGCCGGGCAGAACGATCGGTTCGAACTGCTGATACCCGCCAGCGTGTCGATCACGAAAATCACCGGCGCGAACCTTCGCGACCATCGCATCGCCGGAAGCAAGACGCTCGAAGGGCGGAAGTTCAGTGTGGTTGACGTTCGCCTCTACCGTTCGGCGAGCAGGCGATACGACCTGACGGTCCACTGGATCGGCGACCTGCCCGCGATGGGCAGGTCCGAGAGGCTCTGGCTGCCCCGTGCCGGTCGCGTGGGCCGGGAAGCGGGTTACGTTAACCTGCACACCGCGGGCGGCATGGTGCTGAAGGTAACCGACGTCAAGGGAGGCAGGCGGCGGGACATAGCATCGCCCGCGCGTTTGAGTAAGGCGGCGCCCGGGGCGGTTCTGGCCGATTCGACCGCGATAGTCGCTTCGTACCAGTGGCCGTACCGGGATTTTGCGCTGCAGGTCCGGCTTTCGCGCCGCGGGGCTTTGGCGAAGGCGAGCCTCGACCAACTCGTCCGCGTGAGTTCCCAGCGAGTTCAACTGCTGGTCCAGGCGACTCTCAGCCCCGCCGGCGAGGGCGGGAAGGGCGGTTCGAGCAGGTTCTTCGGCGCGACGTTCAATCTGCCCGACAATTACGAACTGCTTAGCGTTGTCGGGCCTGACGTCGAGGGCTGGCACGTGCAGAAACCATCCGTCGCCGCGGCGCCCCGCAGGCTGCAGGTGGGTTTCCGAACCGCGGTGGTCCGTTCGCACGTGGCGATGGTGCTTGTCCGCGACGAGGCGAAGATCGACCGCCTGGCGGTTCCGACAGTCCAGACCGTGGACGCCGGCGGGCGGGTGATAGAGAATCAGTTTGGGCGTCTGGCGGTGCAGGTCGCGCCCGCTCTCGACGCGCACACGGTCTCCAGTAAGCTTCTGAAGTCCATCGCGCCGTCGGATACTCTGGGCTGGCTCGACAAGAGACAGGCCGGCGCCGCCCAGTTCGCCTACCGCTACAGCAAGCCGGGCATCGCCCTGGAACTGGCGGTTCGCAGGCACCCCACAAAAGTGCGAGTGGAGATAGTCGGCGGCGTATCGGTGCATCCGGCATCGGCGGAGTATACTTATCGCCTGCGATACAATGTTTCCGGTTCGCCGATCGATCGGGTGAGTTTTACGCTTCCCGAGAAATACGCCCAACTCGTAGCCGTCACGTCGCGCTATTTGCGATCCGTGTCTTCCGTTACCGGGCAGGCTGGGCGGAAGAAGTGGACCGTCGCGCTGACCAACGAGTTGACCGGCGAGTTCGACGTACTGGTGAATTTCGCTCTTCCGATAGACGGTTCGACGAGGAAGTTGCCCGTGCCCCGGATAGTAACCGGCGCGCCCGACGGATACAGGGCGATCCTTGCCGTTCAGAATACTTCGAGGCACGAGCTTGCCTTTACTCCGTCGAAGTCCATGAGCCCGCTTCCGGTGGCGGTTCAAAGGCAGATGCTTGGCGCGGAGGTCAGCAAATCGCTCCAGTATGTCTACCAGTCTTTCGAGGACAACTGGTCGGCGGAGTTGAAGATCGCTCCTGCCAAGACCGCCAGCCGCATCCAGGCGATTGTCGACCTGATGGAGTTGAAGACCGTGATCGACAAGTCCGGTCAATGCCGCTACCAGGCCGACCTGTCGCTCCATAACCGCAGCGAGCAGTTCCTGAAAGTCGCCCTGCCGGCGGGCCTGCAATTGTGGTCGGCCCGTGTCGCCGGTCAGGCGGTCAAGCCCGTTTTACCGGCTGGCGCTTCCGGCGGCGCCGTGGTGCATGTTCCGCTGGTGAAGACTTCGAGAGGCGGTCTGCCTTACAACATCAGGCTGTATTTCGCCGGGAAGGGCGTGGAAAAAGTCTCGGGAATCGGGCGAATCAGCCCGCCGAGCATCCGGATAGTCGGTATCCCGGTCAAGCAGTCCACCTGGTCGCTCAGGCTCCCCAGGGGCTTCAGGTACATTCGTCCCGAGGGCAATATGTCGCCGATCGCCGGTACCGCCGAGAGGCTCAGCATCGGTATCGACGTGAAGCTATCGCAGATCAAGAGAATGTCGAAGTCATACAAGGGATCCTACAACACCGCCGCACAGGAGCAGGTGTTCCAGAAAAACTGGCGTTCTTCAAACGACGCCCTGACACGCGATATTGCAAGCAACCAGGAGTTCCTGGATAACAACCGCGGTGAACTCGGCGAGAAAGAGTACCAGAGGCTCTCGAACAAACTACAGGATGTTTCAACCAGTCAGTTCGGGCTGGAGGCGATGTGGGCCGACGCCAACAAGGATGCCCAGGCCAATGCGACTGGCAATGTCAATCATTTTCTGAACGGTCGCACAACTAACGCCGGTCTGCTGGAAATTGACCGTAACGGCGCGCTGGCGGTGATTCCTGATTTTGTCCGGAATGCGGGCAAGTTGCAGTTGACAAACATTCGCAACGAGTACGCCGGTAATAAAGCCAAACTCGAATCTCGGCGAAAAGGCGGAGCGACATCCGGAAAGGGCGATAAGCCCGGTAAGTCTAAACCGTCTCGCGGTTCTTCAAAGGGCAAGTTCCTCGCCCTGGAAGACGATGACAAGGACGGCGAACTGAGGAAAGTTACCGAAGGTCTCGCCGACGAGCAGAAACGCCTCCTGGTGATGCGGCAGGACAGGCTCGAGAAGCAGGTCAAGGATCTCGGCGATAATCGTCTGGAACGGTACTTCGGGCGTCTGAATCTCCCCGCCGGGCAGACGTTCCAGGTCCCCGGCAGTGTGGTGCGACCGCAGGGCCAGGGGCAAGGCCCGGGCCAAAATGGTTACACGACCCTGGATATTCCCAACAACGCCCCCGGTGGGACCGTGCTTACGAATGGGGGCACCCTTAGTGTCCGCAGTGGGATTAGGCATCATGATTTCACGATCGCAGGCGATGTTGGCGGTGTGATTACATCGACTGCTGATGGCTCATTTAACTACGATTCGGCAGGCGCAGGCGGCGGCGATGGTGCTCAGCACGACCGCGGATGGGCGGCGGCGGGGGGGATGTTTTCCCTTCCGGTTGAACTGCCCGACAGCGGCGGGGAGGTGCTCGATTTCGCCTATCCGGGCGGCGACCCGGAAGTCAGCGTACTGGCGATACCGGCGGACATCTGGCAGGCCGGACGGTCGACCATAACGATACTGATCGTACTGGCGGTGGTAGGGCTGGTCGTGATGGTCGTTGGAAAGATAGCAGGCAGATCAGTAACCAGTGGTCACTGATAACTGATTACTGGATTCCACTATGGTTCCTGCGGCGGTATTGAGGCGTGGATGTCCATCGCCAGTTTACCGCGGATCGATTCGAGCATCTGCGCCTGCTTTCCGATCCGCCCGACCAGCAGCGATTTCGGTTGGCGCCGGTGGTCGCGGAAGGTGATGATTATCCGCCCGAACCCGAACAGGCGTTCGAGGAAGTCGCCGGTATCCACGCGCGTGGAGTATTCTTCGCGGGATACCTGCTCGCCGCTTTCGGTCGGTCCGGTCTGAATGTTCATGTAGTTCGGGGTGATCGCGACGTAGTAGAACAGCCCGCGCAGATACGATATCATCACTGCCACCGAGAACAGACCCGCTATCAGCAGATAACCTTTCCAACTGATGCTGATGCCGATGTGGCGGAACGCCTGAATGAATGGCTGGACCCAGCCCATGAAGTGCAGCCACAGGAATACAGCCACAACACACAGTATCACGATCAGCAGCACTTTAATGCTGACGACGTACTCGTCGACCAGAAAATTCATCGCGAATACCGCGAACCATATTCCCCCGACTATCGGGATGCATGCGTCTGTGAGAACGCCCGCCCCGGCGAGTCCAACGGACAGGCTCGCCAGAAGCGATGCGATGATAGTTGGTACGTACAGGACCTTGCGGCTCCAGTCGAATACGACCAGCCATTCGTTGATGTCCGGATCATCATGTAACTGTTTGCTCACGCGAAGGCGCGTGCGGATCGTCTTCTTAAGCATGAAAAGCGTCAGGATTCCTCCGGCCAGAATCAGGAATGGAATCGCAAAAATGATAATTTTAGATAGTTCCCACATCAGCATGTCCTTTCACTGTGCAAGCATTCCCGCGATACCCGCGATCGATGACTATGATTCTTGCGTTTCGGGCGGCTTTGTCAAGAGTGAGATATTTCCGGCGGGCCGTAGAACGTTTCGACAGTGATGCCCCTGACGCTTTTTCGGATAGTGTCGGCCAGGGCGTCCATGTGCTCGTCCGGCAGGGCGCCAGCGTAATCATTGGCCGGTTTGCGGGCCACCGTGTGGAGTTGAACGAGGCTGACCTCTCCGCCGGAATTGAGGATATCATTCAACCGCCTGCAATAGGCTGCTATTTCCTCCGGCGGCGGATCGGCGGTGTCGATGCGGAACATCAGCGTCTGGATGATCACCGGGCGCCGGCGGGCTGTCTCTGTGATGTCGCTGACGATCTTCTCCAGCGTGATATTCCCCACAGGGCGGTTGACCCGCTGGAAGTACTCTTCGCTGCCCGCGTCGAGTTTGGCCCATATCTCCCCATTGTTGCGATCGAGTATAGGCAGGGCGCGCAGGAATTGAGGCGAGTTCAGGCGTGTCGCGTTGGTTATCACCACGAGCTTGACGTCCTCGCAGTCGCAGTCTTTGCGCGCCTTGACGGCGGTTTCCAGGGCCTGGTCGAATTCATGCACGCACGTTGGTTCGCCGTCCCCGCTGAAGGCGATATCGTTGATTCGGCGCAGGTGAGATGGCGTCCTGATGAAGCCGGGCTCGTTCCAGAGACCTCCGTCGCGCGCCTCTTCGAGCGCGAGGTGAAGTTCATCGTGGAGGATCGCGAGATGCACTTCGCTGAGTCCCCGGCTGGCAGTGCGGTCGATCTGGCAGTACAGGCATCCGAAAGTGCAGCCTTTATCTGGGTTGAGGTTGACTCCGATGCTCAGACCCTTCGAACGCCTGGAGATTACAGGGTATACGTAGCGGCATTTGCGCCATTGTCTGCGATGGTCGGAGATGATTTCGGCCTCAGAATTGTCGATTTCCGGTTCCACATTCGCATTGTAGCCTGCCGGGCGGGAATATTTCAAATCTTAACGTTACCCGGCGTCTGCGCCAGTGGCAAAAAAGGCAAGCCGCCCGACAGCAGAACGCTGTGGAGCGGCTTGAAGGATATTCGCATAGCCCGCTTTAATTCATATGCGACAGGGGTTCAAAATGGCATCTTTCTGATGCTGCCTGCCGTTTGATATCCATCTTCGGAGGGCTGCGTATTCCATATAATAGTATACGCCATATTCCCGAAATTACAGGATGCTAATTTCGATTTTTTGAACTTTTTGAGCAATTATTTGCTTCGCAGCCGGTTGCCCGGGCGGAAGCGGAAGCTGCGCTCCGTTCGCTTGTCTCCGGGCGAGTCTAGGGAGATGCTGCAGGTGATCTCCCACGTGCGGGATTCGGCGTTGTAGTCGCACTGGTGGAAGCCTGCGGCCTGCCATTTGTCGCCCGCCTTGATCTCAAGCAGAGGAGCCCGATAGTCGGTCAGACCGGAGATCGTTATCGGAACGTAACCCAGCCCGCCGGTTATCGTGAACTCCGCACGATTGTCGCGGACCTGGATCATCGTAGGCCTGGTCCGCACCAGTTTGCCGAGCGAGACCTTCACGGACAGATCGTTGCCCACCGCCTCGCGCTGGATCATCCGCCACGTGTCGGCGTGTTTTTCCAGTGCGGCGCGGAGATTCTCGTTCGGCCCGTAGTAGTCCCTCGCGTATTGCGGGACAATAACGTGCTCGACCACGGCGCGGACATAGTCGCCAGGCAGCAGCTTTGTCACTCCCGGCGGGGGCACGATATCAATCAGCGACGTATCCCGCCCGCGCACCTTGGCGCCGCGTTCTGCCGCCCAGGGACCGGCAGGCTTGCCCCCGAGCTTTGCGGCCCAACTGCGGATGATAATCCCGCGATTCGCCCAGGCGCCCTGGTCGTCTTTGCGTCTTACCGCCTGGTGCATGGAGACCCACGGAACCCGCCCGCTCAACTTGACAGGTTTGGTCTTGTAGCTGTTGCCGCCCCAACTGGTATCCCACTCTTTGATAAGGCCGGTCTCGTTTCCGCGCGCGAATTTCTTCTCGCCGGTGTAGCTGTAGTCGTCGCCGCCGCACTGGAAAAAGACCAGTCGCTTGAACTCCACAGGTTTGCGGACATCGTAGCTGAAACGGTAGACCCCGCGCGTGATGTCGTCGGTGCGGTAGAGGCTCGCGGTGTACTGCAGGTCGAGACGGGCGTCGTGTGTCCGCCCGGCGTAGGTTGCTTCCGTCAGGACGGGGCAGTTGCGCCGGTGAAGTGTTTTCATCCGCGAGTTGTGCTGTTTGCGCCCGGACGAATCGTAGTAGACCAGGAAGTCCGCCCCGCCGACGTTGTGCGTCCAGCCCCACTTGCGTTTGGGCTTGTCGCCCATGGCGTGGACCATCAGCGGGCGGGTGTCGAGAACTGCGCCTCCGCGCTGACCCTGGTCGGGCTCGAAGCAGATCGACTCGCCCCACGATCCAATCGCCGCTTCCTCCCAGAGCTGATTGCTTCCCCAGCCGACGAGACACAACTGCGCGTGCGAAACGGCGGGGACACCGCCAAGGTGGGCACCGAGGCTCACGTACTGGATTTTCAGCGTCGTTTTCGCCGGGACCGTAAGCATCGTAAGGGCGCGATACCACGGGCCTTTGTACCGCCCGGGTTTCTTCGTGTGCCAGTTCTTGGATATTTGCACGGGCAGGCCCGTCGGATCACCCGCCGCGTCGCGGATTATCGCCGATATGCCCGTGATCCCGATTGTATTGGTCTTACCGAAGCACAACCTCACCACCCGCGGGCGAGCAGCGGGATTGGTCAGTGTAAGCGAAACTCTTTCTGTGCGCCTGTTCCGTCCGTCAGGAGTGCGGTCGACCTGATCGTTTCGCAGCGACACGTAATGCCATCCCTGCCGGGGATCGTAAGATACCTTCAGATCGGCTTTGACGGGATGACTTTGTGATGCGCTGACCTGTATCGGAGCCAACTCATTACCCGCGACGTGCTGCAGGAGGCTTGAGAATCCACGGGCCGTCGGATAGAGAACGACGCCCAGTTGCTTTTCCTTACCCGCCGCCCAGGCGCCCACTTGCAGGCGAAACGCACACGTCTTTCCGTGGGCCCCGCGCCCGGTAGTGGCCTGGTCGACGGGTAACACCGCGATACCGCTGTCGCCCGGGGCGCTCAGTGCGAATACCTTGCCCCCCGACAGCTTCAAATCCGCCCGCTTGAAGGTAAGCGTCATCTCCAGCGCACCGGCGGTGATATCCACTTGGGGCGTGACGCGAAGCAGCAGCAGCAGCCTGTCGGGCCATGCCGCAATCTCCAGCCCGCTCTCGACCTTCGGGGCGCCGGTGTCCCACGCCAGGGCGGTCAGATACCGTCGCTGGAAAAACCTGCCGCTCTCTATGAGCCGGCAGTTGCCGGTATCGACCCGCTTGGGCGCCGCGATGCGGAACTGGCGTCCGCCGGCGTGAAGCATGCACTCCAGGGCGATATTGCTCTCGCCGAAAACCGCCTTGTTGCTCATGACCAGTGCCTGCGATTGCGTCGGCGCCTTCGTAAGCGGTAACAGGTGCGTCAATTGCATCCGACTGTAGTCGAACGACATCGCGTAGCGGCTGGTCTGGATATTGAAGACCTTCGCCTCGTCGCGCAGGGCGTTGGCCCACCACATCTGCGTGTAGTCAGACGCATTTCCCAGCACCGACCGCATGACGTCCTGACTGCTGCACGGACGTGCGATGAGCCCAATAACAATAATCGCCAAAAAACCGGATGGAAGCCTTCCTGTTCTCACATCAATACCTCACTGACAAGACTATTGCCCAACCGCTCGGTTGGCAAGGGCAAACGTGTAAGTGCTGCAACGGTCCTGCTGGTTTTCACGCGTATCTGAATGTACGATTGTGGGGAACATACCGCCCGGGTCGTGCGTCCAAGTTTGCGCAATAGAAATGCGGGAGAAGTCGAATGATGCGATATCTTGTGGTCTTGCTGACGTTCTGTTCGATGGTTGGAGCGGCGGAGCCTGACGGTTTCGGCGTCAACAAGGGACTGGTGCCGCACCTCACGTTCGACAAGGCGCTCAAGGCCCTCGACAAGAGCCCCCAAAAGAACCATGCCGTGCTTTACAACGCAAAGTTTGTCGCCAAGGGCAGGTCCGGCGGGGCGTACAGTCTTGACGGCAGGGGGGACTATCTTCGCATCCCAAACAGCCCCTCCATCGAGATTCGCAAGGCGTTGCTATCGCAACCGGTGCGCCTGTGGGCGTTCCGTATATCTCACGCGAGGCGAAGCTGGATCACATAGTCTCGCGGAACGGCGATGTGTTCAAGGGCGAAATCGCCAACAAACGATACGTGGTGACGGCATCGCGGGGGAAGTTCAAAATCCCCGCAGCCCGTGTGGTTGGAATCGTTTCCGCCGGCGAGGAGAGCAAAACGCTGCGCCTCGTGCTGACCGATTCGCAGGTGATTCGCGGAAAGCTGAAAGACCAGACGCTCGATATTGACATGTCAGGCTCGAAGCTCAGCATCTCATTTGGCGATATTGTCGAGTGTGGGTATCGGGTAACGCCCGCCAAACCGTCCGAACCGAAGTTTTCCGGAACGATGGTGTCGCTGCGTGACGGCCAGAGGCTGCTGCTGTCCGAGTTCGATACGAAACTGCAGATCGAATGCGACTACGGCAAGGCGGACCTTCCGGCCGCGAGCATACTAAGCGTCAACGCCGCCGGCGAAAAGCGCCTCGGGCATGCGGTATCTCTGGCGGGCGGCTCGATGCTTTCGGGCGTGCTCGCCCCGAAGAAGTGGACGGTTGGACTGCAACTCGGCGGTAAGCTGGAAATCGATGGCGAGAAGTTGCTTGCCCTGACGTCCGGCGGCGTCAAACCCGTCAAACCTGCCGGCGGCGTTACAATGAAGATGCTCAATGGCGATATCCTCCATGGAAAACTGACCGCCAAGGCCGTCGGCATCCGAACGGAATTCGGCGAGGTATCGCCCGACGCGAAGGGTATTATGTCAATCGTGGTCACCCCCAAAGGCAAGCCGCCTGCCGTCATGACGATGTGGTCCAGCGCGGTCCATCGCGGCGAATTTTTAGACAAGCAGTTGTCCCTGACGCTATCGCCGGGCGGACCGGTGGTGAAGGTGTCTACCGCTAAAATCGCCTCGATAACCTGGGCGCCTCCGAAGTAAGCTAACGTTTGCAGTTTATCGGTTCGTCGGAGACTTCCACCTTTTCGTCGCGGAGGTATTTTCCGATGAACGCCTTGACGCGCTCTTGCGTGTCGGGCTGTTTGAATCCACCGTGCCCGGCGCCTACCATCTTGACGAAGACCGAGTCCACGCCCGCTTTTGTCAGCGCCTCGTGGATACGCTCGCCCTGGTTGAAGGGAACCGTCCGGTCATTCGTGCCGTGCATTGTGAGGACCGGTGAATCGCCTTTCGATACGTGCGTTACCGGCGATGCGTTGCGGGCGGCGGGCTTGTTTTCATGGATCGCGCCGCCGAGGAGTTTTGCTTCCGGCGAATTCGGCGCGTCGTGCTTCAGGCCGCTGGGATACTTGCCTATCGTCAGCATGTCCGTCGGGCCGAACCAGTTCACGACGCAGGCGACGCGGCTGTCGAACTTGAGATTCCTGCCGATCTTGCCTTCGAGCCCCTTCACATCTCCCGAGACGCCGAGCATCGCCACCAGGTGTCCGCCTGCCGACGTGCCCCAGACCGCGATTCGGTCGGGGTCGAGATTGTGTTTCTTCGCGTTGGCTTTGAGCCAGCGGATGGCGGCTTTGCAGTCGTGTATCTGTGCCGGCCAAATGGCCTCCTGGCTGAGGCGGTATGCGATCGAGGCCCCGGCGTAGTCGCCCGACGCCACGTACGGCGCCACCATGCGCCCGCCGCCGTTCTTGTTGCCCGCCATCCACGCTCCGCCGTGGATGAACACGACCACCGGCAGCGGTTTGTCGGACTTGGGAGCCTTGGGCAGGAACAGATCGAGCTTCTGGCGCGGATTGTCGTTGTCGGCGTATGGGATGTCGGCGATGGTCGTTACGTTCTTGTTCTGCGGCGTGCGGTCGGGCCGCCGCCTTGATGCGACGGCCTGGTGCTCCTTGACGGATATGAACCCGTTTTTGTCGGTGTCGACGCGGTCGAAGTTCTTCTGCAGGCCCTTGGGCAGTTCGTCGCGCGAGAGCCTTCCGTCCTTGTTGGCGTCCCACTTCTTGAACCTGGCGTCGCTTTGGGCGGGTTTGTCCGCTGCCTCCATGCGCGTCGAGCAAAACAGGCATGCCGTCAATACCGCGGTGATCGTAAGAATGCGGGCCATTGTATTTCTCCACTTGCAGGCAAGGTGATCGAATCGATTACGCGGAATTATCACCGGCTCAACGTGCTTCTGCAAGCACAGTGATCGATACGGGCCGGGAGGTAACGGTAAAATAAGTTTTCGCCCGCCGAACTCCGGGGGGGTACACTTAGTGGATGGATTTGTCGGATGCTGAACTTACCGCCGCCGTTTGCGACCTGGCGATTGAGGTCGGTTTTGCCCGCGCCGAAGTTGCGCCCGCCGGTGATCCGGGCCGCGGCGAGAAGTTTGACGAGTGGCTCGGGCGCGGTTGGCATGGCGATATGGCGTATATGGCCCGGAACGTCGAGAAGCGAAAGCGTCCCGATCTACTGGTACCCGGCGCCGCGAGCGTGCTTTCGCTGGCGGTGGGGTATGCCCCCGGCGGCGATGATTCGGCGGCGAGCGGGCCGGGTTATATTGCCCGATTCGCACGCGGGCGGGACTATCACAAAGTCCTCAAACGCCGGTGCGCAGAGTTGATGGACCGCATAGGCGAGATTGTCCCCGACTTTGACGGGCGGGCGTTTGTGGACACCGCTCCGGTGATGGAGCGGTTGCTGGCGGCCGCCGCGGGGCTTGGGTGGATCGGGCGGAACGGTTGCCTGATCGTCGAAGATCTGGGAAGCTACGTGGTGCTGTGCGAGATAATATCGAACCTTCCGCTAATCCCCGGCCGCCCGGTCGCCCCTGGCTGCGGCGATTGCGACGCATGCATCCGGGCCTGCCCCACGGGCGCTCTGCACGACGACGGCCTGGTCGATTCGAGAAAGTGCCTGAGCTATCTGACCATCGAGCATCGCGGCGATGCCACCGAAGAAATGCGGAAGTTTAATCGCGGTTTGTACGGATGCGATCTCTGCCAGGAAGTCTGCCCGCACAATCGCGGGCTTCCGCCCGGCGACGTGGAGCTAACTTCCTCGCCCGCCTCGGAGTTTGACCTGGATGACGTGCAGGCCTGGAGCGCCGACGACTGGGACCTCGCCACGCGCGGGCGGGCGATCAGGCGGGCGAAGTACGACATGTTCATTCGCAACGCAGCCACCGCCGCGGTGCGACTGGCGGAGTGATTCTGATTTGACTCAGCCCCATATCGGCGGGTATAAGGATCACCATGAGTGATAACGCGAAACCAGAGC
This sequence comes from Phycisphaerae bacterium, assembly GCA_016782885.1. Classification (GTDB taxonomy): domain Bacteria; phylum Planctomycetota; class Phycisphaerae; order SM23-33; family SM23-33; genus BS750m-G57. Next base: position 28,868 of record JADHXQ010000023.1, on the reverse strand, counting down.
ATAAAATCGATACTGACGCAATCGCCCTCGCCGTCCGCGAGATACTTCTTGCCGTCGGTGAAGATCCCGACCGCCAGGGCCTCAAAGACACCCCCTCCCGCGTCGCGCGAATGTACGCTGAGCTGTTCAGCGGGATGAACGAGGATGCCGGCAGGCATCTGAAGGTCCACTTCGACGAGCGGTACGACGAGATGGTCATCCTGCGGGATATCCCGTTCCACTCGGTTTGCGAGCATCACCTCCTGCCGTTCATGGGCAGGGCGCACGTGGCGTATCTTCCGGACGGAAAGGTAGTGGGCGTCTCGAAACTCGCCCGCGTGGTCGACACGTTCGCCCACCGCCCACAGGTGCAGGAACGCCTGACCTGCCAGATCGCCGACGCGCTCATGGACCAGCTCGGCGCCCGCGGGGTCGGCGTCATCCTGGAAGCCACGCACACCTGCATGACGATTCGAGGCGTCAGGAAACCCGGTTCTGAAATGGTGACGTCTGTAATGCGCGGCCTGTTCAAAACAAACCTCGCCACGCGCACCGAGGCGATGAAACTGCTGACCGACAGGTAACAACCGCCTCTGGCGCCAGGATGTTATCGTAGAAGCGGCGTCTCGCCGCTTCTACGTCCGCTACTGATCTCTAGCTGGATAAAGCGCATAGTGTAGCTCGCGGTGACCCCATTTGTTCGCCGCAGACAGCCCCGCGTTTTGCGCACCCAAAGAAGTTCTTGCCTTGGTCGCATTTACAGCGGATAATCACAGCGAAAGTCGATTTGTCCCCAGCCTGCTGGAGACCGGATGTGTGCCGGCACGGAATCTGCTTCTTCCGTTCAGCATGGCAATGGCCCCGACAAACGGAATTCCGTTCAATCAACTGTTGGCTTACGGAGATTGAAAATGAAAGTGACTGGCCCCTTGTGCGTTGTATTGTGTGCTCTGCTATCTGGTTCGGTGCTCGCAGCGGATGGCAAGCAAGATGCAAAAGCGCGGAAGATTCCTTCATCAAAAGAGAACTTTCATGTGTTCCTCCTGATGGGGCAATCCAACATGTCCGGATATGCCATGATGTTGGCTGAAGATCGGAAACCGGTCCCCTATGTGGTGAAACTGCCCACGAAGGGGAAGCTCAGATGGAGACCGGCCGCCCATCCGCTTCATAACAGACTCAAGTCAGATCGCTTCGGGCTGGGCATTCCCTTTGCGATAGAGTACCTGAAAGACAAACCCGGCGTTACCGTTGGGTTGATACCCGTTGCCTGGGGAGGGGCTGGAATTGATAAACTGAAAAAGGGGACTCCAACCTACTCTAATGCAATCAAGAAAGCCCAACACGCTATGACGCGAGGTACTATCAAGGGGGTGCTATGGCACCAGGGAGAATCAGACACCGTAACGCAACCCAAAGCCGATTCCTACGACCAAAAGCTGCGGCAACTCATAGCAGATGTGCGGAAAGACCTGGCGGACGATAAGCTGCCTTTCATTGTGGGAAACCTTGCGGAATTCTACGGCACGGGCAAGAATCACAACAAACCGGACCGGGTGAAAAGAATAGACAAAGTACGCGCAGTTCTTCGCTCATTGCCAAAGAAGGTGAAGAACACAGGATTTGCTGAGTCAACGGACTGTTCGTCGCCAGACCGTCATATGGTCCATTTCGACAGGAAATCCTATATCATGCTTGGGAAAAGGTATGCCAAAGCGTATGCCGAAACAGTAAAAAGAAGCCGACAAAACGCTCCAGCGGACGCGAAAAGACCGCACCGCTGAGCTTTAACGTTAGATGCGATTGCCGCGGCCGGGTGTCAGTTGGCGTAGAAGGTATCCGGTGCGATCTCTTCAAATCCGCCGAGGGCGTGCAGGTGGCGGCGGATGTCGGTGCACAGGTCGCATTTGGAGATGTAGGCGTCGCGTTGGGGCTGGTAGTTATGGTGGTCGCGGGCCCATTGCATCAGGGCGCAGGGTCCGCCGGTGGCCAGATGCCAGAATACAGGATGGTTTTCTGCGGTGATTTGCGGGTGGAGGTCGCCGATTTTCCCGGCCGCGATTCCCGGGCAGAGGCCGGTGAACAGATTACCGAACGGATCGATGTGGAAGTGGCTGGTGTTGTATAGTTCGCCATCGCATCGACACGAGGAAAAGTCCTCCGCCGGGCGGGCCGGATAGCAGTCGCGAAGCTCGTCGAGCACCCGCCCGCCGGGTATCAGGCCGTAGATGCGCCCGACAGCTCCGATCTCATCGCTCAATCCGGCAGCGTGGCAGAATTCAGCCAGCGTGTTAGTCCGATCGGCGGGCATTTGCGCCAGGGCCTGGTAGAGCTGCGGTATCCAGACTATCACGCCGCCGCGTCCGAACACGTCGATTGCGGCCTCGACGCACGTTTGCGTTCGGACGAACGGGACAAACTCGTTGTGGTACGGCGAGGCGCTGACCAGCACGCCGGGCAGACCGGCGCGGGCGAGCCTCAGGAAACTCTCGCGGGCGGTATCGCCGTCGGTGCACCACATGGCGTTGGTTTCGAGGTAACTCAGGCTCACTCCCATCCGCACGGCCAGGGCGATCACGTCGGCAAGCAGATCCATTTTCAGCGTTGCTTCTCCGCCGGCGATATGAACGTCGCGCAGTTGCGGTTCGCGGGCCATGGCTGCGAAGACCTGCTCGGCCAGATCGAGTGACATCCAGGTATCCACCTGTTGAGGCGAGCAGCGATAGAGGCAGTGTTTGCACTTATTCGTGCAGCGGTAGGTGAGCATTACGCCGCCCGAGCGAAGTGCGGGGATGGTCAGGGTTGTCGGGGATGAGTGGTCGTCCATTAGGCCCCTCAGGCGGGTGTCCTGCCGATCGGGCCTCCGGTGGGTACGGGGAAGGTGGTTCCGCCGGCTGGGAAAACGATTACTTTTTGCGGACCGCTGCCCAGGAGTTTTCCAGCGGCGGCGAAAGCATCGTCGGCGGTGGCGAATACTTCGAGCCCGGGGAAGTTCGCCCCGGTTTCGTGCAGGGTCGGCGCCACCAGGAAAATCGGATTGCGGTGAATCGTCTGGAGGCCCATTCGCACGAAGAACCCGGCGTCCCCCGCCAGCCGTGGAATCATTCGCAGCATCAGCGAACAGAGCGCCTCTGGCCCGAGCCACCTGACTATGCGCCTGGTCCATGCCGCACTGAGAGGCCACTTGGGCGGGTCCATACCGTTGAGCCCGGCCTCGCAGCGGGACAGGCATACTATCACGCCTCCGGGTCGAGCGGCCCAGCGGGTGTTGGCCACCGCCTTGAACGACTGCCACAGATCGAAATCGCGCGGGAACGCGTTGGTTATCAGGACGTCTGCCAGCGGGGTGGGGGTGAGTATCCCGCATGCTATCGAGCACTGCTTGGCCAGCATTCGCTGCGTGGAAATCGGGTCGCCCGCTCCGATGTGAACCGGTCGGTCGGCATCGTCGAGCATGTAATGCACGGCAAACGTCACGCCGCCGTATTTGTCGAGCAGCTTCCCGCCGGTGTCTATCGCCGCCCGCATCGCGTTCTTTTCGGCGTCAGTGCCCACCATCTGTTTCGCCCGCCTGGTGAGTCCGAGGCGATGCAGCTCGCGGATCGTATCGAGGTGGCTGCAACCGGGGAATATCATCTTGAACCCGCCGCCGAAACCGGCCTGCAGGTGCGGGCAGACTGCGGATATAACGATTCGCAGATCGGCGCCGGCGACCTGCCTGTCGACGAGGTAGTCGATCTTGCCCGCCGATCCCACCGAGACGTACTGGTTGCGATCGTGCCATGGATTGTTTCGCCACTTCAGGTTTTCGACTTCCGGACCGAGTTTTTCGGCGGCTTCGTCGTCGGTCATTGGCGGGTGCATCCCGTTGGCGAAGACGACCTGGACCTGCTCGTCGGAGACCCCCGCGTGGCGGATCTCGCGCATCACCGTTTCCAGAATCCGGGGCACCGGCGAGTGGCGGGTGATGTCCTCGATTACCAGGACAATGCGACCGCGGGGGCGGGCGGCGAGCAGTTTTTCCAGCGGTAGTGCGGTGTCGGGCTTGTGCAGCGCCGAGGCCAGGCGGTCGGGCCAGGCTTCCTGCCCGGGGCTCAACTGGCTGTGAGCTGTCTGCTGGAGGGTCCAGTCAGCGGGCAATTCAATCGAAAGGTCGTTGTCGACCCATGGCACTGAGATCGTGGGCATTGGCGGTAGATTCCTTTTACTCTCAGGTTTCATCACCTTCGAGACGACCGACGATCACATGATAAACGCCCAGGGGCTCTGGAATCGAGACGAAATTCTCGAAGCCCGCCTGGGCGAACAGTGCAGACAACTGCTCGGGGCTCCGGTGGATCATATGCAGACCCATTACGCGACGGAAGAACCGGTCTGTACCGTGGGCGGTGGAAATACTGTTGAACACGACGGATCCCCCGGTGGCCATCACGTCGGTGAGGGCTCGGGCTATATCGACGATCTGCTCGTCGGTGAGGTATTCGCAGATACCGATCATCTTGACGACCACCGGCGGGGGGTCGAGCATGTCCTTGACGTCTCGCACGTCGCCCTTGACGTACTTGACGCGGTCGCCCACACCGCAGCTCTCGGCGAGCCGGTGTCCGTATTCAAAGGCGTCGGAGCTGATGTCCACCAGCGTCGCATGCGAACTTTCCGGCGCTTCGAGCAGGGCGTCGATGATGATCCTGCCCGGTCCGGCCCCGAGGCACAGCGCGTGGACGCCGCGGTCGCCGCCGGCGGCGTCGGCCTGTTCGATGAGTTTAAACAGCAGCCTTGCCGCCAGGAGGCGGCGATTGCGGAGCGCCATGCTCATCGCGCTACCGTTGACCATGAACTTGTCGGCAATCTGCGTGGGCTTACCGTGGTAGCTGATCACCATCGACTTCCATCCGCCCGGATCGGTCCAGTTGGCTTGCGCCAACTCGCTCTTGCTGAATCGCAATACCGACTTCATCGCACCGGCGGGTATGTAGTTGACCAGCGGATTCACCACTGCCCGTTTCAGCGCGCGCTTCACCGGGCCTACGCGCTCGAACTCGATGTCCGCTGCCCACGAGCGTATTTCTTCGCTTCTATCCATTGACCAAGAGTATACGCCGCCTGACTCCCCGGGGACAACGGGATTCTTGTCCCGGCTTCCAGCCGGCGAGCCAGGGAACTTATATTGCGCCTGTGCGTCATACTACTTGTAGGGGTTCGGCAGGTACGGGGAGAGCCTTACCTTCATCCCCCTCCCACTGCAGTCCGCCTATTACAGCTTGTGCGATATTGGCAAGGTGGTCGCCGACTTTTTCGACGTTGTCAACCAGGTCGATAAATATCAGGCCTGTATAAGCCGAGCACACGCCTCCGCTCATGCGCCGAACGTGGCTGCGACGGAAATCTATCTGTATTTTGTTAAGGTTATCTTCATTAACCAGGGCCGATTTCGCCGCCTCAATATTATTATCTTCCAGAGCCGTTATGATATAATCACACATCTGCTCCACCTCTTTTTCCAATTGAGCAGCCTCGTCCAGTGCGGAGTTGCTAAAGGAAAGCTTATGCTCTATTTTTCGCTCCGCAATCTCGGCAATATTGACGGCATGGTCGCCGACACGTTCGAGGTCGTTAATAGTATGCAGCAGCACCGGTAATTGTACCGACATTTCTTCGGAAAGCTCCTTCGTTGATAAAGCTGCAAGATACGAAGTGATTTCATACTGAAGAGCATCCGTTATATCTTCCGCTGTCCGCGCCCTGTCAAGCTTTCTCCTGTTATCTCCAAGGAGACCCTCGATGGCTTGAATAACCGCTCTTTTCGATGCCTGCGCCATTCGCACTATCTCACGCCGGGCCTGGTCCATGGCAAGCTCCGGCGTCGCGAGCAGATGTTTCTCCAACACCGTCGGGCGGACCACCAGGTCACCGGGTTTCTCCGGCACGAGTTTTACTACTATTCTTTCCAGCACTCCTGTCAGCGGCAGGAAGAACATCGCCTCGAAAATCTTTATGGTGGTGTGAGCAACTGCAATAGACGCCCCGATGGTCACCGCCGACAGCTCCCACGGTGCGATTATACGAACCAGCCTGGCGATCCACCCTATGAAGCACACACAGATAAGTGCGCCGATGACATTGAACATCGTATGCGCCCAGGCCGCTCGCCGTGCATTCAGATTTGTCCGCAACGCCGCAAGCTGGGCTGTTATGGTTGTTCCTATATTGCTGCCCAGAGTAAATGGTATCGCCACGCTAAGCGCTATATTCCAATCGGTTCCGAACGCTCCGGCCATAGCAAGCAATTGAATACTGGCGACGGCCGCCGAGCTGCTTTGAATCATCATTGTCAAAACCATCCCCGCCAGGATCGCCAGGCCCGGATTGCCCGCGACCTTCACAAAAAACGCATGTGTCCCGGGACTGTTTTCCAGTCCGTCAAACGCACCCTTCATAAAACTGATCCCGATAAACAGGATGCCGAAACCGATGATGATTTCCCCTATGTTTTTGACCGTTCGACTTCTTCCAAACATCTGCAACCCTACGCCGAGGGCTATTGCAGGCAGTGCATACGCCGTAATCTTGAATTCAAAGCCAGACATTGAAACCAGCCACGCCGTTGCGGTCGTCCCAATATTGGTGCCAATTATCACCGATATTGCCTGTTTGAGAGTGAGCAGCCCCGCGTTGACAAAACCGACAACCATAACCGTTGAAGCGGAACTCGACTGGATTAAAGCCGTGATGCCCGCACCGACAGAACAACCAACGATGCGGTTTTTTGTCATTGATTCGAGAATGTTTTTGAGTTTTGTGCCGGCGACTTTTTTAAGGCCCTCCGACATCTGGATCATACCGTATAAAAACAGCCCCAGCCCACCGGCTATCCCGAAAATCATTTCTGTCATATTGATCCCCAAAGAACTTTACACATCCTGAACCTCTCGTTGTCTGAATCGTAGCCCGCTATTTACGAGATACGGAATTGTGCGGTGGTTTTACCTTTTATCGTGTGACCGATCAAGGGGGTTCTGGTAATTGCGTAAAGGTTTTACAACTAATGAAGAATAGTGAATCCCGATAGTCACGCTGATGGAGAGCGCCAGTAGAATTATGGTGCGATGGGAATCCGGATTTAGCTCAACAGTTCGGGGGTATTCGTGTAAAGTCTGATAGACCAGAGACAGCCCCTGGATTTTGGAGCTTTGATATGAAACGACGAGATTTTCTTCGGTGTGGCGCTGTGGCGGTGCTGGGCGGGATAACATGCGCTCGCGGGGCGATGGCGGCCAAGCGGGGGGCGCTGAACATTGTCTGCTTCTTCTCTGACGATATGGGACGGTTGGATACGCCTGTTTATGGGTCGAAGGATGTCAGGACTCCCGCTATGGAGAAACTGGCGGGAGGCGGGATGACGTTCGAGAATGCATTTGTGGCTTCTCCTGCATGTGCGCCCAGCCGGGCGGCGCTGCTTACCGCTCTGATGCCCGCGCGTAACGGGGCCCAGGCCAATCACACCTATCCCAGGAAAGGCGTGAAGTTTCTGACCGGCGTGCTGAAGGATATGGGTTACGAGATCGCGTGCTTTGGGAAGGTGGCGCACGGGGCGAACAAACCGGTCTACAAGTTCGACTACTACCGCCCGAAGAAGATGGGTATATCCGAGGACGTGGCGGAGTATTTTGATAAAAGAAATATGCGGGACCGAGGCACGCCGAAAAAACCTTGTGTGTTGCTGATGGGCGATCGCCGCCCTCACGTACCCTGGATCAAGGAACCAGCGTACGATCCGGAAAAGGTGACGCTACCGCCGTATTTCGTGGACACGCCCGAGACGCGACTGCACCAGGCGCGGTATTACACGGACATCACGAACATGGATGCCGACATGGGGCGCTGTCTGGAAATCGCACGGAAACAGTTCGGCGAGAATTTCATATTCGTGTTCACCAGCGATCACGGCGGGCAGTGGCCTTTCGGGAAGTGGAACCTGTACGACGCGGGCGTGCGCGTTCCGATGCTGATCGTCTGGCCGGGCAGGGTCAAGGCGGGCGCGCGGACCGGGGCGATGGTCAGTTGGATCGACCTGCTGCCGACGCTGATCGAGGCCGCGGGCGGGAAGGCGCCCGAGGGGATCGACGGAAAATCGTTCTTAGACGTCCTCAGCGGAAAGACGAGCAGGCATCGCGAGGCGATCTTCACGACACACAGCGGCGATGGCGTAATGAACGTCTACCCGATTCGCAGCGTACGGACGGAGAAGTACAAGTATATCATGAACCTGAGACCGGACTGTCAACACTCGAACCATTCGGACATTCTGCGGAAAGACGGCGCCGGGGCGTACTGGAATTCGTGGGATGCGGCGGCGAAGAAGGACCCGAAAGCCGCGGCGATTGTGAACCGATATTTCGTCCGCCCGGCAGAGGAGTTGTACGACCTGGAGGCCGATCCGCTGGAGCAGAGGAATCTCGCGCACGATCCGGGGCGCCGGAAGGATCGGCGGGAGTTGAAGGCGATGCTGGCCAAGTGGATGAAGGACCAGGGCGATACGAAGAAAGTGTTTCGCAAACCCTACCCAGCCGGAGGCCCGCGCCCGCGAGATGTGCTGGGCAGAACCAGGAAGAAGTGATCGGTTATCAGTTCCCAGCAATTCCACACAGCTTGTCCTCTCGGAGATCCGCCAGGCGGAACGGCTGATGGCTTCTTCCGCGTTACTTTGCGCTGTAGTATTGAGTATTGTCCCCGGAATTTTACCCGGAATTCAGAGCCGTAATTTGGAGCACGGCGCCCCCGCGCAGATCCCTAAGTGAAGGACCGCCTCATCTGACTCACCTGTCAGCGTTCAATGGAAAATGTCGCGGCAGGGTCTTGCATCGACGGCTGGTTCATTCGAGAATAACTCGCTATGGAATCTGCGAGTAAAAGTCCGAATGTGCTGTTCATCGCCGTTGACGATTTGCGGACGGAGCTTGGTTGTTATGATACCGGTTACGTGATCAGTCCCAATATCGATCGCCTGGCGGCGGGAGGGGTGTGCTTTACGCGGGCTTATTGTCAATCGGGCGTGTGTAATCCGTCGCGGGCGAGTTTGATGACCGGGATGAGGCCGGACACTATAGGCGTGTGGGACCTGCATACGCATTTTCGCGATACGGCGCCCGGCGTGGTTACGCTGCCGCAGCATTTCATGCGATCGGGGTATTACTGTGCGGCCATCGGGAAGATATACCACAACGACCTGCCCGATCCGCTTTCGTGGTCCGAACCGCGAATCTGCATCGACGGATACCCGTACGATCCCGACGCGGTCTATCGCGACGACGATAACTGCGAGTACCTCGAGCGGAGAAAAACCGAAATCACCGCCGAAGGGCGCCGTGAACGTTACATCGATCCGCTGGGCAAGTGGTATCTCAAAGCCAGCGCGACCGAATCGCCCGACGTGCCCGACGACGCCTACTACGACGGCGCCCAGACCGACGTCGCGATCGAAAAACTCGGCGAGCTGAGCGCCCGTGACGAACCGTTCTTTTTCGGCGTGGGCTACTATCGCCCGCACCTTCCGTTCAACGTGCCCAGGCGATATTGGGACATGTACGACCGCGACAAGATCCCGCCGGCTGAAAACGATTACCCGCCGATCAACGTTCCGCCGATGGCGATGAATACTCTTCGCGAACTGACAGGTTATACCGACATGCGCGACGTGAAGCATCCGCTCGAAGGCCGGCTGGACGAGTCCGGCGCGAGACTCCTGAAGCACGGTTATCTCGCGTCCGTCACTTACGTTGACACGCAGGTGGGCAAGCTGCTTGCGCGGCTGGACGAGCTTGGTATCGCCGACAGCACGATAGTGGTGTTGTGGGGCGATAACGGTTGGAAGCTTGGCGAGCACGCCAGTTGGTGCAAGATGACGAACTTCGAGACTGACACCCGCGTACCGCTTATCGTCCGGGCGCCGGGGATCGCACCGGCGGTATGTTCTCAGTTCGTCGAGTTTGTCGACGTCTATCCGACGCTGTGCGAGTTGGCGGGCCTGGATGCACCCGGCGAGTTGGAAGGACAAAGCGCGGTTCCTGTAATGCGCGATCCGGGGCGGGCGGGGAAGACCGCCGCGCGGAGCCAGTTCCTTCGATCGGGAATATGGCGGGCGCCTGACGGGCGGGACTACATGGGCTACACCATCAGGACCAGTGAATACCGCTACGTCGAGTGGTTTGATTGGGAAACCGGCGACCTGGCGGCCAGGGAACTGTACGATCACCGGATTGATTCGCAGGAAAACGAGAACGTCGTCGATCGCGTCGAGCACGCGAAAATCGCGCATGAACTGTCGCGAATATTGAAAACCGAATTCCCGGGAGATACGCCGGGCGCCGGCGGAGAGTAGGGGATCCGCCTCCGGCGGACAGGTGCCAGAGCCATACGGTAAGGCAGTAGCGCCCCGGACCGGCCCCGCGCCATGGCGGTGCGTTCGCAAGGACGATGAAGGTTTTCCGCGAAGGTATATTGGTCGATATTCCGAGTAGAAAAGGCGAAATCGGACGACGCCAGGGCGTTTTTTGACAAAGGCATCCGCCGACGCGGAAAACATGGTGAAATATCCGGGTCAGTCTGCTTGCGGCATAGCAATTCGTCGTGATAAGTCGTCGTCTCAAGGGGGCGTCCGCCGACCGTTGTTGGATATTCGCCGCTCCCGTCCGCATCCGATCGCTCTTGCATTGGGCACCGCGGCGGATACAATCGCCGCATAATCCCCGCGAGTGCAATGGCGGCTTGGAGAATTTGGATGAAATGTGTATCGCTGATCCTGGCGTTGGGCGTTGTGTTGACTTTGGGTGGTCCGCCGGCTGGTGGGGCGGAGGCTGAGCAGGCCGCGGCCGTCGGGGCGCTCGCCCAACGCATCTTTGAGGGTATGGACAAGAACGCTGACGGTGCGATCACCGGCAGCGAAGCGTCCGGGGTCGTTGGGAGGCTCTTCGATCGGATCGACGCCGACTCCAACGGACGGATCACGCCGAAGGAACTAAGCGACGCGATCGCCGCACGAGCCAAACGCAAGCCAACGGCTGCGCCGGACGGGAAAGCGGCGAAAGCGGGGGGGTTCAAGCGCCCGCGGGCCGGACATCGCACCAGCCGGCCGGTGCCTACGCCGTGGCTCGGGTACAAAAACGACGACTCGCCGGCCGTCCGCGATGCCACGTATCTCAAGTCGACAAAGCAGATTCAAGCAATGGGCCGCGCGCCGCTGAGCTATCCCAGGTCCACCGGTCTGCGAATCGTGGGGACCGGGCACAGTTGGATGGCGCCGGCGTACAGAACGCTTCCGGAAATCGCCAAAGCGGCCGGTCTCGAGCAGCGTCTCAGAACGCACTACAGCGGCGGAGAGACCGGAGGGATCCGCATGATGTGGGAAAGGGAAAACGGAATCCTGTCCTACAAGGGCAAACCGAAGCCCACGTGCATGTCGGCGATCACCACCGGAAAGTGGGACGTTATGATCTGGGGCTGCTACACCAACGATCGGCCGGAGTACTACTTCGCCTGGATCGACTTCTGCATGAAGTTCAATGAGAAGATGGAATTCTACGTTTTCAACGCCTGGCCGCAATGGGCCGACGGATTCGGCGAGACCGACCGCGAACCGCGAATCGAAAACTTCCGCGCCCGCGCCGCGAAGATGAAAAAGACGTTCACGAAACTGATCGCCGACATCGACAAGCGACACCCCAACAAAGTCCACGTCCTGGCGACCCGCGAGGCGATGATGGCGGCGCTGGAACTCTACTTCAAAGGCAAGCTGCCCGGCGTCAAGGGGCTCAACCGAAAGGCCGACGGGAAAAGCCCTTCGATCTGGAGCGACGGCGGGCATCTCGGCGTCGGCATGGACCGCCTCGAGGGGTACGTCTTCTACGCGACGCTCTACCGGAAGTCGCCCGAATTGATCGAGACGAAGCTCAAGTTCCACAACGACGAGCTGGACGCGATCTTCCGAAAGATCGCCTGGCAGGCCGTCGTCAACAACCCGCTTTCGGACGTGACGGACAAGAACGCCAACGGGATCGGCGACGAGATCGAGTAACAGGTGGTTGTTGGCTAGCCGGTGGGGAATCGCCGCGGAAAGCGTGAACCAAGTGTGGCACTGCCGATATGTGCTTGATCGGGCAGGCGGGTTGTGCGTATACTCTCGGTATGCGGTTCCCGTAAGAAATGTCGATTTTCTGCCAGGAGATATGCCCATGCCAAAACAAATGAACGTCACGCGACGAAGCTTCCTCAAGACAGCAGCGGTCGGCGGGGCAATCGTTGGACTCCCCGCGATCGTGCCTTCGTCGGTATTCGGCGCCGAGGCGCCGAGCGAGCGGATCACGATGGGCTTCATCGGCGTCGGCGGCAGGGGGTCGGGCCTGCTGCGCGCGTTCATGGGGCTCAAAGACGCGCATGTGCTTGCCGCCTGCGATGTCAAGAAGCAGCAGCGCGACCGGGCCAAGAGTTGGATCGACAAGAAGTACGGCACGAACTCGTGCATCGCTTACAACGACTTCCGGGAACTCTGCGCCCGCGACGATATCGACGCGGTGGTAAGCGCCACGACCGATCACTGGCACGTTCTGACCGCGCTTCAGGCCGTGCGCTCGGGCAAGGACGTATACGTGGAAAAACCGCTTGGTATGAGCGTCGAACAGGGGCAGGTGCTCCGCGATACCGTGCAGCGATACGGGCGGGTGTTCCAGTTCGGGACGCAGGAACGTTCGAATCGAAACACCCGCTTCGCCTGCGAAATGGCCCTGAGCGAGCGGGTGGGCAAGATACACACGGTCACCGTGGCGTCGAGATTCAGCCACGCCTCGCCGAACTATCCGACGCAGCCCGTGCCCGACTGGCTTGACTATGACATGTGGCTTGGCGCCGCGCCCTGGGAACCGTACACGGAAAACCGCGTTCGCAACCATGGCGGCTGGTTCCACATCAGCGATTATGCGCTTGGCTTCATCGCCGGATGCGGTATTCACACCGTTGACATGGCCCAGTGGGGAATGGGTACGGAGCTCACCGGTCCGGTAGAGATCGAGGGCATCGGCGAATTTCCGGACGACGGCCTGTGCAACTGTGCGACCGGTTGGGACATGAAGCTCAAGTATGCCAACGGCGTTACGATGCGTTTCACCGACGGTAAACGAAACCCGATGGGCGTTCGTTTCGAGGGGCCTGACGGGTGGGTGTTCGTCAAGGAAGGGCATCTTGGCGGAAGGCCCGACGCGAATCCCAAATCGCTGCTGCGCGAACCGATCGGGCCTGGCGAAGTGCATCTCCCCGTCAGCACGCATCACCAGCAGAACTTCCTGGACTGCATCAAGACCCGCGCCCGGACCATAGCGCCGGTCGAAGTGGCGGTCCGTTCCGACACGCTGGTGCAGCTCAGCGACATTGCCATGCGCCTCGGGCGCAAGCTGAAATGGGATCCGGACAAGGAACAGTTCATCGGCGACGAACACGCTGACGGGATGCTGAAGCGCCCGATGCGCCCGCCGTGGCGCCTGTGACCGCGGATCAGGGGTGAGAGGTTAGACATGTCGATCTGGGCGGGGGCATATATCCGATGTAACTACTCTGGATTTCGAGTGGATTTTCCTCTAGAATGCCGCCTATGATGGGGTGCTGAGGTTTGGGCTTCCTGGCTGCAATAAGATTCGGTACGGAGATGGATCGATAAATAAAGAGAATAAAGGCAGATTGCCTCTTCGCTTCGACCGCAACGAGTTTGCCGGTGCGTTCGGTGATGTGGGTACTGATATTCCGCTCATTTTACTGTTGATTCCCGCGTGCCACCTTGATGCTCGCAGTGTTTTGATGCTGTTTGGGGCATGTCAGGTTTTCGCGGCGTTGGCTTATCGGCTGCCGATTCCCGTCCAGCCGATGAAAGCAATGACCACCTTCGCGATCGCCGCAGCCGGCACGAAGCATGCGATTGACGGAGAAACTCTTGCGGCCGCTGCGCTGCTGGCGGGTGCGGCGATGCTGTTGTTGAGCATCACCGGAAGCCTCTGCCTGATCAAGCGTGCCGTGCCGAAAGTCGTCATTCGCGGACTGCAGTTTGGTCTGGGTATCAAGTTGGCGATGGCGGCGATGCAGAAGTACCTGCCCGCCGGCGGAACGACCGGTTACGTGCTGGCGGCGATCGGATGTGTGATTGTTCTCGTGCTGCGGGGCAACAGGAAGGTTCCGGCGGCCATTGTTGTTCTTGCACTTGGCCTGGCGTATGTGGCGTTCATGGTTGTGGCGTATCCGGCCGAGGTCGCGTCGATAATCGGAAGCAACGGCAATGGTAACGGGGCGGGCCTGGAGTTCATCAACGGTCCGCACGTTGCGCCCGGGCTGCCGAAACTCATGATGCCCGAGTACAGTCTCTTCCTGAACATCATGGTGCTCCAACTGGTCGTCACCCAACTGCCATTGTCGCTCGGTAACGCCGTTCTCGCGACCAGTCAAACCGTAAGCGATCTCTTCCCCGGCTGCAAAGTCAGGGCTAAGAAACTTGGGATCACCTACGGTATTGCCAATCTGATCGCGCCGTTTTTCGGAGGTGTTCCGGTCTGCCACGGTTCGGGCGGACTGGTCGGTCATTACACGTTCGGCGGTCGGACCGGCGGATCCGTGCTGATATACGGATTGTTCTTCCTGATCCTGGGCTGCCTGTTCGGCAACAGTTTTTACGGGTTTATCATGATATTCCCGGCGTCTCTGCTTGCGGTGCTGCTGGTGTTCGAGGGGATCGGACTGATGTGTCTGTCGGCTGATTCCGCCAATGATTCGACGGGTTTCTTTATCGTGCTGCTGGTCGGTCTGGTCGGGGCGGGAGTGTATCTGGGCTTCTTCATCGCCCTGGTAGGCGGCACGGTTCTGTACTACTGTTTGCAACGGGCCCGCGGCGGCGCCGGGAAAGAGGCCGATCAGGAAATGTAAGATAAGGATATGCTGCTATGCTCGCACAACTATCTAATCCGTGGTGGACGTTTGTAATCCTTGGCCTCGCCGGCGGGCTGCTCAGCGGCGTGTTGGGAGTGGGAAGCGGGATCGTGTTCGTGCCTGTCCTGGTCTCCGTATTCATGCTGCCGCAGAAGTCGGCGCAGGGGACTTCCCTGGCGGTAATGGTTCCGATGGCGTTGCTGGGGGCAATTAGGTACTGGCAGAACCCGTCGATTGAGATTAACATGGTACTGGTTGCCTTCCTGGTGCTGGGGGCGCTGGTGGGTGTGCTCATAGGAACTGCGGTGATCGAGCATGTGCCCGGTCACTGGCTCAGGAAGGTGTTTGCTGTATTAATGGTCATCGTGGCCGTTCGCATGTTCATGATGCCTCCGAAACGCGGTCCCTCGCGGACCGACCGGTCGGACAACAACCCCGCCGATGTGTTGAAAGTGAAAGGATCATCCGATGGTTGACGAATCAGTGAAGATATTTTCCGCGAGGGCATGTGCCGCTCCGCTTGAAGCCGCCGCCGCCCTGTTCACCGAAGAGACGGGCATAAGAGTGGATATCAGCGTCTGCGCCAGGCATTGCGCGACGCAGAACGCTGAAGAAGCCGACGCCGAATCCGGGATGCATGACTTCCTCGTGGAGATAGACGAATACGGTGTGCATGACCTGGCGGTCGGCGGCGCCGAATACCTGCTGGACGACGGCGAGGTCAGGCGGATCATCCTCAAGGGCAGGCGATGCCTGATCGCCTACCGCGAGTCGGCCATTGTGGTCCCCAGGGGCAATCCGGCGGGCGTTACATCGTTGGCGGACCTCACTCGCGACGGTGTTCGCGTGGGCATATCGGTGATCGACTGCCTCAAGGGCCTGTGGGAGGATGTCAGCGGGCGCGTCGGACTTACCGCCGAGATCCGCGAGAATATAACATTTTACGCCAGCGGTTGTGTGGCCATCGTCGAAGCGGTGGCTGAGGGCATTGTGGATGCGGCCATCGGATGGACGGCGTTCGGGCACATGGACGACGAGCGCCTCGAGGTCATCCCCTTGCCTGCGGACCAGCGAGTCTATCGCGGTACGGGCGTCGGCATGCTGAAGTTCTGCAGGCAGCCCGAGGTGGCGCAGAAGTTCATGGACTTCCTCGTGACGCCTGAATCGCGGGCGTGCTACGAGAAGTTCGGGTGGGTGCTGCCGGAGACGCTTCGAGGCTGATACCCGATAAAACCGTTTTACGGGGGGAAATAATTGGACGTTCGTCCGATCAACGGGTCAAATATGCCCTGCAGGTTTCTGATAACCAGTTACCCAGGGATAGAGGACCGACAAATGATCGACAGCAAATCCAGCCGCGGATGCAATCTGATTTCGAAGGCCGTAATCGTTCTGACGCTTTGCGCCATAGTCGCACCGGCAGTGGGGAAGGAACTGCCCCCCGTTCTCGGCGCGGACGATCTGGTGGCGCTGGCGAAACGTCTGGGCGAGTTCTCCGACGACCTGCCGGCCGCGGCGAAACTTGGCATGGACAAGATTACCGCCTACGAAGAGCATCCGCACTTCGCGTACATTGGCGGTAAGGTCGCCTCCGGCGAGCGTCGCGTTGTTTTCTGCAAACCGTCGACGTTCGTCATCGACGACCATGCTCTGGCCGGGGGCACCTGGCGGCTGGTTTGCGCCGACGCGCCGAAGGTTGGCGAAGGGCGGTTCACCGTTGCCTCCGGCAAGGCGGTTGTTACCGGTCTGAGTCTTCTGCAGGGCACGAGCGTAAAAGCCGCACGCGCCAAATCAAAGCATGTTGTCGAGGTTATCCATACCGCTGCCCGCGTTACCGGGCGTTTCATACACGTTATTCACGTGGGCGCCAAGGGCGCCGATGCGCCCAAGCCGAAGTTCACCCGGAATCTCAAGGACGACTCGGCGACGGTGGAACTGACGCTCGGCGAGCGAGTCTTTACGCTCGCCCTGCCTGGGTCGGACGAGTCGGGGCGCATCGGTGTTTCGCAGGCTGACGGCAAGAAGCTTCTGGCCAGCCGACTCTTGCCCGCCGGTATCATGCCCCACGGAGCAAAGGGCGTCAGGATGCTCGATGGATGGGATTCCACATACCGCCGCACCCGCCTTCCGGGCTGGGATGTGGGGCGTCCCGCGGGCGAACTGAAACGTTTGATCGAGAGCGGCGCCGTCAAGCCCGGGCGTGCTCTGGTGCTAGGCTGTGGTACGGGTACGAATGCGGTTTACCTGGCGTCAAAGGGCTTCAAGGTCGTCGGCGTGGACGTGGCGCCTTCGGCGTTGACGTTCGCCGAGAAGCAGGCGGCCAAGGCTAAGGTCAAGGTGCGATGGCTGGTCGCCGACGCGGTGGCCGTCCCCGACATCGGCCCGTTCGATTTCATATTCGATCGGGGTTGCTATCACCACGTCCAGAAATACAATGCGGCCGGTTTCGCCCAAACCGTAAGCCGCCTGACCGGCGAGGGTTCGCTGTTCCTGCTGCTTGCGGGCAACGCCAACGAGTCCCGCCACTACGGCCCGCCGCGCGTCAAGCAGACCAAAATCGTCGCTGATTTTTCATCGACTTTTGCAATTCAGGCGATGCACGAAATGCGTTTCGAGGGTCGGGACCCCAACCGAAAGGGCGGTCCGCTGGCGTGGTCGGTACTCCTGCGGCGCAGAGCGGTCGAGAAACGCCAGTAGGCGGTCATCGGTAACGGCGAAATGTGTGATTGTCTTGAGGGTGATGCTGTGGTATCGTTCGGATATGGGCGATAGCTTGGGAACTATGCTGACGATGACCACATACGGTACGTGGATGCGGGGTGATATGCGTGGATGGATCGATTCGGGACGCCTCATGCCACCTGACCCCGCAGTCGAACGGGCAGATCAGCAGCGTATGAGCCATTCGATGTTCCTCTTCGATGATGAGCGTTTGCTGGAGATCGGCGAAGCGATCGGGCAGTCGCTTCAGTCGCGAATGGCAGCGATAATCTATGCGATGTCGGTCCAGTCGCAACATGTGCATGTTGTTCTTGGCGACACGCCAGCCTCGCTGGGTAGTGTTGTCAAGTGTGTTAAGGATGCCGCACGATGGCATCTGCGAGCGGGGCGACCTATATGGGGCGAGGGGTATGATAAGCGGTTCTGCTACGATGAAACCTCGCTGCGAGCGCGGATCAAGTACGTCGAACGTCACAATGTCCGGATGGGATGGGCTCGGCGACCGTGGAAATTCATCACACCGCCATTTCGCCCCCGGTGAATACACCGGGGGGATTCGTTGTGATCTCTGATGGGTAACGAAAGCGTATTGTCGGTTTTGATGTGCTTGCGGGATCGGTGTGCTGGTGTGTGGCGCCTTGTGTTGCCGTGCGAATCCCCCGGGTGTAATCACCCGGGGCTAAAATGCATTCTCGTTCTGGGTGGTGTTGTTTGTTAATCACTTTTTTCGCCCCCGGTGAATACACCGGGGGGATTCGTTGTGATCTCTGATGGGTAACGAAAGCGTATAGTCGGTTTTGATGTGCTTGCGGGATCGGTGTGCTGGTGTGTGGCGCCTTGTGTTGCCGTGCGAATCCCCCGGGTGTAATCACCCGGGGCTAAAATGCATTCTCGTGCAGCGCGCCGTTGTCGTCGCCAGTTGCCAGTTGCCAGGTTCCGCCGTCCCCCGAGATGCCAACGTCATCGCTCGTTTGTCCGGTCGTCCCGTCGGCGTAGTCCGTTGCGAGATTCCCTAACATGTCGGCCTGTACCGCCGGCGCCAGTGCGAGAACCAATCCGGCTACGGCTAACAATGTAATCGACTTTTTCATCTTACTACTCCTAACGCAATTGACGTCTCGGCCGTTTACTGATGGACCCTCGCCGTCGTTCACCTTGCATTAACCCTCTGGTCTGTTAATGTTGCTTCCTCAATTGCCCGGGAAACAGTCCCGGGACTTTCACTGAAAATATTGCAACCGTCTGTGCGAAGTCTCCGCCATCCATATGACCGCGGCACGCTGCCGATCCGCCCGCGGCGGACTGACTCCATCGCCTATATTAACACAGCCTGGCGGATCGGTCAAGATAAAAAACATTAAAAAACCATACAAATCCTTGATATATAGGTATATATATATCCATGCTGCTAAATCTTTGAATGGTAAGGGTAAACGACATGGCAACTGGCAATTGGCAACTGGCAACTGGCGATGGCAGGGGCAAAACTGTTATCGTCGTCATGGTCGTAACAACTCCTGCGCCGTTCTTTGTGATCTTCCGTCTTCGCTGCGCTACGTCGTGACAAGTTGTGTTCTTTTGTGGTAGGCATCTTCGCCGTGGCCGTTACTATCAGTGTAATCCGTGCTATCCGTGGCAAAAAGCCGTTGCCGTCGCCGTCGCCTTTCGGTATGCTACCACCAACCAACACACATGAGGTGAGACCATGCTGAAACGAACCGCGGGCGCTCTTAGTTTTCTTCTTCTCTTCCTGGCCGGCGGTTTGGCGCTGGCTGAAGAGGCGGGCGGTATTACGGCAGGGGGGTTGACGTGTGAGTATGCTGTGAATCCGTTGGCGATAGACGTTGCCCAACCGCGGTTTGGGTGGCTGCTGAAATCGGACAAGCGCGGGCAGATGCAGTCGGCGTACCAGGTCCTGGTGGCGAGCAGCGCCGAGAAACTCAAGGCTAATGTCGGCGATAAGTGGGATAGCGGTAAGATCGCTTCCGCCCGCTCGGTGAACGTTGTTTATGCGGGCAAGGCGCTGGCGGGAAGGGAGCGGTGCTGGTGGAAGGTTCGCGTGTTCGATAAACCGGGGCGTCCCTCGCCGTGGAGCAAGCCGGCGAAGTTCGAGATGGGGCTGCTGAAGAAAGCTGAGTGGACCGGTGAGTGGATCGGGCTGTCGGGCGGTAGTTCGTACGGATATGTCGATGGCAAGCTTAAGCAAGCCCTCGTCCTGAACGGGGCCGGACAGAGCGTTCGGGTGGCCCATTACGCCAAACTCAAACCGGCCGGGGCGATAACCATCGCCGCGTGGATCAAACCGGGAAGGACCTCCGACAGTTGGCAGGAGATCTACAGGAAGGAAGATGGCGCCGCCAGGTGCCTGCTGGCGATAGGCAAGTCCGCCGGCAAGTTCGGTCTGTGGTGCGGGCTTGGTATTGGCGGGGCGTACGTCGAACGCGGAGCGGCGATGGATCGTTCGAAGCTGGTGGATGGGAAATGGCATCTCGTTGTGGCGAACTATGACGGGAAGGCGATCGGATTGTATGCGGACGGCAAGGAGATCGGGAGCAGCAAGGCGGCTGGTGCGTTGGGCACTTCGGGCAAGGCGGCGGCGTATATCGGTTCGTCGGGCGGGTCGTCGGAGTTCTTCAAGGGCGGTATCGATGATGTGCGGATCTACGCCCGCGCGCTGTCGGGCGATGAGATCGAGGCGATGGCGCTGGCCGGTGGAGATGGAAAAACCACCGTCAGCGGTCTTGTCGGATGGTGGAAGCTCGACGGTAATCTGGACAACAGCGTCGGCGGCAACGCCTCCAGGAACGGAAAAGCATCCGGCGGCGGGCCGGCGCTGGCGCCGCTCTTGCGAAAAACCTTCAAGATCGCCGGTAAGCCCGAGCGGGCCAGGGCGTATATCTCGACTCTGGGGTGGGGCGAGCTGTACATCAACGGGCGGAAGGTCGGCGACAGCGTTCTCGACCCTGCCACCAGCGACTACCACAAGCGCACGCTCTACGCGACCCGCGACGTTACCGAATATCTGCGGGCGGGCGACAACGCGGTTGGCGTGATGCTGGGCAACGGATGGTACTGCGAGCCGGGGCGAATGAAATACGGCGCCTCGCCGCGAGTGCTGATGCAGATGCATATCGAACTGCCCGGCGGGGCGGCGGTGGTCATCAAGACCGATGATACGTGGAAGGGCGCCTCCGGGCCGATCGTGGCGAACAATATCTGGGGCGGCGAGACGTACGATGCCCGTCTGGAGAAGCCCGGCTGGGCTGCGAGCGGGTATGATGACAGCGGCTGGAAGCCCGCCGAAGCTCGCGAGGCGCCCCGCGGGAAACTTCAGTCGCAGATCATGGGCGCCATCAGGGTCAGGGGTACGATCGAGCCGGTGAAGTTCACTAACCCCAAGAAGGGCGTCTGGGTTTACGATATGGGTCAACTCTTCGGCGGGTGGGCGCGGCTGAGAGTCAAGGGGCCCAAGGGCGCCAAGATCGCCATCAAGTACGCCGCGCGGATGTTCGAGAATACCGGGCTGGTCGACAAGCGGAGGCATCGCGGGGATCGGGAGACGGATTACTATACTCTCAAGGGCGACCCCGCCGGCGAGGTCTACGAGCCGCGCTTCACGTACCATCCGGTTCGATACGTTCAGATCGAGGGGCATCCGGGCAAGCCGGCGAAAGGCGATCTCGACGGGCGGGTGGTCTACTCGGCGGTCGATATGTCCGGCGATTTCGAATGCTCCAATCCGATGCTCAACAGGATCCACCGCAACGTCGTGTGGACGATGACGAACGGGCTGTTCGGGATACCGCTGGACTGCCTGCATCGCGAGCATTGGGCGTGGACGGACCCTGCGACCATCACGGGCTGCCTCTATACGAGGAAGCACATGCCGATGTTCTGGACGAAGTGGCTGGATGATATCGCCGACGCCCAGTACGAAAACGGCGCGGTCCCGGATGTCGCGCCGAGCTACGCGTTTAACCGGTCCGACCCGGCGTGGGGGGGCAACTACCCGATCCTGGTGTGGTATCTGCACGAGTATTACGACGACAAGCGGATCGTCGAGCGGCACTACGCGGGGATGAAGAAGTGGATCGACCACCTGACTTCCATCGCCGAGGGGCACCTGATAAAGAAGGGGCACTACGGCGATCACATGCTGCCCGGATCGGCCCCGGGCGCCGAGCAGTTCATATCGCGCGAGACGCCCCGGCCTCTGGTGTGGACGGGGTACTACTATCGCGGGGCGCTGGTGCTGTCGAAGGCGGCGCGGCTGCTGGGCAAGAGCGATGACGCCAAACGCTACGCCGCTCTGGCCGGGAAGATCGCCGAGGCGTTCAACACCGAATGGTTCAAGAAGGACGCCAACCAGTACGCCACGGGCTCGCAGACGGCGAACGTCTTTCCGCTGTCGCTGAGAATTGTACCCGAAGGATACCAGTCAGGCGTGCTGAATAGCCTTGTGCGGACGATCACCGAGAAACACAAGGGGCACCTGCATACGGGCAACACGGGCACGACGTGCCTGATCGACACGCTTCCGCGGCGCGGGCAGGGGGAACTGATGTACCGCGTGGCGACGGTGGAGACGTATCCCGGGTGGGGATATATGGTTAAGCAGGGGGCCACTACGATCTGGGAGATGTGGGGGCTTGCAGGCGGCGCCGAGTCCATGATCATGTGGGCCACGATCGACGAGTTTCTCTACCGCGACCTGGCGGGGATCAGCGCCCCGGAATACTACGGGCCCGGCGACACGATACCGGGCTTTCGGGAGGTTCACATCCGCCCGCAGGTGCTGGGCGGCCTGAAGTACGCCAGGGCGTCGATAACTACTGTGCGGGGCAGGATTTCGTCGAGTTGGAAGATCGACGGCGACTCGCTGGGCCTTGAGGTGGGCTTGCCGGCCGGCAGCGCGGGGAAAGTCAGCGTCCCAGTGACCGGCAACCGGAAGCCCGTGATTACCGAGAGCGGGAAGACCATCTGGAAGAGCGGTGCTTATGTGGCTGGTATAGCAGGAATTACCGCCGCCGGCAGGGATGGCGACTACATAACGTTCGAAGTCGGCTCGGGCGCATACAGCTTCAAACTGACGCCGGCGTCCAAACGCCAAACCGCAAAAAAACCGTAAACCGACAGGTTCACATGCGCTCCAAAAGCACACAAAGTGTGAACCTCCAATAACCCCCCATTCACGAAGCCACTCTTCGGAGCGAACCCACTAAGTGGCTGTGCAGCAAAATTTTACATCAATTGCGCCACGATACCCCCCGCTCGCGGACTCAGATTATTTCGATTATATCGCCAATTTACGCATGTGGGCACCTGTGAACCAAATGTGACACCTCGATAGAACAAATCGGGACTCAAAACGTATCGAATCATATGACGTATATCGGGCAAGTGTTACCTGCCGCTTCTGGGGGCGGTTTTGCTGGTGAGGCGTGCTATGAAGCCCAAGGTCTGACAGCGGGTTTGCGTGGATTATTGCGCGAAGAATTCACCGGGAATCGAATTACCATGACACTGCGGGGGTTTTCATAATTGCATGTTGACGTTATACTGTGTATATCTCGCGGTTCCACTTAGTTGGGTCCGGTGGTAGTGCAGGTGATTGATGTCGGAACAGCATTCGATTGAGATCCAGGCTGACAGCGTCGGCAAGACAGCGTGCCCCAAGTGCGGTAGCGTTGTGGACGCCAAGGGTGCGCCCGCGTTTTCGCCCTTGCAGTGTGACGAGTGCAAAGTCAAGTTTTCAGCGCCGGGCAAGCTGGGCGGGTTCGTCCTGCTGAAGGAACTCGGTCGCGGTCAGATGGGGGTGACGTACAAGGCGTTCGAAAAGGTCCTCGGGAGGTTGGTCGCGATCAAAGTCATGAGGGCCTCGCTGGGCAACGATCCCAAGCGGGTCAAGGACTTCATGGCAGAGGGGCGGGCGCTGGCGTCGCTGGATCATCCCAACGCGGTCAGGATTTACTCTATCGGGCAAGAGAAGGGCCAACCGTACATTGTGATGGAACTGGTCAACGGCAGGTCGGTGGGGCACGTGATGAGCCAGGAGAAGCAGTTGAGCGAGGCCCGCGCCCTTGAAATCGCCACCGGTGTCGCTCGCGCGCTTCGGGCCGCCAGCGAGATCGGTTTGATCCACAGCGACGTCAAGCCCGACAATATCGTGCTCGACGAAAAGGGGCGCGCCAAACTCGTGGATTTCGGTATTGCGAAATTCGGTCCGGGCAAGCTCGACGCTGATGCGGCGATCGGCACCCCGTATTACGTAGCCCCCGAGCAGGTGCTCAGGGCGACGGTGGACCACCGGACGGACATTTATTCCCTGGGCGCCACCCTGTTCCACGCACTTGCCGGCGTGCCCCCGTTCCCGGGCACAGACCTGAAGACCGTTCTGAACGCGCGCCTGAAGAAGCCCGCCCCAAACATAATAAAGATCTGCCGCGGTCTGCATCTCGAGACTGTTCAGGTCATTGACAAGATGCTGCAAAAGGACCCCGGCCAGCGATACCAGGACTACGATGAACTGCTCAAGGATTTGCGCAAAGCATGTTGGGCGGCCGGTGCGGAACTGACTCAGGAGGCTGACGATATTCCTCTTGCCATGGCGGTATCTCAGTCCCGCAAATCGTCAATTGGAATAGTGGTGTTTGCAGTTATGCTGCTCCTTGCCGCCGCGGGTGTCGGGGCCTGGGCGATGTTTTTCAGGGGCAACAGGCAGCCTGTTGCGGGGTCTCCTCCGACGGTGGCAACAGCGGTTGGGCATGTGGCCGATCCGGTATTTTCCCCGCGGGGACGGAAGATCTCCGGTCCCACAAAGGTCAGTATTTCGTGCGATACGCCCAAGGCCGAGATTCGCTACACCACGGACGGGTCCATTCCCACGCCCGATGCGGTGCTATGGACCGGCGTCATCGAGGTCATGCCCGGAACGACCTTGCGTGCCCGGGCATTCGACAAGGATATGAAACCCAGCAGAATAGTCGAGTCCGTTTACGAGCGTGATTCGGTCGTCCTGAAAGAAGTGGTGGAAATCCGCACGAAGGCCGATGCGGCCTGGAAATCTGTCCAGGGTTTCGACAAAGGCCAAACCTTTGCCGCCAGGCTCGAACAGTGCAGGCAAGAGTACGATAAAGCCGGTGAATTCTACAAGAAGGAAGCGTACGCGGCGGCAATGAAGCCCTACAAGAGGGTCGTGTTCCTGTGCGAGGGACTCAAGACGCTGGAGGAGACGCGGAAAACGGCAAGGACTTCTAGGGACAGGGCTCAAACCGCAATCGAATCAGTGCCCGATTTCGGTACGATAGAAAAGCCCAACGGAGCGTGGGGACCTCTAGCGGCAATGGCCGTCAAGGCGCGAGCGACGTTCAACCGCGGAGACTTCGTCAAGGCTTACAACCTGTGGGGAGAAGTCGCCGGACAGATCGATCAGCGCTGCAAGTCGATACTGCCCGTTGCCCGCGCAGATTATGAGAATGCTTTGAAACAGCATGAGATCAAGCTGCTGAACGACTACGGCGGGCAAGCGTGGAAGAAAGTTACGCTTGCCGCAAGCGAGGCCTCAAAGGCCCATACCGCGGGGAAGTTCGCCCAGGCCGTAACGCTCTACAAACAGGCCAGGGATTTACTTGCCCCTGCCGTCCAGGCCGCAAAGATAGCATCTTCCGGCGCCAAAACGAAGCAGGCCATCGCGTCCGTCAGAAAGCTTATGGACAGCGGGCATTATTACCAGGCCCGCGGCGAACTGGCGCCGCTTCTCAAGGCAACGCCCAAGGATCCCGTGCTGCTGAAATTTAAAACTGAGATTAGCACCGCCGTCGAGCTCAAGATATATCTGCAGCCCGGCGCTCGTCCGGAAAAGGGCGGTCTGGTCATGCCGCTTCTGCTCGTCGAACCGGGCAAGTTCAAGATAGGTTCGGACAAGAGCGAGTCGGGGCGCGATAACAATGAAACGCCTCACGACGTCGAAATAACCCAACCGTTTTACATGGGGCAATACGAGGTTACTCGCCGGCAGTTCGAGCATTTCGCCAAGGCCGCCAAGTACAAGACGGCGCCCGAGGCCGAGAAGAAGATATGGTGTACGGCGCTGGTCAGGGGCAAGTTGGTCAAGGTTTCCGGTGCATCGTGGAGGAATCCGGGCTTTGCACAGGCGCCTGACCATCCGGTAGTGTGCGTCAGTTGGGAAGATGCGATGGCGTTCTGCAAGTGGCTCAGCAGCAAGTCGGGGGGCATGACGGTCTCGCTCCCGACCGAAGCGCAGTGGGAATATGCCTGCAGGCAGGGGACCGCAACGCGATTCAGCTTTGGTAATGAGGATACCAAACTTCACCAGTACGGGAATTACGCTGACGGTTCGTCCGCATTTGCCTCGGGGGACGTGAGGAACTCTGACGGGAAAGCCGCGACCTCATCGGTGGGCAGCTTCAAGACCGCCGGTCAGTTTGCGCGCTTTTACGACATGCACGGTAATGCCGCGGAGTGGTGCAGCGACTGGTTTGGTCCGTACGCCCCGGGTGCGGATGGAAAGGCGGTGGTCGATCCGGCGGGAATTCCCCGCGGTGTCTTGCGTGTGATTCGCGGCGGATCGTGGGCTTCAGCGCCGTCAAAATGCCGTTCCGCCTACCGGGGCCACATGAAGCCGATTGACCACAATGCGATTATTGGATTTCGCGTGGTCGCCACTGGAAAAGCACCGACCGCGGCGGCGGCGGCAGAGACGGCGAAAGTGGCATTGGCGAGGCGGAACGCCGCGAAAGCTCTCACCGGGAGGGTAGGTGTGGGAACGTGGGATACGTCCGCTGAGTTCAAGGACTTGACGGTGAACCGTGATGGCAAGAGGATATTTTTACTGAAGAACGTCAAACAACCGAAACAGAAGTTTAAGGAGTTGGTTGGAAAATGGACGTTTGTCAGGGGTGGTTTGATGCGACAGACAGACCTCGGTCGGGCCAGATTCGCTACGTTCGGTGATCCCAACTGGTCGAACTACACTGTACATGTAAAGGCAAGGAAGATATCGGGCAAGGAGGGGTTCATGGTCAGATTTGCCGATAACGGCAAGGGTCGCTTCTATTACTTTAATCTTGGTGGAAAGATAAACACCAAGCACATGATTGAGAGGTACGACCCGGGAAAGAGTGCAAAATTTCTCATCGAGAGCGACGGAAAGATAACGGACACCAACTGGCACGATGTCAGGGTCGAACTGGCAGGTAGTGTTATTCGCGGGTATCTGGACAACAAACTCATTCATACGCTGGATTTGGCCACGGGTTCGACCAGCCCCATACCGGAAAACCCGACGCCGGCGGCGGCGGGCGACCTGCTGCCTGACTTCTCCAGAAAGTTCACCATAACGGCGTGGGTACGCACAAAAAAAAACGGAACGATTTTCGCCAAGACCATGCCTGTGGGCAAATGGATCCCGGGAGGCAAATCGCTATATGTCCACGGTAACGGACATGTCCATTATGACATTGGGTGGAGCGGTGGTTTTGGCGGAAGGACGAAGGTTGCCGACGGTAATTGGCATCACGTGGCGTTGGTTGGCGACGGGAATCGGCAGTGGATTTACGTTGACGGGAAGAACGACGGGGAGGGCAGGCTGAACCCCAAGGAAGATCCCAGGGGCTCGGTCGGAAAAATCGGTTTCACCGCTACTGATTTTCCCAGACCGCCGGGTTTCAACGGGCATCTCGACGAGGTGCGCGTCTATGGGCGGGCGCTGTCCCCGGGGGAGGTCGTCGCCAGTCAAACCGAGGTGCAGGACGCCCTGGCAGGGAACTGGAAGTTCGATGGGAGTTGGCGTGACGCTTCGCTCAAGGGTAACCATGCGGTCACGATAACCGGTGCGAGATTCGTCCCTGGAAAGTTCGGAAGGGCAGTTGAGTTTGTGGGGAAAGGCGCGCTGATACTTACCGCTCCGAAGTAGCCGAGCGGCGTTTGACTCGCATCCAGATCCGGGTAATGCCCGATCAATCTCTCATCATCGTCATTTCTGGGAGAATCACAGCCGCACAAGAAAGCAGACAGCACGATAACCCCACAACCGGCTGCAAAAGCCATGACCCGAAATTGTCTAAGTTGCTTAATCATCATTGTCGTAGCATAACGTTAAAGCTCAGCGGTCCGCCGGAGGCGGATCCGCTGGAGCGTCTTGTTGGACGCTTTCGGTTCCTTTCGGAGCATCGGACCTACTCCGCATTGTATGTGATATCTGGACAAACTCTACGCCATTCCAGGCGTACGTTCGCTCGCCCCATTCAGTGGCGGATAAATGGAAGGTTGTAGTAGCCTCAATGGCATCCCCGTTCTTCTTGAAATAGCACGAATTGCCCATAGACTTGCCTACAAGCCTTGGCTGACTGGACGTTACCTGGAAGATGTAGATGCTTCCATTCCCGCTGGCACTCCGAAAACTGCCGATCCGGTCTGTACCCCTGTACTCTGGCATCACTGCGAACAGTCGACCAGTGGCGGGCGAATCCCATTTGAGATAGATCGTACTGTCGGCAGCCAGGTTGAAAACCGTAGCGTCATCTGCAGGGAGGCCTTCCTCCTTGGCCACCACTCGAAAAGCATCTTGCAGGCCCTTGACGGGGCGCCCGACCTTCGCCGCAGCCCAGGGATCCCCCACCGTAGCAGCTTCCCCTTCCGTATGGAACAGATGGTGGGCTAGAAAACCAAGAGCAAAAGCCACCGACAAACCCAAGATCCCGACAATTACTCGTCTCATCGTCATATTACTCGTCCGCGTCCAACGTTTCGTGTCATCGGCGCCGTAGGCGACCGTTGGACACGCTTGTTATGCGCCGTTTCATATTCCGGTGGCGGCGCGATTAATCTTAAGGATCATCTGCGTCCGTGATCTTTTTCGTACCTTAGCGGAACGTCTGCAATTCCGTCAATCCACTGAAGTGCGCCAGCAGACCCGCATCCGTGATCTTCCTGCACTCAAGAAGGTAGAGCCTCCGCAATCCCGTCAGGTCCTTGAGCTGCGCCAAACCCACATCCGTGATACCCGTGAACGAAAGAGAGAGCGTCTGCAATCCAGTCAGGCCTTTGAGGTGCGTCAGACCTGCATCCGTGATCTTGGTGTGACCAAGGACGAGCGTCTGCAATCCAGTCAGGCCCTTTAGGTGCGTCAGACCTGTATCGGTGATATTTGCACACGAAACGTAGAGCGTTCGTAATCCCGTCATGTCTTCGAG
>JADHXQ010000022.1 GCA_016782885.1 Phycisphaerae bacterium | reverse complement strand
ACGGACCAAACGGATGCGCCAGGTGATGAACAGGGCTAACGCGGAGTGCCAAGCGAGTGCCGCAGGCTCCCCCTCTCCCCAAACCCCTCACCCCCGGGCCACCGACGCACGGTCACGCGGAATCAAATTTCCTATCAGTAATATTAGGGAGTCGGTATGATTAATTTTGAAGCACTGAAAGGAGATGCCCAGGGAGTACCCGACGGTTTCTCAGAAAGGAAAGCATTCAGTGAGAGGATACGTCGATCACCGAAACCCCGCAGAGCAATGGTAAGCTCCGCGATAAAGCTGTGTCTTGGGCTACTGCTCTTCGCTACGGTTAGTGACGCATTAGCTGCCAAGAAGAAGAGCAGACCTGAAATCAAAGTTGAAACGAGAGAGGTCAACTGGCCGGAAATACCCGAGAACAGGCCGTTGAGCCAGAAAGTCGGGCAGCAAATGCTTGAAGCTGACTGGTTGTTTCAGGCAGACGACAATCCGGATCAGAAGAGAATTACACAGGAGATTGCCTGGGCGCGAGATTTGGCAGCCCGAATCAGCAAAATGGACGGAGCTCCCAAGCTGGACGGCTATCTGAGTGAGCTTTCAAAACTGGAAAAGCAGCTTAAAACGGAAACCGACCCCAAAGAGCTCTACCTTCAGGTGCGAGCAGTAAAGCGTAAGATCGCTTTCAGTAACCCGGTAATAGATTTTGACAAGGTCCTGATGGTTGATGCTCCGTACCCTGACTCGCGGACTGATAACCATGAATCGGCACACCGTAACGGTCAGCACACTAAAGCTGGTGACAGTAAGCTGCTGATCCTTGAGGGGCTCGACCCTTCTTCACCTGTTCGCAACCTTCTACCTGCTGACTCAGACGGCTATGTCTGGCGTCCTGATCTCTCTTACGACGCTAAAAAAGTGTTGTTTTGTAAGAAAGAGCGCACGGGTCCATCCTTTGATCTATTTGAAGTGAACGCAGACGGCAGCGGCATGAAGCAGCTGACCAAAAGCCTCTATGATGACCTGGATCCTATTTATCTGCCGGATGACAAGATCATGTTTTCTACGACACGGGCTAACTCGTATGTCCGATGCCTGCCTACTTCTCCTTCATTTGTCTTAGCCAAAGCAGAGGCCGATGGGAAGAACATTAGAATCATATCGCGCAATAACGAGCCTGACTTTCTCCCGACAATGATGCCAAATGGCAGCGTGCTCTATACTCGCTGGGAATATACAGAACGGCCGCTATGGCGTCTGCAGGGGCTTTGGACAACCAATCCGGATGGAACAGGGACGCGCGTGTTCTGGGGTAACCGCTCGCACTACCCGGACATGCTTGTAGAGGCTCGTCCTATACCCGGTACAGACAAAGTGATGTTCAGTGGGGTTGGGCATCACCTTTTCCACATAGGAAGTCTGGGGATTCTGGATGTTGGCGAAGGCCGCGAGTTTCCGGATGGAATACGCAAGGTTACTACCGATATTGCATGGCCTGAAGTGGGTAATCCTGAAGAGGATTGCCCGCCTGCATCGCCTAACTACCATGTCAGCGGCAACTACAGTTCGTATAAAAGCCCTTATCCACTTGGAGAGGAAGACTTCCTCGTCTCCATCCGCGATGGCGGCGCCAAAGATCAGAATGCTCTTGGTCGGGGTAAGAGGCCACACAGTACCGGTTGGCATCTTATCAAAAATTACTCAACTGTATTTTCTCTCTATCTGATGGATATCCACGGTAACCGTGAGTTGATCTATAAAGGAGACAACAATGTTTGGTATGCTATGCCGGTTAAGGTAAGAAAGCGCCCGCCGGTACGCCCAGACCTTGTGAAATGGCCTAAAGCCGGTGAGAAAGCAGAAGGGGGGACAATGTATAGCGCCGACGTGTATAAGGGGACGGAAATACCGCGTGGAGAAGCCAAATACCTGCGGATTATCCAGATGGATGCCAAGACCTACTCAACCAATGTCAAGACGTTCGGTCATGGCGGCCCGGTGGTTTCCATTGTTCAACGAGATGGAGTAAAACGCTTCCTGGGTACTGTCCCTGTGGAGGATGACGGATCGGTTCACTTTAAAGTTCCCAGTGGTAAGGCGCTGCATTTCCAATTACTGGATAAAGACTACCGCATGGTACAGATCATGCGCTCATTCACTGGAGTTATGCCGGGAGAAGCGCGCGGGTGTGTTGGTTGTCATGAGCAAAATAGTAGTACTCTGGTTGCCTTTAGCGGTCATGCTAAAGCCATGAAACGTGGTCCGTCTACCATCACGCCGCCGCCCTGGGGGAGTGATACGACGATCAGTTACCTTAGATTTGGTCAGCCTATTCTGGATAAGTACTGCGGTAAGTGTCACCAGGGCGATAAAAACCCCAAAGCACGCAAGAAGTTTGACATGACCCTACGTGGCGGTGTTCCGGAAGGCGGTATTGAAGATCCTGCACTATTACCCTTTAAGGAACCGTATCTGACTATGCTGGGACCTGCCTGGAAAAGCCCAATCGGGCATAAGAAGAATCTTCCTGGTTTTGGACTGGCAGGTGCGCTTCTTGTGGAAGGCCAAAATGGTCGAAAACTTGGTCCTATTAAGCCTATGAGTGTGTTGTCATATACCAGTCCATTGATCAAGATGGTGCGTGACGGCAAGCACAATAAGGTCAAGATCAGCGGTGTGGATCTCAGACGTCTGATGGCCTGGGTTGACTCCAATTGCGTTTATCGTGGAGAGAAAGAGATCCGCATGATTGACGATTATCCTAACGGAGCCAACTTGCCCGTGCCGGCGCTGATTAAGAACGCTCCGCGAATCGACCGCCTACAGCCAATCAACGATGACCTCTCTGCTGATCTTACGAACTTTCTGGAGAAGAGAAAGGCTAAGCAGATGAGTGCTCCTCCCATCAAGATATCAATAATCAGTGCCACCTACGGTACTGACGAGAAAAAAGCTGATGTTACAGGTAAGCTGTCAAAGCTTTCTGCGAAGAATGCGGGAGGATTGCTGGACGTGGGCAATTATAACAAAGCATTTGGCAACCCGCATCCTCGACGACCTAAAAAGCTTACGGTTAAGTATGTTGTAAATGGTAGGGAGTCGACCAAGGTCTTCAAAGAAAATCGAGTAATGAAATTTGAATAAACTGACAGGAAAACCAGATCAAGTAGGCTGTACCAGGAAGTGACTATAAAAGTGAAACTTGTTCTGCCATCTCTGTGGGTTCTGCTGTCTGCATCGTTTTATGCGGCGGCGGCGCAGAAGCCGAATATCGGAGCCAAAGGCTCCCTGGCGGGCTCATAACGTCACCCGGTCAATCCACGGGGTCACCGGGTCACTGGTCATCGGGTCAACCCACTCCCCAAATGGAGGCATAGGGGTCTGGAGGCATCGGGGTCAGCGAAAGCGCCGGGATAAAGCGGCTTGGGATAAGGAATGAAAGAGTCCTATAGAGAAGAGTTAGCCAGTCGCTCTGGCCTCGAACCGTACGCTGGCGACGGTGAC
Source organism: Phycisphaerae bacterium (assembly GCA_016782885.1). Taxonomy (GTDB): domain Bacteria; phylum Planctomycetota; class Phycisphaerae; order SM23-33; family SM23-33; genus BS750m-G57. The sequence goes on along the minus strand of JADHXQ010000022.1, from coordinate 46,489 downwards.
GTCGCGGGTGTGGCATCGGTGAGAGGGCATCGGGGGGTCAGCCCTTGAAATAGTAAATAGTGCGGCATCGGGGTCCCGTCTTCGTCCTGGCGTCTTCGCTTGCAGCTTCGTCGTCCCAAGCCGGACTACGCCATGGCGACGACAGCCCTTGAAATAGAAAATAAGCGGTTTTGGTCTTGTTTTTAGGGGGTGTTTCTCGTAGGCGAGGCTTACTCAACGACTGGCAGTTGGCAATTGCCAGCCTTTACTATCTCCCCCCGTACCGACGCAGGCTGGCGCCTTGGCTTACCATGTGCTGTATGAATAGAATCTGCAGGACGCCGGCCAGGACGCCTATCAATAGAACCAATAGGACTTTCAGCGGTTTTGACATGGACGATTTGTATATGCCTATGCTCAGGCCGAACGCCAGACCGGCTAGACCGCCGGCGATCCCGGCGTCAATTGCGCCTCCCATCATGGCCGCGGGAACGGCTAGGATGAACGGCCAACCGCATGCGAAATAGACCAGGAGCGGGATTTTGTCCTGCGGCTCGGATACTAATGCGGCGGTATTGCGGCCGTTTTTTTGGACCTTGAAGCGGATGCTTCTGAAACCGGGCTTCACTTTCACCGAATACTGATCGCCCTGGTATTCAAAGATATGCTTACCGCCGAACAGGCTCCATTTGGATGAACAGATTTCGCCGTCAACTGAAATGACTTCCCCCCCGCCGGGTTTGCTTTCAAACTTAAAAGTCGTTTCATCAACAGTAAACTCGCCCTTCATCTGCATTGCAATCTCCTGACGCTTACCACCGCGAACTATCAATAAACCCCGCCACGCCGAACGCCCATTGTAATCCCAACGCCATCAGCGGTAAAGACCAGTAGTCAGTTGTCAGTGACCAGTAATCAGTGAACGGCGAAAGGCAAACCGACGGGGCAATCGGGGCAATCGGGGGCAGCCCGTCGCTGCGCGAGTAAGTAGTTCGTAGATAGTAGACAGGGAACGAGGGCCGTAACTATATCCGTGCTATCCGTGTAATCCGTGGCAAAGACGCCGTTGTCGGAGTCGTTGGGACCAGAATCTAATAAATCAAGGGTTTTGGGTCTTGTTTTTAGATGGGAAATGGTAATATCTGTGTCATGAAAGCGATACTGATATCCACCGGTGATGAACTCACGTGCGGGCGAACGGTTGATACGAACTCGGCGTGGCTGGCGGGAAAACTCCTGGCGGCGGGGATACAGACAGTTTCCCACCAGACCGTTGGCGACGATGCCGCTGAAATAGCCTCGTCCATTCGCGCCGCGACCGAACGGGCGAAAATCGTCCTGGTCAGCGGCGGTCTCGGGCCCACACCGGACGATCTTACTCGCGAGGCGCTGGCCGATGTGCTCGGGGCGAAACTGGTGCTCGACGAGGAATGTCTCGCCAGACTCGAAGAATTCTTCCGGCGTCGCGGCCGACAGATGGTTTCCTCCAATAAAATACAGGCGATGATTCCCGAGGGCGCCTCGCCAATAGACAATGAAATCGGAACTGCTCCGGGGCTCATGGCAAGGTTCGGTGAGTCGCTGGTGATCTGCATGCCCGGACCTCCCGCCGAAATGCACGCGATGTTTGAATCGTCGGTTATCGACCTCCTCCCGGCGTCGCAGTCGGCGGTAGCCGTCAAAGTCTTGCGCGTCTTCGGACTCGGAGAATCCAACCTCAGCGCGACGCTGCGCGACATACTGACCGACCGCCAGGGCAATGTGATAGTGAGCACAACCGTTTCCGGCGGTCTGATCTCAGTGACGATCACCGCCACCGGCGACAGCGCTTCATCCGCGTCTGCTCTCGCCGACCGGATGGCGGTCGAACTCACCAGGCGCCTCGGTCCGGTGATTATCGGAACCGGCGACGAGACACCTGCCTCAGTTGTCGCGAAGTTGCTGGTCAGTCGCCGGGAGACTCTCTCGCTGGCCGAGAGTTGCACCGGCGGTATGGTTGGAGCGATGATCACGTCTCTCAGCGGCGCCAGCGGATACTTTCTCGGAAGCGCCGTCTGCTATGCCAACACCGCCAAGCGCGACATCCTGGGAGTTCCCCAGGAGATGCTGGATGATTGCGGCGCGGTAAGCGAACCTGTCGCCCGTGAAATGGCTCGATGCGCCCGGGATCGATTTGGCAGTGACTGGGCAATCAGCCTGACCGGGGTCGCCGGACCCGACGGAGGGACATCGGACAAACCGGTCGGACTGGTATTCATCGGTCTGGTCGGGGCGAATACCAACAAGGTGTTCCGCCACGTTTTTGGGTCGAGTCGCGAGCAGGTCCGACTCAGGGCAGCCATGACCGCTCTGAATCACCTCAGGGTCGCATTGCTGGAAGGCGATTCCATCACAGTGTAGTCGGCGAAAACCAGATGGGGATTACATGGATTTCCGGATTACATGGATTAACGGCAACGCCTTGGCAACGACACGGCGGCACATACCGCCGTTACAGAATCAAAGTCGTTAATCCATGTAATCCGGAAATCCATGTAATCCCCATCTGTCGTTCAAAGGTGCAAAGGCGTTACTACGGCTAGAATTCGTCTTCGTCGCTTTCCATCGTGTCTTTCCAGAGTTCGAGATTCTCCAGATAGACTGCCGTACCCCTGGCGACGCACGACATGGGTTCGTCCGCAATTCGCACGTCCAGACCTGTCGCGTTGGACAGGACTGTGTCCATGCCCTTGAGCAGCGCGCCTCCTCCGGCAAGGGTGATCCCGTTGTCGACGAGGTCGGCGGCCAGTTCGGGTTCAGCTTTCTCGAGCGTGCGGGTGACGCAGTCTATAATCGCTCCGACCGGTTCTTTCAGGGCGTCGCGAACCTCCTCGGAGGAGATGACAGTTTTTCTGGGCAGGCCTGAGATCATGTCCCGACCGCGAACTTCGAGGGTTATCTCCTCGTCCATGGGTGCGGCGGAACCAATGCTGACTTTGATCTTCTCAGAAGTCTGCTCGCCAATCATGAGATTGTAGGTTCTCTTCATGTGTGCGGCGATGGCTTCGTCCATATCATCGCCCGCGATCCTGATCGACTCGCAAACGCTGATATCGGCCAGTGACATGATCGCGACCTCGGTGGTCCCCCCCCCGATGTCGACTATCAGCGATGCAGTCGGTTCGGTGATAGGCAGTTCGGCGCCGATACCCGCGGCCATCGGTTCTTCGACGAGGTAAACCCGCCTTGCCCCGGCCCGTTCAGCGGAATTGAGTACGGCGCGTTTTTCAACGGCGGTTATACCCGAAGGGATCGCGATGACGACTCTCGGTTTAATAAGAGATCGCCTTCGATGCACTTTTCGGATGAAGTATCCGAGCATGGCTTCGGTGATATCGAAGTCAGCTATGACGCCGTCTTTCATTGGCCTGATGGCGCTGATGGACCCGGGCGTTTTTCCGAGCATTTCTTTCGCGACGATCCCGACGGCATTTCCATTCTGCAGAACGCGGTTGGTACCTCGTTTAACGGCGACCACGGAGGGTTCATTAAGGACGATGCCCTGCCCCCGAACGCAGACGAGAGTGTTGCAGGTACCCAAGTCGATACCCATGTCTATCGAGAACAGCCCAAGTATGGGATCAAAGATCATGGCGACCCTTCGCTGCCAGTTGTAGTTAGAAATCGTTTCCGGAGTTACACATCAGTCTACTCGGCTTCTTAACCCGAATATCTGGGTCCCCAAACGCAGCACACCCCGTCAACGCCCGCCGCCCCCCCGACGAGGCCGGAGCGATCTGCTGAAAGGGGATTACTCGGGTACCTGACCGGGGTCCAAGAGTTCACCAAACTTCATCCCGTAACCACCATCTTTCACCGGAGACATCAGTTTGTGCGCCGTGAAACCGACAGCAACGCACAACACCAGAATGGTTATAATCATCATCAACGTATAGATGTTGGACTGAGGCTTTACCTGGATCGTTCCGTCTGGCGGTAATTGGCTCATATCAAACGGCTCCTGATTACTTGAGGTCCGTGGCGACTTCATCGCCCTGTATGACATCAAGCTTCTTGTTTAGGATTACACCAGCGGCCGAATCAGGTTCGACAAGGTCAATTCGCAGGTGTGACACAAACTTTCCACTGCGGAAAACCTTGAGTATCATCTTTTCCTTGATGCCCTTGGCGCGCCCGATGTTGATACTGGCTACACCGTCATGAACCGCGGTGATCTTACCGGAAACGGCCTGTCCGGGAGCGGTCACCGGCACTGGGGCAACACCGCTATCGCCGCCTGCCACTGTCGCACCCTTACTGCGGAGGTCGGCGATTTCCGTTTGCAGCACCTTGTTTTCGGCGCGGAGATCCTTTATCAGGAGAGCGTAGTGTCTGGTCATGGCCTCAAGACGCTTGATCTGAACGGATGCCTCGTCGTAGTCTTTCTTGAGCCCCCTAGCCACTTCGTTAGCGGATTCAACGGCCTTGGTGAGTGCAGCCTTATCCTCGGTAAGTTGCTTTTGCATCGCGAGACTCGCCTCAAGATCCTTCGCGAGTTCGGTAAGGGACGCATTCAGCACATCGTACTGCCCTATCTGAGTAGCCAAGGCCTGCGCAGCTTTAGCCTTGTCGGCGGCATGAAGCGTCTGCTCATCGGCGAGAGCCTTCTGTTGGGTGCGAGATGCTTCGAGTGCAGTCGCAAGTTCGGCGACCTTTTTCTGCAATGCAATCATAACATTGGCAGCGGTTATGTCGGCCACATCGGCGCGGTCTTTCTGCTTAAAGTAAGCGCCTTTCCAATTGCGTTGGACTGACACCAGCCTGAGAAACACACCACTGGCCGCTACCGATACGACCAGCACCAACACCACGCATATCTTTGTCAAGATACTCAACTGCTGTCTCCTTCGCGGTTACAGTTCCGGCGGTCAAACCGCCGGTTACGAATCGACCGGGCTGCGGGCATCCTTGTCCGCTTGGGTTCGCTGCAACATCCGACCATGCCGATCCTGTTGCGATTATCATATCTTACCGATACAAGTCAAGAAAAAATCCAAACTCCCGACAATTTACATCCAGACGAAAAGGTAATCGCCTGTCGATCTTACCGTCTACTATCTTATTGTCGCATTTTTGCAAGGCGTTTTCTAGTCTTTTGCACCGGCTGTGTGCAATTTCGGGCGTTTGGATACGGGTTTTGTCCGAGCTTGTGGATCAAGCCGGACAACTTCTTTCTTTGCGATTGGTTTGGGCGTGAACGATTGCGGTAGCGCCTTCAGTATGCTTGCCGCGGCGGCTACTCGCACGCCGGGATCGGGACTCTTGAGAAGATACCCGACAATATCGATAGCCTGTAGACGTTTGAACTCTCCCAACGCCGTTGCCGCCAGACTCTGGAGAAAGTGTATCTGTTTGTCCGTTGGCTCGCGCCGATCACCAAGGGCTTCTTTCATGAGTTTGCGCGGTTCCATCGCGGCCCGGACACAATAATTGAACAATGCCGTCGTTTCGTGGCCCATGGCGGCCAGACTGCCGGCGGCGACAGTTCTCACTCGCGGAGATTTGTCGTTGGCCGCCAGCGAGGAAAAAATCGTCCGGCACATTGGAGACTGCAATTCGAGCATTGCTCTTACGGCAATGATCTGCTCGTCGACGAACTGGTCTCTTGTATGGGCTTCAATTCTTCTCAGGCTGCTCTTTTCACCGCATCTCGCAAGCGATCGCATCAGTTCAAACTTCAAGTCCTGGTCCCTTTCGTCAGACAGCGCGGACTTCAGGGGCGATATTGCGGCTTTGAGCCCCATCTTGCCCATTACAACCGCGACAGTGGCCCGCACTTCCTTCTCGCGATCGAACAGGAGCGTTCCGAGGTGCGTCGTATGTGTCTCATCGCCGAGGCGGTGCAGGGCGTAAACCACGGCGCAATAGGCCCGCGCGTCACGTTCGGCGCCTTCGACCTTGTACATCGCCATCTTCTGGAGTTTTTCTTTTGCCGGCGCGTAGCGGATGTCTCCTATCCCCATGGCCGCGGCTGTACGAACTTCCGGGCTTGGATCATTCAGGGCCTGTTTGCATATCGCCCCGCCCTGGGCGCCCAGAGCGGCGGGGATCACTTCGAGTGCGATGAAGCGAGTACTCGCAATCTTGTTTTCGGCGGCCTGCCGTAATGCGATTATTGCATCCTGACGTATTCTTGCCAGATTGACGGGAGGTACGTCGACGGCGACACCTGTCCCCCATGGCGAGTTGCATCCGCCAATGCCAGCGGTAAGGAAGGCTCCGAGCAACAAACATGTCGAAACTTTGCGAAGATACAACAATATCATATGTTTACCCTTTCTTCTCGGCCCTTTGTCGCCACATGCCCGTTCCAGTCAGGACAATCGCGGCGGCAACCAGCATCCAGGCGAACACATCGCCGGCGATACTGTACAGAGTCTCACGACTATCCACAAGCACCCTCGGGCCAATCTGGTATCCAATTTTTTCGGATGGAGTCGGGCTTTCAGTTTCCTTGTCGCCCAGCAGCATCGCACCGGCGAGCATGGTCGTCCCGTGGCGATGGATCCTGGCGACCTCCCGCCCGTTGGAGTCAATCGACGCGCTGATGCCCGTATTGACGCAACGTATTACCGGTACGCGATTTTCGACCGCGCGGAAGTAATACTGCACCAGGTGCTGGGCGTGTTCGCTGCTTTGGCGGTACGGGCGATCGCCATACTTCCAGACAAACCATCCGTCGTTGGAGAGATTCACGAGTATATGGGTGATCTTTTTGCCTTTCTCGATAACCATCTTGCCGCAGACGTCGGGAAAGGTGCCTTCAAAGCATATCGGACTTGCCAGAACCCACTCCTTCGATCCGCAAGATAGTTTAAAGCGGGTCCAGGCCTTGCCCGGTTGGAGTTGCGGCATGGCATCCGGCACGGCGCCTCGAAGAACACCGTGCAACCAGGGCCATCCGTCCTTGAATGGTACGTACTCGCTGAAAGGCACGAGTTGTCTCTTGGCGTACTGGGCGGTGACCTGACCGGATTCGTCGAACCACAGGGCCGAGTTCCTCAGGACCAGGGAGCCTTTGCCTTCGCCTTCCATCGCATCGTAATGGACAGCCAGCGAACCGGTCAAAAGCGGACACTTAAGTTCGCCCAGCAACTTCGTGATCCTGGTGTGAAACTTCTGCAATTTCTCGTATTCTTTTTTGTCGCCTCTGCGCATTGCCCGCATCCATTCCGGATTCATCCCCCCCGGTCCCATCGACTCAGACCATGTCAGAAGGTCACAACCCGAATCGCGAAACTTGCGGCTGGCGAGCATGTGGTCCTCGAAGATTTTCTCCTGAGGAACCTGCGGAAGATACAGTGACAGCGGAAAAGCCTGCTGGACGATCGCGATAGAAGGCCCCTCCGACAAGTGTCCGCTCTGTTTCTCGGTTCTATACCATCCGTAAGTGAGCATCGCCGCGAGAATCACTGCCAGGACAATGACCCCGCACGGACCCCGGCGGAGAATCCTGCCCTTGTGTTCACCTTGCCGGCCAAACAGCGGAAGGGCAAGAAGGTCGATTATCACCCCATTAACCGCCACCACAAAGAAAGACACACCGTACTGACCCGTAATGTCAGTAATCTGGATCAACCACGGGCGGCAGTACTGGCTGTGGGCAAGAAAGAACCACGGGAAACCCAGCACGGGGGCTTGGCCCCGAATGAACTCCAGGGACACCCACACTACAGGAAGGCATATCCACATCGGCCAGGACCGCTGCCATATCCCGCGCAGCACTATTGCAGCCACAAGCCAGTAAAGCGAAAGGTACAGCACGCCCGCCGCATATCCCGTCAGCGTTATCCACCAAAGCCAATAAAGGTTAATCGCCCAAAATATGAGTCCGCCCAACCAGGCCCACAAGATGCCCCACCGCCTGCTGACGGACCCGCCCAGCGCCAGGGCCCATGGTACGAGGGCAAAATAAGCCAGGTACGGTAGTTGAATCCACCAACCGACAAACGACACGGTCAGCAGCACAGAGGTCAGTATCGCCAGGAGCGCAACGATGGATCCCCGCAATTGCAGACGCCTTTGGAATATCTCCGGTGGCGGATCTACCCTTCGCGGGTCGCGGGCGGCAAAGTCATTTTGATCGGCAGATTTCAAGTCAAACTCCGCAAGGCCTGGTCTGTTCGCATGACGTCATGTCGGTGAATCCGGCGGGTATTGTGGTCGACCGCACGGGCGTTAGTCAACCCTGCAGGACGAACCCACGCTTTACATCGGTGCATTTGCCAACGTACCATGAGGCGCATGTACCCTACAGCAAATGACGTACCGCGGGAGAAGCGAAGTCTCCTGGCGGTTGTAATGGCCGCCCTTCTCGCCGTCAGTGTCGCCATGGCGTGGTTGACGACGAGACCGAAAAAAGACACATCCCGGAGCGGGGCGGAGATTATCGCTAAACTCGCCGACGATACGCTCGAGGGATACTGGACCAGTAGGCACTGGGATAGTTGCTTCATCGGGCTGAGAAGGGATAGCAGGCCCATTGACTGGCAAATGCAGTCGAGGGACCGTCAATCGGAAGGTATGTTCTCAGGTAGCCTGGTCACCGGAGACGTCCGCCCCGCACGGCGCGAAAGTAAATGGTCGTTGAGTGCCGATCTTTCCGAAGGCAACTACGTTGCCCGCGAGTACGACGACGCGCGCCATGTGGTTACCGAGACGCGAATAACGCTCACCGCCAACGAGATTACCGTAGCTCGCCGCGGAGGAGATCAGAAACTCACAGCCGCCTCCGCCCGCCCCGACAACTACGTACCCGAAGGCGCGTTCCCTCTGGTTCTGAGGCACGTTGCGACACATGGAGATACCGCCACGGTCAAGATGATCTTCGACGATACTGCAATCGCCGACGACGGGGCCATCAACTTCGTAAACGCCAGGCTCGTACCGTACGGAGACAACGCCGTCAGGGTCGAGTACTCCCCGGGCAAGCGCGTGAACTCCAGGCATTGGCCCGGGTTTACAATCCTTTACCACCTCGATCCGGACCGCGGCTACGACATGGATCGCTACGAGTATCCCGCACAGGGAGTAATTTATCGCCGGTGCAAAAGAGAACTCGTGATAAAAACTTTCCGTATTTCCGATGAGGAACCGGCCGTCAAGACCGCACCGTGAATTCTCGTCAGGTGCGCGAGAAATGCGGGTAAGCTCAGTCTTCAGCCCGAGCGTTTCGGTCGGACATCTGCTCGGCACGCTTGATCAGCGTTTCGTCATTGGGCAGTTCGAGCTTGTTGAGCTTATAGTGCAGGTAACGCTTGTCGTGAATTGTCCAGGGCATCATGTCGGCGAAAAGGTCCAGCGGAACATGGGTGTACCACTTCGGCGAAATGTTTGCATTGGTTACGATAGTATCGTACCCCTTTTCGGGGTAACGAATAATGACGTCGTAGTCGCCGTACCATGTGAAGTCAATCGTCAGTGGCGTCCGCCCGACTTCCTTATCGGAAATAATCACCAGCGCGCCTTGGGGCTCGGAAGTCACCGTAAGGGTCTGTTCGAGACAACCGTTCACGAGTGCTACACAGAACAGCAATAACAATGCCAGCTTCTTCATGCCCTGGATTATCCCTTCCCGCTCCATCGCTGACAAGCACAAAATCCTTTCGACTTGAGACCGAGGCTATTCGTGCTACAATGGGGTATTGGACCCCGTACCGATCGCCGGCGGTCTGCAGTGTATAACAGGAAATGCCGGAACAGGAAATCACCATGCCTTCTGATGAGATGAACCTGAATCGACTGAAGATACCCGAATCTCAACAGCGCGCCGGCCGAAAGCTCTGGAAGACCGCCCTGCTGTGCATTGTATGCCTGGCGATCGGGTTCGCCGCGTCATACGGGTGGAATCGCTACAAGCGCCCCGATACGCTCACGGTCGATACCGTTCTGGTCCAGGGCGCAAGTTCGTCGCAAGCCCGGCAGTTCACTGCCGGCGGATGGATCGAAGTGGCGACGCCCGCCTGGCCTCTGGTCGTTTCGGCCCGGATATCCGAGCGTCTCGATACGCTTTCAGTCCGCCAGGGACAGACCCTCAAATCCGGACAGGCCATCGCGACCCTTTACGATAAGGATATCCGCACTCGCCTTGCCCTTGCGCAGGCTGAGGTCGAAGCCGCCGACAGGGGCCTCCAGAAACTCAAGGCAGGTTACCGCAAAGAGGATATCGATGTCGCCGGGGCCCGCCTGGACGAAGCCGCCGAAATCGAGCGTATCGCCAAAGCCAATTACGAACGAAGCAAGGCCCTGCCTGCCGGAGCGATTTCCGCCGAATCGCTCGACAACGACCTCTCGACGTTCAAGAAAGCAAGCGCAGTCAGCGCACAGCTACGGGCCGAGCTTGCCAAGATGAAGGCAGGCTACCGTACCGAAGATATCGCCGTCGCCCAGGCCAAACTCACCGCCGCCAACAGCCGCGTCGAACTCACCGAGCGTGAACTGAGCTACTGCACGATCGCCGCTCCCGAGTCCGACCGCCCTCTTCGCGTACTGAAAGTCCTTCACCGCATCGGCGAATGGATCAACGCCGCCAAAGCCCCCGAGCTTATCTCGCTCTACGATCCCAAAGAAATGCAGGTGCGAGTCGATGTGACGCAGGCGAATATCAGATCGATCGTCGTCGGCAAGCCGGCGATCGTGGTTACCGAGGCCAATCCCGAAAGACGCTATTCGGGCACGGTCCTGCGGGCTGAGCCCCTGGCCGAACTCGCCAAGAACACCGTCACCGTTCGGGTCAAAATAAACGATCCCGACGAGATGCTCTTCCCTGAAATGGTCGCCAGGATCACGTTCCTGGCCGAGGCCCCTACCTCCTCGCCCGCCGACCATGCCGTCCTGATTCCCACAATCGCATTGCTTGCCGATAACGGAAAAGATTACGTGTTCGTCATGGACGCCGGACGGGCCCGCAAGCAGAACGTAACCACCGACGGCGCTGCCGGCGCCCGGACACGGATCACAGGCGGCCTCCAGAGCGGACAACGCGTCATCACCAGCCATCTGGCGTCGTTGCAGCCGGGCATGGCGGTGCAGGAGAAGTAATGGACCCATACATACAGATAGAGCATCTCACCCGGACATACGTCCGCGGGACCAACGAGATCCGCGCCCTCGACGACGTCAGTGTCGACATAGCTGACGGCGAGTTCGTGGCGCTGATGGGGCCCAGCGGCTCGGGCAAGACCACGCTGCTGAACATCGTCGCGGGTATCGATCACGCAACTTCCGGTGCGGTGTCAATCGGCGGCCAGGACGTGCTGGCCATGAGCGACGGGCGAAAAGCCTCGTGGCGAACGCGGAACATCGGGTACGTTTTCCAGTTCTACAACCTCATGCCCATGCTGACCGCATTCGAGAACGTCGAGTTGCCCCTGCTGGTCCTGCCGCTGAATCGCCGGCAGCGCCGCGAGCACGCCCATGCCGCGCTCGAGGCCGTCGACATCCTCACGCGGCGCGACCACTACCCCAAACAGCTTTCCGGCGGAGAGCAGCAGCGGGTGGCCATCGCACGCGCGATAGTCACCGACGCAAAGGTGCTCGTCGCCGACGAGCCCACCGGCAATCTCGACGCCGCAAGCGAGCAGGATATAATGACGCTGCTGAAACGCCTTAACAAAGAGTTGGGCAAGACCATGCTGATGGTCACCCACGATTCGGCCGCGGCCGCCTTTGCCGACCGGATAATCCGTCTGGAAAAAGGCCGTCTGAATACAAGAACCCCCGAAATGGCAGGTGCATAAATGGCTTCGAAACTCCTTCCCCTGGTAATCAAAAACATGTTTCGGTCCAAAACACGTCTGGTCGCCACCACCGGTTGCTGCCTGATCTCAGCGTTGATCGTCTGCTTCCTGCTGACCGCACAGAACAGCCTCGCCCGCGTCATGGACAGTGCCGGAGACAATCAGAACCTCGTGATGATGCAGAAGGACCGCTACTGACCGACTTCCAGCAAAATCTCCGATTCCGAGACCCTGCAGATCGGAGATCTTCCGCAAGTGGCGGAAGTCATGCCAATAAAACTGCTGATGACGTCGTGCCAGTCAGCGAGCGACATAATCGCTATGCATGGTGTGGACAAGGATCTTTTCGTGCGATTTCGGGACTACGATGTCCCGGCCGCCTCACTTGAAGCCTTCCGCATCGACAAGTCCGGGGCGCTTGTGGGCAATATGATCGCCAGACGCTACGGATGGAAGGTCGGCCAGAAGGTGGTCCTGCAGGAACTCGACGGGATCAGCTTCAATATAAACGGAATATTCACGACCGACGGATCGGCCGACGATTTCCTCATCCTGGCCGGAAGGCGTTTCCTGCAGGAAGCGGTAAAGGAACAGGGAATCTCCAATCGCGTGATGATTCGCCTGAGACCCGGCTCGGACGCCGACGCCGTTGCAGAAAATATAGACGCCCTTCCGATGGCTATCAAAACGACCACGCAGCGAGAAGAAACGTTTATGTCCGCCTCCATCGACCAGTTGCGTGACATGGTGACCATCAGCAGAATCGTCATCGTCGTGATCATCGCCGTAATCCTCATCGCGATGGGCAATGCGATCTCCATGACCACGCTGGAGCGGACGCGGGAGTTCGGTATTCTCAGGACACTGGGCTTCAAGCGCGGCGCGATTCTCGGGATGGTCGTCTCGGAAGGAACGATCCAGGCACTTGTCGGCGCCGTTATCGGAAGCGCGATTGTCCAGGCAATCATCAGCGCCAACCTGATCAAGACCGTCTCGACGTGCGGTATTACCATAACGCTGACAGCCGGAACCGGCGTCTGGCTGGTCGGTATCGGTATTATCTGCCTCGGCGGCCTGATCGGAAGCCTGACCCCGGCATGGCGGGCGTCACGGTTGGAAATCGTAACCGCCATCGCCCACGACGAATGAGCCACTATGAATCTGCCTCTGAACTATTCGCTGCGAAACCTGCGACGGCGCCCCTGGCAGTCGGGCGCCACCGTGCTGGGGATTGCAATAGTCGTATTTGCAGCCGTCCTTATGCTTTCGCTATCGCGGGGCCTCTTTTCGCGTCTGGATATCACGGGCTCACCTGACAACCTGATCATGATCAGCCGCAAAGGCCAGAACGCCATGTTCAGCGAGATCGATTCGGCCGAACTCGTCTCCGTCAGCGCCATGCCCCACCTGGCAAGCAGTGCCTCGGGCAAACCGCTGATCTCGCCGGAAATACTCCACATGGCGATGGTCCGCGCGGCGGCGGTGAAGGGGCGGCATAAATCGGCTGTCAGCATCCGCGGCGTCTCGCCGATAGCTTTTGACGTACACGACAGCATCCGTATCATCGAAGGAGAAGGTGGACGATTACCCGCCGAAGGCGCATTCGAAGTCCTGGCCGGCTCGATGTCGCATATCAAGCTCGGCGTCCCGGCCGAAGCGCTGGCGATCGGTAAAGATATCCGCTTCGAGAACGTATCGTGGACAATCGTCGGCAGGTTCACGGACAACGATTCCCTTATCGAATCGGAACTCTGGGTCCCCGAGGATACCCTGATGAGCGTGATGCGCCGGAGAACACACTCGCTGGTAGTCGCCAAATTCACCAGCCCCACCTACGCGCGCGACGCTACCGCCCTGTTCCGCCGATCGGGCGTAATTGAAAAGTTCTTCAAGGGGTGGCCCGAGCGGGAGTATTACGGGCAGTTCACCGAGGGCCTGGCGTGGGTTTTCTGGCTGTCGGTGTTTATGGTATGCCTGGTCGCCGTCGCGGGGGTGCTCATCGGCGTCAATACGATGTACACCGTGGTGGTCAACCGCATGGGCGAGATCGCCACACACAGGATTCTCGGATTCAGCAAGTTCGACATCACCGTGTCGCTGTTGACCGAGTCGGTGATCATCGCGCTGCTCGGCGGTCTGCTCGGTGCGGCAGGCGGTCTGTATTTCCACGACATGCCGATGAAACTCTCGTACGGCGCTTTCCGATTGTCCGTTGACGCTCTGGTAGTCGGCGCGGGTATGTGCCTGGCGATCCTGGTCGGCGTCCTGGGCGCGCTGCTGCCCACGTACAAAGGTCTGCGGTTGACGATCATCGAGGCGTTGCATTATGAATAGGCTTACCGTCCTGATTTGTCTGGCGGCGTTTCCGGGCGCCTGCAATCGCAGCTTCGACCCGCCGGCGGAACTTGTCGCCTCGGCCGAGACGCCCTCGGGGGCGCTTTTGGCCCCCGCCGAGCGAGCCGACGCCCCGGCGCTTCCGAGCCCGTTTACCGTATCTCAGGCCTTGGGGCATGCATGGCGACAGCATCCGGGGATGTATCGCGCTCGACACATGATTCTAGCCAGGCACGGTTACCAGGCGCAGGCGGCGTTGTGGCCGAATCCGGTTGTCGGGGGCGCATTCCAGGAAGAGCCCGGTAAGAAAACGCGGGGAATCGTCTCTCTGGCCCAGAAGTTTGAGATCGGCGGTAAAGCCGACGCCCGCGTGTCGGTGGCGGCAGCTAATATCTTTCTCTCCGAAGCTGAACTCATCGAAACGTGGTCTGCGATACGAGCAGAAATAAAGGAAGCGTTTGCCCGGGCGGAGTACGCTCGCTTGAATCGCGACCTGACCGAACGAATCGCACAGGCCGATCAGGAAGGACTTGATCTGACGGTGGGCCTGTTCAAGGCGGGCAAAGCATCGGAAACCCAGACGCTGAAACTCACGCAGCGCGCCGCAAAGTCAAAAGCCGCCTTCGCCCAGAGCGCCTTCCTTGTCTCCGACGCCGACCGCGGACTGCTCATCGCCATAGGCCGTCAACCCCACAACAAAACCCCGAAGTTAGTTTGCTCGCTCGACGTCGATTCGCCGCTTGCCGGCCAGTTCGACGCACTCCTGAAATCCGCAAACGCGACCAATCCGCAATTGAAAACCGCTCGCGCACAAACGGCCGTCACCCAGGCGCAACTCCGCCTGGCTCGGACAAAACGATGGTCCGACGTTACGGTCGGCATGTCTTATTACCAGACGGACTACGAGATGGACGACGACGGCGGGTCCATCACGGTTAATGTCTCGGCCCCCCTGCCGATCTGGGACCGCAACCAGGGCAACATAGCCGCAGCCAGGCAGAACATCGCAGCCACCCAGCGCCAGCGCCAGGTAGCCGCCCTGGTAGCAGCCCGCCAGCTCTCGCAGTTGTTCTCGCAGCGACAGCGCTGGCAGGTGGAACTCAAATCGCTCGAAGAAACAATCATCCCCGCCGCAACCAGAGAACTCAAGCTGATCCGCGACGCCCACGCCGGCGGGAAGGCCTCACAACTCGACGTAATCAAACAGCGCCGGGAGTTGATCGCACTGGACCTCAAGAGACTCGAACTGCGCCTCCTTGCGGCCGTAGCGACAATCCAACTGGAAAACATCACCGGGATAGCCGCCCACGATCCGAACCCGCCAAAGAAATGAGACCGCGATACGCTTCAGCGAATCTCATCTTCAACAATGAGAATCTCTGCGGTTGCATATTTGGGAATTTTTGGAATAGCCATAACCGCGATACGCTACTTTGAGAATTGGAATAGCCATAACCGCGATACGCTACTTTGAGAAGTCGAAATTGTTAACGACGCGCGAAACCGCAAGCGGTTATATAACGCGCGAACAAACGTGCGCATCGGCGTATCAAACCGCTTGCGGTTTCGCGCGGTGTTCGGACAAACAAGCAAGCGCCAACCCAAATCTTCTGAGACCAGTGCCTAATCGCCCATTACCAGGCGCACGCCTGAATTGCAGACGTGTTGGTGACCGGTAAATCGCATACCCTTACCTGGTTCCGAGTCGACCTGAATGGACACGCGCAGATGAGCACAAGCCCAAGGTAGGTCGACCATACTTTCATGAGACGATCCGCTACTTCTTCGCTTTCGCCTTCTTCGCGCAAATCGGGCAACCGGCGCCTTTGTAGGCGTACGGCTTCTTGCACTTTTCGCAGTACTTGGCGCCCATGCAAAGAGAGTAACCGCAGTCGCTCATCTCGCAGACCATTCCCGGTGCGTTACCGCAGTTAGTACACTCGACGCCTTCGGCAGGCAAGTGGAACAAGTTGCCCTTCTCGCAATATGTTCCGGCCTGAACGGTCTTACCGCACTCTTTGCACTTGACCTTCACCAGAGGCGCGCAGACAGTCTTGCATTTCCCGCAGAACCAGCCCACCGGACCTGCCGTTCCGCACTCGGGGCACTTGCCCAGCAACGTCAGAGGTTTGACGCGGATGTTGCGGTATGAAACCGGTTTACCGTGCGTCTGCAGGGCGAAACATCCGGCGTGTGTGAGCGTCTTGAGCGGATCGCGGAATTTGTTCTTGGATCCATCGGCGTTCTTGTGCGCGGTGTCCCACTTGTTGAGGTCCATGTCGATGATCTGAATCCCGTTAAGGGAAATGAACACGCGATTCTTGAAGCACGTGATGAAGTAGCGGTTCCATTCACCGGCCTTCTTGGCGGCGTTGATGCTCGGCGCCAGTGCGTCGTAGACGGCGCCGCAGTCGTGCTTGCCGACTTTGGCCTTACCGAACGAGTCGAGGACCTGGATCTCCATGGAGCTGTGCAGCCAGTCCTTGCGGCTGGCCATTCGGACGAACACCCCGCTGTTGCAGCCCTTGGACATCTTGAATTCGATGTCCAGCGTGAAGTCCTGGTACTTCTTCTTGGAGAATATGTTCCCGCCCTTGCCCGGGCTGTAGAGTTCTCCGTCGTCAGTGACCTTCCATGCCTTTGGGTTGTAGTCCCACTTGTCGAGTTTCTTACCGTCGAAGAGCACCTCCCACGGGTTGGCTTTCTTGGCTTCGGCAGCGTGGGCCAATTGGCATGGCAGGACCGAAGCGAGGGATATCCCGCCGGCCGCCGCAGCCGCCGACTTCAGGAAGCCCCGACGACTCGATCCGCTGCAGTTGCATTTGCTCTCTGATGTATCATGATTCATATTGCGTTCCTTTCGATGATTTTTGTTTCCGGTGTTAGCATTCGAGTCCCACTGTGGCCTTCATGAATCTCAGGGGGCCGGAATCTCCAGCAAGATTGTACCTAAACCAACCACCCGGGCAAGCCAAGATTCTGGTTGACGCACGGCGTCATGGCAACAAAGATGCTGTCTTGGAGATATCGCACATGAAACACAGAAATTGCATGCGGAGAGAGTTTTTGGCGATCTGCGGAATTGGAGCGGCCTCTTCGACGCTGGGTTGCGGCGCCCTTGCCGCCGACAAGAAGGCTCGCTTTCGGCATCCGAACATCATCTTCATCCTCGCCGACGATCTCGGTTGGGCGGAGTTGGGGTGTTACGGTAACAACTTTAACGAGACGCCGAATCTCGACCGCCTGGCGAAGGATGGTATGCGGTTTACGAATGCCTACGCCTCGGCGCCGGTCTGCTCGCCGTACCGGGCGGCGCTGCTTACCGGGCAGTACCCCGCGCGCGTGGGAATCACCGACTACCTCCGCCCCGGCGATAAGCCTTTGTCGACCGATCACGTGACCATCGCAAAGCTGCTGAAGAAAAACGGATACGCCACGGGGATGATCGGCAAGTGGCACCTGACGGGATATCGTCACCACGGCGCCAAGGTCGAGGTTCGCCCCACCGATCACGGTTTCGACGAGGAACTCATCAATGAGATCAAGGGCGTCGGCAACGGGGCGAATTTTTTTCCGTACGTATTCCGCAAGCAGAAGATATGCTGGCTGAACGTCAAGAAGAAGCGCCTGGCGGGCAACGAGTATCTCGTCGATCGCATGAACATCGAGGCCGTCGACTTCATCGATCGCAACAAGGACCGCCCGTTCTTCCTCTACCTGTCCCACTTCGCGCCGCACACGATCCTCAACGGAAAGCCCGAACTCGTCGCCAAGTATCGCCGCAAGCACGCCCCGCCTACCAGCACGCGGACCAACTGCTACCTCTGCCAGGATGCGGGCAAGACCGGCGATCCGGACAACCACTGGGCCCCCCACCACAATCCGCACCTGGCCGCGATGATCGAGAGCATCGACGACGGCGTGGGGATGATCGTGAAAAAGCTTTCCGAGTCGGGGCTGGCGGACAATACGCTTATCGTATTCACCAGCGATAACGGCGGCGAGTCGAACGTGACGCTTAACGGCCCGCTGCGCGGAGGCAAGAGTTCGCTGTACGAAGGCGGAATCCGCGTACCGCTGATCGCACGCTGGCCGGGGAAGGTCAGCCCGAACACCGTCTGCGATGGAGTGACCACCAACGTGGACTTCTACCCGACGTTCGCATCAGCGGCCGCCGTATCCATCGATCCAAAGCAACATCTCGACGGCGTCTCGATCGTGCCGATGCTCGGCGATCCCAAGTCGCGTGTGAAACGTGATGATGTATATTGGCATTACCCGCTGGACAAACCGCATTTCCTGGGCGGAGTATCCAGCGGCGCGGTGCGAAACGGGCGATGGAAGCTCATCGAGTTTTTCGAAACCGGCAAGTGCGAACTCTACGACCTCGGCGCCGACGGCGGCGAGAAGACGGACCTGTCAGCAAAATTCCCCAAACGGGCAGCCGAAATGCGCCAACGCCTGAGCAAGTGGCGTAAGAGCGCCGGCGCCAAAATCCCGGCCGGCCAGAAGGTCAAAGTATAGTCGTCAGGCCTGCGGGACGGGTCACTCTTGTACGTCGGATGCTTTTGTCCGGCTGCCTCGTCGGTCGACAATCTGGTTTGGATGTGTCTTTTCTCGCCTGCGCAGGTCAGCAACAATCTCGTCTAGATTGTTATGATGCTCTTGGACATATGCGTCGCGATTTCGCCAGACTTCTGCGATTATTTCGTCAGTGTACATTTCCGGCATCCTCCGATAGCAGTTCCAGGGGCGTGCATATTTCAGGACAAGTATATCCCGAAGCATCGCATATAGCTCTTACGATTGGTTTTCGTGCAGCGTTGTCAATATGCCTGCAATTCCACGTTAACAAGAAATCCATTTCGTGAACACTTGCTGTGGCGACATGAAGTGCATCGGCCTGTGCGTGAGCAGGAATGCCTCCACCAGACATTAGGCGGGAGGCAAGAACCTTTGCCTCATCAGTCAATGCAAGTTCGGGAATGCCTTCTAGCGAACTGAGACGTCGCTGGGCTGCATCCGGATCACCAGCAGAGGCCTCTGCAAGAACAAGTTCTGAAGTGAACAGGTCGTATTTTGGTTTCTCCTGATCCCACCACTGAGTAGTGATTTGCTGCCATGCCGCGGTTCTAACATCACGGCTTGGTCGAGCCGTCAAGTAGCTTGGTATCGAGGTCTCTATGTAAATTGTCTTCACATTCGCAATATATCAGTGTCGGCAATTGGATGCAACAGTGGTGAACCGCTTTTCCACCAGAACGGTTGCACTAAGTCGCGTACTTTAGGCCGGAATAGGCCAAGCCATTAAGGCATATCGGACCTGCCAATGCTCACCGACCCCAAGCGAAGGGCCGAAATGCGCCAACGTCTGAACAAGTGCCGCAAGACCGTCGGCGCCAAAATCCCCGACGATCAGAAGGTTAAGGTGTAGTCGTCAGGACCACAGGGCCGGGGACCGTTTACCCTGTAGGGGCGACCAGTTTTTCATAATCCCGCGGTAGTCAGGGCTGACCCGAATCGCCCCCAATTGCCCCGGCTTTAGAGG
Organism: Phycisphaerae bacterium; assembly: GCA_016782885.1. Taxonomy (GTDB): domain Bacteria; phylum Planctomycetota; class Phycisphaerae; order SM23-33; family SM23-33; genus BS750m-G57. Next base: position 26,851 of record JADHXQ010000022.1, on the reverse strand, counting down.
CGGGGCAGTGTTGTTTTTCTCTTTTGGAAGCGGCTTGATGTATTTCAGATCTTCCATGCCGCAGGACTTTGAACCAAGCGGCGCCCATTTTCCTCTCAGGTGTGTCGGGCTCAACACTCTAAATGAGACAACTCCGAAAGCACGAGTCTTGGTATCGAGGTAGCCAACACTCAAAATGGAACTCTCCAGGATTCCAACACCTACTTGCGTTTGGTTTCGGCCTATCACCCACATCAACTTGTAATTTGCCCCCGAGCGATCGATAGCTATGCTCCCGCGGTATGGCCCGCCTAGATTGCCGGGACTGGTCCCCTCTAACTGGTAGACACCCGGCTTTATCACCACTTCAACATCATCAGAAAGGCGAGGTGTTGCACAACCAGAGGCCAAACATAAAACCGAAACCAGAGCAACAGTCTTGAATATGCATTTATGGGTATTCCGCATTCTTAATCCTTCCGCCATATCCTGTTTCCCTAAATGATTCAGCAAGTTTGTATGGGGCAAGATTCATTATTATTCACAAGCCTATTCTCCGTGGATAACGCGCTGGGAGAGGGACGGCCTTTCACGCCGCCCCTCCCCAGCCGGGTGTTATTCGTCTCTAAAAGTGGTAGTCGCGGTGGACACCATCATACTTTTTGGATTTCATGCAACAGTTCTTGAAATTTCCGGGCGGAACCGCAGGGGCATGGGTCTTGCCTACCGAGCTTTTCGATGAGTTCTTTGTCGCCATGCACCATTTGCGATCCTTGCTTTACTCTGGTTTCGGAGGGGTATCCCTTCCGTCGTTTACTCATGACCTCAAAAGCACTGTGTTTCCTCGTTGTAATGTTTCTTACTCATGATACAACTCCATTCAAAAAGAGGAATGAACGATCCAAGAGATCTACAGGTCTCTCGGGCAAATAACCACGTCTCGTCCTTTATAGAGCCCCACTTCCTCCGTAACAAGTCCCGAATTCCTCCACACAAGGCTCGACGTCGCCGTGGGGGGATTATCGAACGGGCGGGATTTGCCATTTGCGTGCGCCACCCCTGCTCTGATAGTCTGTTGAGCCTTCATGGCAAAGGTATTCGACATTGCGATACTCGGGGGCACGCCTGCGGGCCTGGCTGCGGGGTATCTTCTGGCGAGAGACGGGCTCAGCGTGGTCCTCGTCGACTCCCCTGCGGAGGGCGATGAATCTCCGCTGACCGATTGGGCGCCCGCGAGCCTGTTTAACCTGGGGGGTATGCCCAAATCGCTACCGAAAAAATGTTCGGCCACCCCGTTTCGCTCTGTGCGATATCATAGTGTTGACTTCAACAGGCAAGCCGAGTATCGCGGTCGATCCGTCCTGGGCTACTTTCTGCACCCAGCGAAGTTGTGCAAGGCCCTCGCAGTCGAAGCCCGCAAGGCTGGTGTCAGTCTGCGTAAGGCAAATGCTCTTCCAGGGGTCGAGCTACAGGAAAGCGGTGTTGTGCTGTCGGGCTCCTGTAAATCAAAGGCCCGACTCCTCCTCTTTGTCGCCGGGTCGGCTTCTGAGGCCATTGGACATATGGCGCTGCCAAATGGCGGGACGTTCACTTCGCAACTCACCGTCACGGGTCTGGATATCCCGTTGACGGCGGTCATGGCGAGGGAAATCAACGACAAGTCCCTCAACGTGGTTGAAACGCCAAACCGCAGCGACCTTGGTATGTACTTTGTGTCCGGCGATACACTGCATGCCAGGGTGATGTCCGAATCGCCCGGTAAGGAACCGGGGGTCGGAGAACTCTCGGACCTGATTGTGGGCCTCCGTAATGCCGGGCTCCTTCCCGGGCGTTTGGCGTTGGGCAAGGCCGGCGGAGCGTTATGGAAACCCCAAGCCGGTGTCGCAATGGAGATGAGTTCACACACGGCCAAGCGGTGCCTGCTGGCCGGATCGGCCGGTGGATTCGCCGCGGCGGTTACCGGGCAAACGCTTTACCCGTCGATACATTCAAGCCTGCTGGCAGCCCGCTGCGCCGCGGCGGTGCTCGCCAAAGGCGACAAGAAGATCCAGGAACATCTGGGCGTTTTCAAGACATCATGGCGTAAAGCGCTCGGACCGTACCTGCGCCCTCCGGATGCAAGTCTCCAGATGCTCGTCCCGCTCCTCTTCGCCAACAAGCGGGTCGTGCCCAGATTCACCAGGTCGCTGTTGAACGGGAATAAGATATAGGATCGGCGCATCGCAGGTTGTTGCCCGGCGCCGCCCGGAAGAGGCCTGAGATGATTTTCGCTTTATTTAGAGTATTGACCTGCCGGCATCCGATGTATACAATACGTCATTCAAATGAATAGCTTTCGGGTCGCACCAAGGAGCATTACTGATGGCCGGTGAGTTGGAAGGCAAAAAGATCCTCGTAGTTGATGATGATCGGGACATCCGGATCGCCATGGAAATGGCGTTGAAGGACCTTGGTCCCGAGGTGACTTCTGTGGGCGATGGTAACCAGGCGGTCAGGGAAATCGAGGAAAACGTGCCGGATCTTGTCGTACTTGACATGATGCTGCCCAAGCGGAGCGGTTTTCTGGTGCTCGAACGGATCAAGCGGGACCGCACTCCCGGAGAGAAACCGTTTGTCATCATGGTTACCGGCAACCTTGGAAACCGCCACAAGATTTACGCCGAGCGTCTTGGTGTGGACCGTTATATCACCAAACCGTTTCGGATGAACAAATTGCTGGAAGCGATAGTCGAACTTCTGAGTTAATCGATTCGGTTATCGGTAGTGTCGGGGGCGCCGCCGATCGGCGGCAGGAACAATAGAGAACAATAGGCGAGGAAATATAATAATAGAGCGATGTTCGCTGCATTAAGGGCTTGTTGCCCGGTATGTGGTGGCGGACACAGGGATAAAAAATGGTAGATACAACGACAGTCGACAAGAAGAGTATCGTGGCAGACAACCGGCAGCACGATGAAGACACCGGTTCCGTTGAAGTACAAGTGGCTATTCTCACCGCACGAATCAACCACCTCACAGAGCACCTGAAAATCCACAAGAAGGATCATTCCTCACGACGTGGATTGCTCAAGATGGTTGGCAAGCGGAGCAGTCTGCTGAAGTATCTCGCCAATACCGAGAACGATCGGTATCGAGCCCTGATCAAGAAACTCGGTCTGCGCAAGTAAGCACTACCGACTACCGGAGAACCGGTAGATGCGTTGGGCTATTGTCAACCGGTGTGAGTGATGAAACGCTTTGGCATGGGGCGAATCCCTCCGTGCGGCGCGCGCCGCGCTAACTGGTGGTCCATCCGACGTGCTGTTTCCCGATGGACGGGCGATCTCCCCGTATAAATAGAAAACAGGAAGCATAGGTTATATATCGTTACGGCAGCGTTGTGCTGCCAACCAAGGCCCACACCGGGCCGTGTCAAGTAAGGAAAGAAAGAATGAGTCTAATTAGAGTTGAAAGAGAAATTGGTGGGCGTACGCTATCGCTCGAAACAGGCGTACTGGCCATGCAGGCACATGGCGCGGTCAAGGTAACATACGGAGAGACCATAGTGCTATGCACCGTATTGTCGGCGGCGCCCACGCGGGATATCGACTTCTTCCCGCTGTATGTCGACTACCGCGAAAATCGCTATGCCGGCGGAAAGATCCCAGGCGGTTTCTTCAAGAGAGAGGGACGACCCTCGAACAAAGAAGTCATCACCATGCGGATGATCGATCGCCCCAACCGCCCGATGTTCCCCGAAGATTTCACCGACGAAGTCCAGATTCAGTGCATGACGCTGAGTTTTGACAATGTCAACGATCCGGATCTCCTGGCGATGATCGGTTCGGCCGCGGCGCTCCATATCACGCCGATCCCCTACCAGGGACCCGTTGGAACCGCCCGCGTCGGATTCATCGACGGCGAGTACGTCATCAACCCGACTATCGAGCAGACCGCCGAGTCCGACATGGATCTGATTGCCGCGGGCCCGCCCCAGGGCGTTAACATGATCGAGATGGACGGTATGGAAATGTCCGACGAGATCGTCGCCGGCGGAATTGAGGTGGCATTTGAAGCGGCAAAAGAGATTATCGCGATGATCGAGGAACTCGGGTGTCAGGTTGGAGAGATTGACCGCACCTACAACGAGAATCCCGTATCACCGGAACTCAAATCCGCTATCACCGAAAAATACGGTGATCGTATTCGCCAGGCCAAGCAGATCAAAGGCAAAGTCGAGCGAAACGACGCCATCAAGGCCATCGGCGAAGACGTTCTGGCCGAATACTGCCCCGAAGACGGCGACGAGGAAGAATTCGAATTCACCGGCGCCCAGGTCAAGCGGGCCTTCTACAAGACCCAAGGCAAGATCCAGCGCGAGCTGATAATGCAATCGATCCGTCCCGATGGGCGGGCAATGGACGAAGTTCGCCCGCTGGTCATCGAGATTGACACCCTGCCGAGAACTCACGGTTCGGCGCTGTTCTCGCGAGGCGAGACCCAAGCCCTCTGCATCGCCACGCTCGGTACGCCGCGCGATATGCAGATTGTTGACGGGCTGCTGGAAGAGTACAAGAAGCCCTTCTCGCTGCACTACAACTTCCCGCCGTTCAGTGTCGGTGAGATCCGCCCGATTCGCGGACCGAGCCGCAGGGACTACGGACACGGAATTCTCGCCGAGAAATCCATCCAACCGGTAATGCCCGACCGCGACAACTTCCCCTACACCGCTCAGGTCGTGGCGGAAATGCTCGGGTCCAACGGTTCAACCAGCCAGGCGACGATCTGCGGGGCGACGCTTGCCCTGATGGCCGCCGGCGTGCCGATCTCGGCGCCGGTAGCCGGTATCAGTATCGGAATGGTCTCCGACGGCGACGATTTCGTTCTCCTGACCGACATCATGGGCGAAGAGGACTTCCACGGCGACATGGACTTCAAAGTCGCCGGAACCGCCGCGGGCATAACCGCCATCCAACTGGACATGAAGGCCCCGGGCATCTCCCAGGACCGGATCGTCGCGACGCTCGCCCAGGCGCACCAGGCCAGGCTGTTCATCCTCGAGCAGATAACCAAAGTTATCGCCGAACCCCGCCCCGAGATCAGTCCGCTAGCCCCGAGAATCCTCTCTGTGAAGATCAATCCCGAGAAGATCGGCAAGGTGATCGGACCGGGCGGAAAGACCATCCACAGCATCCAGGACGAGACCGGCGCCACGATCGACATCGAGGAAGACGGTACGGTCATGATCTTCTGCCTCTCCAAGGAAGGCGCCGAAGGCGCCAAGGCGATGGTCGAGAACCTGACCGCCGAAGCCGAAATGGGCAAGACCTATACCGGAAAGATCGTTTCCATCCGCGACTTCGGCGCGTTCATCGAGATCCTCCCCGGACTCGAAGGCCTCTGCCACGTCTCGGAACTGTCCAAGGAATACGTCAAGAACGTCAAGGATGTTGTCGATGTCGGCGACACCGTTGAAGTCAAGGTGATCAACATCGACGATCAGGGCAGAGTCAAACTCTCCCGAAAGGCCCTGCTGTAAATCACCGGTAAACTTAAGCTGGAAACGCTACGGACCGGTCGCTTCGGCGGCCGGTCTTCTTTTTGTGTTGGTTTCGCTCCTTCATAGACGATAATCGAATCATGATCTGGTGGATAATACTGGCGGCGATGATCCCGGCGCCGATATGGATACTGCTGACGCTTCGCGCGTCGACCCGCGTGTGGCGCAGTACGCGCCGCCTCGCGGCAAGAGCGAGGGTATCTGAACACTTCCGAGAACTCGGGCAGCTCACCGGTGGATTGGCGCACGAGATCAAGAACCCCCTCTCGACGATCAATATGAACCTCAAATTGCTGGCCGAAGATCTCGAACACCACGACGACGAGCTTCACAATCGCTGGTTGAGGCGGCTTGAGGCGGTCCAGCATGAAACCCAGCGCCTGCGAGCGATTCTCGATGACTTCCTGCAATACGCGGGCAAACACGAACTGCAACTCCAGGACGCCGATCTGCGCTGTGTTGTCGAAGACCTTGCCGACTTTTTCACACCGCAGGCCGAGGACGCACACGTGATAATGCGAACGTCACTCGGCGACGATCCCATATGCTGCCGGATCGATACAAACCTCATCAAGCAGGCCCTGCTGAACCTCATGATCAACGCCGTCGATGCCATGAGCGAGGGCGGCGAGTTGATAATCAATGTCGCATCGGGCAAGGACAAGGGGATAATCGAAGTTATCGACACCGGCGCGGGCATAGACCCGATGGTCCTGCCCCACGTATTCGGCGTCTATTTCTCGACGAAGTCAGGCGGTAGCGGTCTGGGCCTGCCTACTACCCGTCGCATTGTTCGCGAACAGGGCGGGACCATTCGCGTCGATTCAGAACTCGGCAAAGGCTCGCGATTCACCATCGCCCTGCCGCTTGCGACCGCCTGACGCCTCGCCGGTCGCATGTCACATATGGTTCACAGTCCCCCGCCGGAGTCCTCCGCCGCCGATCGCGTATTCACATCGCACAATACGCAACTTCAACTCCCTATAATGCAGCCTGATATACACGGGTAAAACCGTTACCCAAGCGCAAGGACACCCCCCACCTCCAGGCCGGCCTGACGTTCCTGCCCCGTTGTCTTATGCGTATGCGTTACGATCGGTCTGCGTTCCCGTCTTTTCTCATCCCAAGGAATGCTCTGATGCCCAGCACCAGTCCCAGGACCATCGCAATCGCTCCGGGGAACTCCGGGCCTTCGCCCCTGGTTGTCCCCATACCGATGGCGAAGGCGATTACACCGCCCGCCACAAGCACTGCCGCACCGAGAAACTGAATCTGGTTATTCGTCATTTCACGCCCTTTCCACTTAAGATTCTCAGCCATGGGCCACCTCATATACGCGTTCTCTACACCCGTTACTAAGCGCAATTGTGGTGAAGGTTACAGGCGGTTTTGCGAAAAAGTCAAAAACGGACCACCGCCACTCGAAAGCCAATGACGCCGGCGTTCTGGACGTCAAGCTCGCAACTGTCGCGACACGTCGAGCGGCAGTCAACCGGACCATCCTTCCACGAGCCGCCCCGCAACACGCGGCTTGTGCCCGTCCTGGGGCCAGGCGGATCGGCTTTCGGGGAGGTCCCGTAGTACTTCTCGTCGTACCAGTCACTGCACCACTCCGCGACATTCCCGTGCATGTCATACAGCCCAAAGCCGTTCGGCTTGAAACTCCCAACCGGCACGGTCTTCTGGCGGAATTCCTCTGTCAGGGCCTTGCCATACGACTTGGACCCGTCGTAGTTGGCCTGGTCGGTTCCAATGGTCGCTCCGGTGTGGAACCGAGTCGTCGTACCGGCACGGCAGGCGTACTCCCACTCGGCCTCTGTCGGTAAACGTACGGACTTGCCCGTCTTTTCTGAGAGCTTCTTGCAGAATTCCATGGCTTTTCCCCAGGTCACCATCTCGACCGGATTGGTCTTACCCCTGAAAAAAGACAGGCTTGAGGCCATAATGGCCGCGTACTGTTCCTGCGTAACCTCGTAGACGCCCAGGTAAAAGGGCTTCGCTATTGTAACCTCGTGTACCGGCTCCTCGTCCACGCAGTGCCCGTTCTCAGAATCAGGCGCGCCCATCATGAACTTGCCGGCCGGGATCAACGCCAGCTTCATCGTCACGCCCTTACCGAGGTCCAGCACAAGCCCCTGGCTTTCGCCCAAGGCCTTGGTCGCCGGCTTGGCCGGTTCCACCAATGTGCCTCGGTGCGCGCCCCAAACATTCGACGGGGACTCCAGACTGAGGGTGACCCTGTCAATCCACACGACGCCCGTACCCTCGATGACCAGGTTGAGCTTCACGTTGTCCGGTTCTTTCTGGCCCTTCACGTCGAAGGACGTCTCTACCGAGGTCCAATCCTTTGTGCCGCTCACGGCCGTGTCAAGCCCGCGAGAAACGAACTCCTGGCCGTCGGGGAAGTGCAACCGCATCTCCAGGTATGCCTGCCCCTGCAGACGGAAGGCCCGCAGGTTGGCGTGATAGATGAGTCGCGAGTTATCTACGTCCCACGGTCCGGCCGCGTACATGCCCGTAGTCGGTCCGTGCTCAAACAGACGCACCACGGTGGGGCTGTCGGCCACGACCTTCAAGGAGGTCCCGCTGTTGGTGCTGGAACTGGAGATGACCCTGTCGATTTCGACCCCTGTCTTCGTTATGAGCCCTTCCCAGTCGGAGCCCCCATAGAGGACCGTTACCCCTCCCGGGCCTTCAGAAGGCGCCGTATCGGGAACAGATTGCTGCCCCGTCGGGCGCGGGAGAAGGTGTTGCACAACCACTATACCTATGGGGACGGCCAGGGCGCCAATGATGAGTGCCGCCACAATCCACGCCGTCCTGGTCTGCCGCCCCATGTCGGGACGCTGCGCAACGGCGAAAGCGGCCTTGACCTCCGGGCGTCTCAGCACCACCAGGGCCCAGATACCCACGGGGAGTCCGACCAGAAAGAAAGGCGGGAGCGGCGCCATCGCCAGGATGCCCGCGGCGAAGGCGAACCGGTACCCCTTCAGACGCATTAACCGCAGTGCCGCGACGATCAGCAGCAAGCCCAGCACCCACGCGGCCACGCCGACGGCGATTTCTGGCAGGTTTGTCAGGGTTGGAGCCCACGCCTGACGCATCCACAGCCATATGGTCCCGATGACGCAGTGGAACAGGCCAAGCGTCAGAAGCGCAATGGCCGGGCCCTTCACCTGGCTGCGGGGCGTACGGGCCGCCGTGAGCCTCCGGGGCTCCACCCGGAGCCCGAACCCAACCTGGACCCCGGCTCCCAGGAGCACCGCCAGAGCCCAGATGCCCACCGCCAGCGCCAGTACTATGGACTCGGGGCGAATGCGCACCACACCGGCCGCGATTACGGCGACGCTTCCAGCCACGGCCAGGCCGTACGACTTCATCTTCATCATGCGTACCGACCCAAGGATGGCCACGGCGCCGCAGACGGCGGCCGCCAGCGGCAGCGAGGGGCCGAAGTACGTCGGTTTGTGGGCCAATGTACTGACCATCCAGTCGATGAACTCCGATCCCCCGCGGAGGCTGGCCCAGGCGCCCACGACCAGCATCCCGATAGCCGGCGGCAGGATGGACGAACGGGCTGCGGAGGCGAGGGCTTCCCTGTCAGGCGGATCGCCCACCGGCGCCGGGAGTATCACCGTGCTGCTGATATGCTCGACGTCGGTCTTTACCTGGCTGACCTGCTGGTAGCGGCGGTCGGGCTCATTCTCGAGCGCATGAAGGACCACCTCGTCGAGCCGTACGTCAATCTCGACCTTCTTCGACGGCGGGGCGAACCGCCCGATCGGCAGCTCGCCGGTCAGCATCTCGTAGAAGACCACGCCCAGCGAGTAGATGTCGGCGCGCTGGTCCACCGTCGCCGGATGCTCCACCTGCTCGGGGGCCATGTAATGCGGCGTGCCCATCACCTGCTGCGGCTGGGTCAGCGTGTAGTCCGTCGGCGTCCGGGCAAGCAGTTTGGCCAGGCCGAAGTCGGCGATCTTCACGCGCCCCTTCGTATCTATCAGGATGTTCTCGGGCTTGACGTCGCGGTGGACGATCCCCTCGTCGTGGGCGAACTGGAGTGCATCGCAGATCTGCGGTACGATGGCCATGGCCTCCTTGGAGGCCAGCGGCTCCCTGCCGGCCATATGGCGCAGGTTCACGCCGTCGACGTACTCCATGAGGAGATAATAGAATCCGCCGGCCTGTCCGAAATCGTATACGCCTACGATGTTGGGGTGGTTCAGGCGTGCCAGCGACCGGGCCTCGCGGGCGAATCGCTCGGCGAAGGCCGGGTCTTCGCCCAAACTCGGGCGCAGGATCTTCAGCGCCACCAGGCGGTCCAGCGACCCCTGGCGGGCCTTGTAGACCGCTCCCATGCCGCCCTGGCCGAGAAGCTCCAGGACTTCCAGTTGCGGGAAGGATGCGGCCAGCTCCTCCGGTGCGGGCGGGACAAAGGCGGTCCAGGACGATCCATCGGCTTCCGGGCGAGACTCAGGTTGCGTTTCCTGCCGGGTATCGGCGCCCATGTTCAACACGCACTTGGGGCAGAGGCCCAGCGGGGCATCGGGCGGCAGCTCATCGCCACATTGCGGACATTGAAGGTTATCAGCCATGGGCCACCTCGTATACGAGTTCTTTACACCCGTTACTAACCGCAATTTCGATGAAGGTTACAGGCTGTTTGGCGAAAAAGTCAAGAACGGACCACGGCCAGCAGGTCCCGCAACTCATCGGCAACATCCCCGGGGTCGGCAACGGTCTGGGCGACCTCGCAGCGGAGATGCTCGCGGCACCGCGTGCGGAGGCGATGGATCGCCACCTTCACCGCCCCCTCGGTCATGTCCAGTTCGGCGGCGATCTCGCAATAGGCCGGTCCGCGGTCGCCGGCCAAGAAGACCGACAGACGATCGAAGAGCGCCGCCTTGCCCCCGGCGGCGTACTCCTGGCGCAGCATCGACAGGGCGCGGTCCAGCAGCGCCATCGCCCAGCGTCGCTCGTATATTTTCTCGGGCGTCAGGTCGTGCGAGGGCTCGTGGGTGAAGCGGGTTTCGGCGGACTCGAAGTCCAGGGATAGCGGGGCCTGTCCGCCGCCGCGTTTTTGGGCGAGTTGTCGTCGACGCTGGTTGGCCAGGAAGTTGTTCATCGAGGCCAGCAAAAACGAGCGAAAGCGCCCGCGATTGGGGTCGGCCGCCCGCAGGTGCTCCTTGGCCAGCAGCACGGCGAAGAATTCCTGGGCCATATCCTGAGCCTCATCCGCATCGTGACCTCGCCGGCGAACGTAGCTGTACAGCGGATACCAATAGGCTTCGCACAGCTCCGCCAGGGCGGCTTTTGAATCCGGTTGGTTGTCGTCTCCCGCGGCCAGCACGATACTCCAGTGCGTGGTGGCGAACGGTCTGCCGATATCGCGGATCGGATCGGAATTCTGACCGGGAGGTGACATCGCCGTATTTTAACAGAACAGGACGCCGCGAGGCACGCACTTCTTTTTTGTCCGCGGGCAGGCAGTGTTGACACAATCGGTGTTTGTCCCGCACAGGCCGGACACGGAGTTTGGTCGTTTGCCACGGTGGAGTCAGGAAACGTTAAAATTGTGTTAGGCGCAAGCAATGGAGGGCGATAGAATCGCCACCGATAAATCGCCCGGCGTGCTAGCCGGGCAAGGCTATCCGGGGAATCGGGATATGGAAAGGTCGCCCCCCGGCGCTGTACATCCCGTATCAACCGGCTTGACGCAGTGGGAGACATCCAATGAGGGAATTCCGGGGATTTCCGGGGACATCACAATACACAACTATCATTTAACGCATCGTTGCACTTCGGATGTGAATCCGCCCACTTCGGATGTGAATCCGCCTCGACAGGAAATCCCCCCCGCTGGTCCGCTTAAGCGGGTTCCAGTCAGCAGGCGAGTGCCCTACCAGACGCATCAACGCATTTATAATGTCGGGATTCGATTGGTCATGGACGACTAAAGAGCGTACTGCGACGGCGGGTGCGCCGTATGTCGTTGACCCAATTGCCAATTGCCACTTGCCAATTGCCAGTCGTTAAAAGTATCGTATCGCGGTCATGAGTATTCCAAAAATCCCGAAAAACGCGACCGCTGAGATTCTCATCGTCGAGGATGAGGTCCCCCACGCTGAAGTCATCGACGAAGGTCTGACGCGTATGGGGCATCGCTGCGCCGTCGTCCATGACGGGCAGTCCGCCGTCGATCGGATGAAGAGCAGGCTCTTCGACATTATCATCACCGATCTGATGCTCGGTCCAAACGACAGCGGTATGGACGTTCTCAAAGCCGCCGGCGAACACTCACCGGCCTCCAAGGTAATCTTCATCACCGCCCACTCGTCGGTCAGCACCTGCCGCGAGGCCCTCCAGCAGGGCGCTTTCGACTACATCGAGAAACCGCTCGACCTCGACGAACTTCGCGTGGTGGTCGCCCGGGCGGCCGAAATCACCGCTCAGAAGCGCACCATTATCGAACTCAAATGCCGCCTCGACGAGAAATACGGTTTCGATAACATAACGGGCATCTCGCCGGCGATGATGAGCATTCTCAACACCGTCCGCCGCGTCGCCCCGACCGATCTGCCCGTGATGCTGCTTGGCGAATCGGGGACGGGCAAGGAACTGCTGGCGGGCGCAATTCACAATAATTCTCCTCGCAAAGATGAGCGTTTCGTGGCCATCAACTGCGCGGGGTTCACCGAGTCGCTGCTGGAAGATGAACTCTTCGGGCACGTCAAGGGCGCATACACCGGTTCGATTGGCGATCGCCAGGGGCGATTCGAACACGCTGACGGCGGGACGGTGTTCCTCGACGAGATTGGAGATATGCCCGCGGGCATGCAGGCCAAACTGCTCCGGGTGCTCGAAAGCGGCGAACTCGTGCGTGTCGGCAGCAACGAGCCAACGAGAGTCGACGTTCGCATCATCAGCGCAACAAACCACGACCTTGCCCGTAAGGTAGCCGACAAGGAGTTCCGCGAGGACCTCTATTTCCGCATCAAGGGCGCGACGATCGACATCCCCCCGCTCCGCCAGAGGCGCGAGGATATCCCCCTGCTGATCGACATGTTCCTCAAGCAGGCGGGCGAAAAACACGATCGCAAAATCAAGTCGATTGACAAAGACGCTCAACGCGTCCTGCTGGCGTACGACTGGCCCGGAAATGTGCGACAACTTCGCAACGTTATCGAGAACATCGTCGTGATGGCCGCCGACCGCAAAATCACGCTCGACGACCTTCCGCCCGAAATATACACCCCTCCGGGCCTCGGACCGAACAGGCAACTCGAAAACCTCGCCGGCATCAGCATCGAAGACGCCGAAAAGGAACTCATCAGAAACACTCTCGCCATGGTGTCGGGAAATCGCGAACAGGCCGCCAAGATACTCGGTATTGGCGAACGAACGCTTTATCGCAAGATCAAAGAATACGGTCTTAAGGATTAACCGAGGGCGGATTTGAACTCGCCGAACGAAACGTTTATTCTATGAGTTGAATTGAAAAGTTGGTGTCGTGCCGGCCGCTTGACCACGCAAAATCAAACTTTCTATCAGTGAAGCCATGAAAACGGGACAACACAATGAGAACACGATTGACTGGATCGATCCTCTTGATGCTCCTTGCAGCGATGCTGGGGTGTTCGGCGGTGTCTAACGCTCAAGGTCCCAAAGACAAACTGGAGACCATAAAGCCCGTCCCTTTTACGTCCGTTCACCTGGACGATGAATTCTGGGCGCCTCGTATTGAGACCAATCGCAAGACCACCATTCCATATGCTTTCGGGAAATGCGAGGAAACCGGAAGGGTCGAAAACTTCGTCCGAGCCGCCAAAAAACTTCGCGGCGAGACACTCGAAGACGACAAGGTGCGGGGATACAGCTTCGACGACACCGACATTTACAAGATTCTGGAAGGCGCATCATTCGGGCTGTCGGTGAAGGCCGATCCCAAGATGGAAAAATACCTCGATAGCCTTATCGAGAAGATCGCGGCCGCCCAGGAGCCCGACGGTTACCTGTATACCGCACGAACGATCAACCCCGAAAAACCCCACCATTGGGCCGGAAAGAAACGCTGGGAGAAGGTCAGCCAGTTAAGTCACGAACTCTACAATATGGGGCATTTCTACGAGGCCGCCGTCGCTCACTACCAGGCGACAGGCAAAAAAACGATGCTGAATATAGCCACCCAAAACGCCGACCTGCTGTGCAGGGTGTTTCGCCCGGGCGGAAATAAAAGCTGGGCGGGGCACCAGATCATCGAGATGGGGTTGTGTAAGCTGTATCGAACCACGGGGCGGAAACGATATCTCGACCTGGCGAAGTTTTTACTCGACACCCGTGGTCCGGACGGCCGCACATACGACCAGTCGCATAAGAGAGTTGTAGACCAGGAAAAGGGGGTCGGGCACGCCGTGCGGGCGACTTATATGTATTCGGGGATGGCGGATGTGGCCACGCTTACCGGCGACAAAAGTTATATCACCGCCATCGGCAGGATATGGGACAATATCGTGGGCACAAAGCTATACATCACCGGCGGTCTCGGACAGCCCGGCGGTCCGGAAGGCTTTGCCGGGGAATATAACCTCGGTAACAACGCCTATTGCGAAACGTGTGCGGGGATCGGAAACGTATACTGGAACCACCGGTTGTTCATGCTCCACGGTGATGCGAAGTATATCGATGTGCTTGAGCGCACGCTTTACAACAATGTAATTGACGGCGTGTCGCTTGACGGCAAGAAGTTTTTCTATCCCAACACACTTTCATCAAGCGGCACGGGGCGCAGGCCCGCAAGGTCTGAATGGTTCGGGTGCGCCTGCTGTCCGGGTAATATCGCCCGATTTATCGCGTCGGTTCCCGGATATGTCTACGCCGTCAAGGGCGGCGATGTGTACGTCAATCTCTATGCGGGCGGTAAAGGCGAGTTGAAGGTCGGCGACAAGACGGTCGTCATTACCCAGAAGACGCGCTACCCATGGCGGGGCGGCGTTACGATGACCCTCGAGCCTAACGATGAGTTCCGATTCGCCCTGAAGGTTCGCATTCCCGGCTGGGTGCGGAATACGCCCGTGCCCTCGGACCTCTACAGATACATGAAGAAGTCCGGCCAGTCCGCAACGTTGAAGTTGAACGGTAAACCGGTCGCGATGAAGGTTGATAAGGGGTACGTCACTTTCGACCGCACGTGGAAAAAGGGCGACACGATAGAGCTGAACTTGCCGATGCCCATCCGAAGAGTGCTCGCCAACGACAAGGTCGAGCCGGACCGCAACCGGGTCTCCATCGAACGCGGGCCTATGGTTTTCTGTGCTGAATGGCCGGACAATAACGGTAAGACGCATGGCCTGATCCTGGCCGATGATGTAAAACTGACATCTGAGTTCCGAAAAGCCATGCTCGGCGGTATCGAAGTGATCATGGGGAAAGCCCTGGCCGTAACGCCGGGCGGGGAAAACAAGCCGCCGGTAAAAGCCGCACACAAACTGCTGCTGATTCCCTATTATGCCTGGGCACATCGCGGTACGGGCGAGATGGATGTCTGGCTGGCCAGAAATGACGAGCCGATCAACGCCGTGTTGAAGGAGCAGCAGAGGAAGGAGAGAGAAAAGGAGAAGAAGGCGAAGGAGAAGAAGGAAAGGGAGGAGAAACGGAAAAAGGACAGGGAGAGGAAGAAGTAGAATCTGTGATAATAAAAAGGGGCCAACCTGGCCCTTTTCTTATTCCGGGCTGACAAGGATGCCCCATAAGGAACCTTAATCGTTATGCCCATACGCGTGCTGAGCGTTCATCTGGTCAACAAGATCGCTGCCGGAGAAGTCATCGAACGTCCGGCCAGCATCGTCAAGGAGTTGGTCGAAAACTCCCTGGACGCCGGAGCTACGCGCATCGAAGTGACCATCGAGGACGGGGGCAAGAAGCTGATTTCCGTCTCGGACAACGGCTGCGGTATGGATTCAGGCGATCTGTCCAGGGCGTTCATCCCGCACGCCACGAGCAAACTCGCCAGCGAGGACGACCTGTTCAGCATCTCGACAATGGGGTTCCGCGGCGAGGCGCTGGCATCGGTTGGCTCGATCAGCCACGCCCATATCCGCACGAAACGCTCTGATTCACACGACGGCGCCGGATTTGAAGTCGCCGCTTCAGGCCCCAGCATCGAGGACGTCCGCCCGTGCGCCTCGGCGCCGGGGACGACCGTCACGGTGCGCGACCTGTTCTTCAACACGCCGGCGAGGCGGAAGTTCCTGCGGACGGCGAATACCGAGTCGGCCCACGTGACCGAACAGGTCGCACGCCTTGCCCTGCCGCATCCGCACGTGGCGTTCCTGTACACGCACAACGGGCGAAAAGTCCACGACCTGCCCGCCTGCGAAACCACCCGACAGAGAATAGGCGACCTGTTCGGCGCGGAACTGGCCGACAGCCTACTGACCGTCCCCCGCCGCGGAGATGAAATGTCGCTTGCGGCTCTCGTCGGCCCGCCGGCGGCGGCGAGAGGGTCGGGGAAGTGGCAGTACTTTTTCCTGAACGGGCGATACATACGCGACCGCGTACTCAGCCATTCGTTGCGGGAGGCATATCGAGGACTGCTCGATCCGCGACGCTGGCCCGTTGCTTTCGTATTCATCGAAGTGCCCCCCGAAGACGTCGACGTCAACGTGCATCCATCCAAGATCGAAGTGCGTTTCCACAACTCCCAGAAGGTTCACGGTCTGCTCCTTGCGGCGCTGCGGGAGACGCTAAACAAGTCCAATCTCGCACCGGCCGCGTCCCTCGGACAGGCCGACACGACCGCCCCGGACTACGATATTTCCGCCGCCGATCGCCAGCGTTCGCTGCGAGAAGCAATGGCCGACTTCTTCAAGTCAGCCCCGCCGCCTCAACCGCACCTGAGTTTTCCCGAATCTCACGGTCCGCGTGGCGGCTCGAGCCCACCGTCCAGAGCGGAGAAGTTTCCACTGCCGCTTGACCGCTCACCGGCGCCCAGTGCCCCGGCGGCGAGCCACGAATCACCGCATCCCCCCGCCCTGGCGGAAGCAACCCCGCCCGGTAGTCCGATGGCATTTCAGGTTCACGATTCCTACATCGTCGCCCAATGTCCCAATGGACTGATAATAGTCGATCAGCACGCGCTGCATGAACGCGTGATCTACAACGACCTCAAGGCCCGCCTGGCGTCGGGACCGCTGACCGCACAGCGAATGCTGATACCCCAGACACTCACCGTCACCGCGGCAGAAGCCGACTTGCTCGCGGCAAACGAAGAACTACTGTCCAGGCTCGGAATAGAAGTTGCCCCGTTCGGTCCGGAAACAATCGCTATCCAGCAGTTTCCCACGCTGCTGGCCGAGCGGGGCACACATGCCGTCGAGTTCCTCCGTGAAGTGCTCGATACGCTGGGCGAGGACTCTTCGGCGGGTCCCGAACAACTCATCGAGGGCCTGCTGCAGGTAATGGCATGCAAAGCCGCGATAAAGGCCGGACAACCGCTCAGCAGCGCCGAAATGGAATCCTTGCTCGCGAGAGCAGACGATGCCGAGAAGTCCTCGTCGTGTCCGCACGGGCGACCGACCACTCTCAAACTGACCCTCCAGGACCTCGAGAAGCAGTTCAAACGGACGTGATCGGCAGGTAACCATGGGCAGGAAGATCAAGACACTGGTATATCCAATAACCGCAATAGCCCTTGCCGTATCCAGCGGGTGCAGCGTCGATTTCTACGCGCGCCGCCTGGTAAAATACAGCACGACCAAGGGCAAATCCTCCCTCTGGTGGCTTGGCAGCGCCGATAAACTTATCGCGAAGGGCAAGATATCGTCGCACCACCGTATTGGCACCACAGACGGAACAAAGATCGACGTATGGGTCATTCAGGCCGAAGGCGACTGCGAAACTCAGGGGCCGCCACGCGGAACCGTTCTCATCCTCCACGGAATTATCGACTCCAAAGCGCGGTTCTTCAGCATGGGGCAGCAGATGGCCCGCATGGGCTACAACGTGGTAATGCTCGATCACCGCGCCCACGGGCGGTCGGAAGGCACGTACACGACCTTTGGGGCCAAGGAGAAGTATGACGCGCGAGACGTTATCGACTCGCTGCTGAAAAACGGAGAGATTGCCGAGCCGATCTACGTATTCGGACAGTCAATGGGCGCTGCAATCGCCGTTCAGTATGCCGCAATCGACCCGCGCTGCCGGGCGGTAATGGCCGTGGCACCGTACACGGACATGCGAGCGGCGGCCAGGAGGTTTGTCCCGTTCATGACCGCGGAAAAATTCGAACAGGCAATCATACGAAGCGGCGAACTTGCAGATTTCAATCCGGATGAAGCTTCGACGATTCTCGCCGCGGAACAACTCAAGGCACCGCTGCTCGTGGTCCACGGTCGGATCGACGCGATCGTCCCCCATTCTCACGGAGTAGCGGTCTACAATGCGGCCAACGTGCGAAAGAAGCTGGTCACCTTCCCGCTCC
This sequence comes from Phycisphaerae bacterium, assembly GCA_016782885.1. Lineage (GTDB taxonomy): Bacteria > Planctomycetota > Phycisphaerae > SM23-33 > SM23-33 > BS750m-G57. The sequence goes on along the minus strand of JADHXQ010000022.1, from coordinate 8,855 downwards.
TGGGCCATGTCTCCATGGTACTGGGACGCCAGACATGGTTCGCCAAACAGGCCGACAAACACTTCCGCTCCGTCGCCGATGCAAATAACAGCCCGGTGGTCCAATAGTCACTCGACCTCGGCGCCGCTCGTGCAGTCCCAGTGCGACACGTCCAGGAACTTCGCCAGGGCCTTGGCGGATTCTCGCACGCGGTCGCCGTTGGTATCACTTATCAGATGCACGCGGCGAGGCAGCTCCTTCATGACGAAATTCAGCTCGTAAGTGGTCCCATCCGTCTTTCGGGCTCCCGACTTCGGTCTCTCCCGCGGAGCGATGAGGCAGGTTTGTACAGCCGTTACGTCACGAGTCGAAATCTTCTGACCTGCGAAACCGCACTTACTCCTTCGCGGTCCCGAGATTTGTTTCTTCTTGCGATCTATCGTTATCGGGCCTCCGTAATACCAGAAGACCATCGCTACGCAGACGCCCATCACGGCGAACATTATCTCCCCGACGAGCCTGGCGATCTCGGTGGTCAAACCGGCCGCTCCCCCTGCCACGCTCATCAGCAGCATAACTACGATCCAGCCCGCGAGGATTATCGCAAGAGGCAAGGCGAGACGTCTGATAAGCGGCAGCTTCACTATAGCTATCCCACGCTCTGGAAAGTGGAGCCTGGCGCCCGAGAATATGACCCCGCCGACGCGCATCGGTTTGCCCACACGATCCGCCCGGGGCGCATCGGCAGGCGCATCCTGAACATCGCTGTCGGGCGGCGGGACTTCAACATCCACCCACTGGTCACCCATCCCCGCCAGCTTCACTTCCGTGAATGTGCTGTCCAGGCTGTCAGTACCGAGCATCTCGGCGAGACTTCCGCAGATAGCGCCGGCGGAGGCCTGAGGGCCCCGGATGAGCACCACCGCCTGCCGGAGTTTAATGTTGTAGAGTTTGAGATCAACCTCCGGTTCCTCCTCGGAATCGCCATCACCGCCGGAGTTCGAAGACAAGCTGAGTCGCGGAATGAGATTCTTCGCATCGAGATGGAACCTGTCCCGCAGACCGCGGGCAAGGATCAGTTCCCTGCCATCGGGCGACATGCTGATCCCCCGACGCACGAAAAACAGAAACAACCCGCCGCCAACAAGACCCATGCCGATGACGAGCAGCGCGATGTGCAACAGCGATACTGCCCCCGCTCCGAACCAAGACGCCCCGCCGCACACAAGCAACACGATACCGGCAAGGTCCATTCCGACCGCGGTGCAAATCGTCTTCAACTCCAGGCCGCCGCGGATTACCGCACGCCCCTTCTCTCTCTTCACTCCCAGCCCCGCCGACACCCCATCGGCGCAGGGGAACAGAGTATTGCCCGTCATCGACTTCATCATAGCATGCCAATCGTCCCTCGGCCCGCGACCGGCAGGTATATTGCCTTTATTCATGTTCCACTCTCTGCTTGCGCTTACTCAAATCGCCAACGAGCCCAGGCGGGGGAAATCTCACGCCGCATTATCGCACATCATCACGTTGACAGGTAGCCCTCATTTGCACACAATCGCCCCAGAACGCCACCAAAACGAAAGGACAGCACCGGGAAATGTTTTCTGAAACCGGACGCAAACTTCGCGAGCATATCTGCCTGATAGCTCGATGTTGTCTGCCCGCCGTCGTGCTGACCGGGCTCCTGGCGGGATGCGGCGCTCCCGCTTGGAAGCAATTCGATCAGATCCAACTCGCCCGGCAGCTGCCCGCGGGGCTTCCCGAAGGGATGGAGCGGGTGATTCTGGGGGCCGGATACATCGGACCGCACAGCGGTAGTGGTTCGGCGTTCGGGTCCGACATGCGCATCGCCAGCGCCCTGACAGATACAAACGATTCGGTAATCGCCAGATCCTGCCTCATCGCCGTCGTGGCACACCGCCTGTTGTACGTTCAAACCAGCTACCGGTACGTGATTGAAGTTGACCTCGGCGGTGTAGCGTTCGGCGGGGCCGATATGTCCAGGGCGGTTCCGGAAGAACTGACGCTCGTTGCAGCCGCCAGCCAGAGCGTTGCGGCGAAACCCGCCGACGCCCGCATCGCCGCCCTTGGCGACAGCGAACTCGTCATGCCGCTGGCCCGCGGTGAGGTCGACCGCTGCATATCGATCATGAAAGACGCTATCTTCGAGACCCGCGGCGTGCCCGACGACTCGGGCATCAGCCAAATGCGCAACAAGCGGTATGCGGGTGCATCGTTGCGGTTCTCCAAGGCGATGAATCAATCGCTGCCGATACGGATGGCGGGAAAGGAAATCGAACAACGCCTTGCCGCACTGCCCGCCAGGTCGGGCGGTCGTCGTACGCCGGTATTTGTCCCGGCAAATATCCCCGAAGCAATGCTGTACAACCACATCCTTCTGAACACACTCACCAGACCGTCGCAACCGAAAAACTCCAACGCAACGTCCATTGTCCTTTCCATGTACGTCCAGTACGCACACGAGCGAGTGCTTGAGTTGCTGGGCGCACCGGAGACCTACCGCGGCGCGGGCGCCGAGGGTTTCGACAGGAAATGGAGAACGCTGGACGGTATGACTGTCCACGTCTCCAGAGGCGCCGCTCACAGGCTGAGGGTGGAGATTACCGGATTGGTCGTTCGCGATCCACTCATGACGCAAGCCGACATGGGCGGATGACTCTCCGGCGCATTTGCTACCGCCTGGGAGAGGCTTTGAACATTGGAGAAGCCAGTTTCGTCTTGTCAGGCAGGGAGAAGACGACCCTCAAGCCGGCGCTGGAGCGTTTTCCCCTGTAAAAAACCGCGCGGGACGCCGAGCGACACAGTCTCGGATCGCTCATCCAACTTCCGCCCCGCATGACGCCCGGAGCATTTCGTCCACCTTTCCAAATCTTGTTTTCCGGATCGGCCTTTGGCGATTGCGAATAGTAGGCTGCGTCGTAGTGGTCGCGGCATAGCTCGTATGCATTGCCATGCATGTCGTACAGGCCAAAAGCATTGGCCTCCTTTTTCGCAACCTCCTTCATCTCCGCGTTGTAGACTCCCTGGGCGCCTGGAGGTTTATGGGCAGCATAGCTGGAGAGTCCCGATTTGTTGCTCCCAAAGCAGAACGCATCGGAGCTGCCGGCCCTACAGGCATATTCCCACTGTGCCTCGCTGGGCAGTTGGATATGCAGGCCCGTCTTTTGCGACAGGGTTTTGCAGAAACCGATGGCATCTCCCCACTTGACCTTGTGAACGGGAAGTCTGTTCAAACGCCTCTGACCGAGCGAATGGCTCGTCCCCGTCACGCCAAGCCACTGGGCTTCTGTCACTTCGGTGGTGGATATATAGAACGGTTTGGTGATCTGCACCTTGTGCGGTACTTCATCCTCGCGGCGGTCTTTTTCGGTTATCGGCGAGCCCATGACAAACTCGCCCGCGGGGATAAGTGCAAAAGTCATCTCGCTCTTGCTTTTTCCCAGGGGCAGCGTCACTTCAGGTTTTATGCCCAGTGTCTCGGCGGTCGCTTTCTGTCGCCGTTCGGCCTCGGTTGAGTCAAACGGCCAGGTCGTGTAGACCTTGGCAACTCCGGGTTCACTTGTGAACTTCGCTCCTGTAGTCCCCACGACCGTCGGATTGTCGATCTCGACGATCACGCGGAAGCCCAGATGCTTTATCAGACTGTCTTGCGGAGGAACTTCGCCCGACTGTCTTTCTGCACTGCGGCAGGCATTGGAGAACAGGAAGCTCCCTCCGCGGTAAACGTTAACGCCTTCGTCGGCGGCATATGGGTCTGTGTTCACAGGATCGACTCGTGGCGACTTCTTGTAGAAATCCCGGTCGTAGCGATCGCGGCACCATTCGGCGACGTTACCGTGCATGTCGTAGAGACCGAAGGCATTAGGCTTCTTCATGAGGACGGGATGCGGACCCTTTGACCCGCTGGTGCTATCTAAGTACCAGGCGTACCCGCCGAGTTGCCTTGTATCGTCCCCGAAGCAATACGCCGCATTGCTCCCGGCCCGGCAGGCGTATTCCCACTGGGCTTCGCTCGGCAGGCGGACTTTGCGTCCTGTCTTCTGCGACACCCATCCGCAGAAGTCCTCAGCACCCTCCCAGTCGATGTGGCTCGCCGGATACGTGGCGCCAATGCGGCCGTAGGCTCTGCCCGACCAGGGAGAAGAGGACATGACAGTTTTCCACTGGGCTTGAGTTACCTCTGTGATCCCGATGTAAAACGGTCTGGAGATGTTGACTGCATGCAACTGCTCGTCTTTCTCGCGCGACTTCTCACCCGGCGGAGAGCCCATGAGGAACTCACCTGGCGGAATCAAAATGAGTGTGAGGTTCTGGCTGGTGCTTAGATTCAGCACCAGCTTGGAAGGGATTCGATACTCCCTGGCGGACGCTTCCCGGCGTGCCTTGGCCTGGGCGGGGTCGAATGGCCAGTCCCTGGCGGTAGGTATCGGTATGGCGGGGATGGTCGTGGCGATATGCGGCGGAGGTTTTGGCTGGGATTCCGGCTTGGGTTTGGGAACGTCGATCGCAATCGGCCGGGTCTGGGGAATCGCGGGGTTCTCAACTTTCGCCCGGGCGGCGGGTTTGGGCGGATCGACACCGGCGACCTCGATGTCTTCGACTTTTTTCGTTGTCGGCTCAGGCGGCGGGACAGGCCGTCTGAAGACGACGGGCGGTTTGGATCGCACATCGCCCGTTAGTATATCCTCCGGTTCCGGTTGACTGTTGGTGCTGTAAGGCGGGAACATGAAAAACAGCACCACACCGGTCAGGACAACGCAGGCGGCGAGTATCGCACCGAATGCCGTCCGCATCTGTTTGCTTCTGGCGAGATGTTCGGCCTGGCTGTTTATTCGGCGTGCTATGATAAGGGCGGTTTCAGCGTTGATACCCAGCGAGGCGGCCTCGGCGATCAGCAGTCGTTCTTCGTGGACGTCCATCTGCCATTTGCGAAGGTGTGCCCAGACGGTCTCTTTGTAGAAGTCCAGCACCTCTTGCGAAGGGACCGCCTGGTCCACATCGGGCAGTTCCGGTTCGGTCGCGACTTGCCCTCCGAGTTGGCGATTGTACTCTTCCCTGCGGTCGGGGTTCATCAGGACAACGCGCGCCCTGGCCACTTCATTCATCATTTCCTGGCAGGTGTCGCGACTTTCGCGCGATCCGGCCAGCGAATACCGATCGAGCAGATCGAGCCTTTGGTGAGCGGCGGTGTCAATCACGTCCGCGTCGTTGCAGAAAGGCTCGATCCCCAGCAGGGCGTAATGGTCGGGCGGTCTGGCGCCTTCTTCAATGCCCAACCACTGGCTGTATCGATCCTGTACCACAGTGACCTCTCGGTCTCCGCATATTCGAGAATGTCAGTCTTCAGGAGACCTTGAACTTGGTGAGTATCTCTTTGTTCATATGCACGCGGGCGGCATCAACCCCGTCACCGCGTCGAATGAACGTTTCAGCCCATGACCCCGAAGCCAGGTGAACGGCCTGAACGTGCAATCGCCCGCCGGCATCATAGTTGAAGGTTATAACGATCGGCGAGCCTTTGGGCAGTCCGGGCGGGAGAGATTTGATTATACATGTGCCGACGAGCAGGCAATCTTCGGCCTCACTCGACTCGCCTTCGACGATCTTAACTGTCACGCGTTCCTGGTTGTCTATGACCGTCGCGTAGCACTTGGTCTCTCGAACGGGCAGTGGAGTGTTTCGCGAGATCAACGGTGAGACGAGCAGTCGCCCGCTTTGCGTTTCAGCCACGACGCCAAGCGTGTGAGCATTGACGCTTGTGGTATTAATCGATCCGATCAAAGCGGCAAGTTCGGTGCCCAGCCACGTCAGGAACTCCTCGCGCTGCTCATTATCAATCGACGTTGTGTCCAGATGCTTCGCAGGGGTCGGGTCCGCAGGGCGTCTGGTCGTCCCGCCTCTGAGAGCTTCCGCCAGTTCGTCCAGAGGTGATCGCCCGGCAGGCGGATCAGCCTGCGGAGTGCCGGCGGCTGTAGCGAGCCGCTCGAGTTCAGTCGGAGGTTCGTCTGAAACCGCGGGCGGGACCGGGTCGGGATCCTTCGCCGGGAGAATATCCTCCGCTTCGTCAACACACACTGTTTCTTCCGGTAGCTCCGTCCGGCCGCTGTTGGCCACGCAGACCGCGGCATGAATAGCTGCTCCGTGCGCAACGGCCTCGTCGGGAGAAATCGACGCGTCCGCCGTCATACCGGTTACGCGAGCGAGCATCGCCTGCACTTGCGGCATGCGGGTCGACCCCCCTACCGCCAGCACGTCGTCAACATCTCCCCAGTTAATTCCAGCATCTCGCAGGGCGCGGCTGAGGCGGCTTTCGGTGCGGAACAGCAGGTCGGCGGTCATTTCCTCGAACTGGGCCCGAGTCAGTTCGCCTCGCATCGTCTTGCCCGCATGGTTTACAGCGAACATCGTGTGGTCTCGACGCGAGAGATCTTTCTTGACATTCTCGGCGGTAGATTCCAGTTGCTGGCGGCTTAGTGCATCATCGCGAGGATCCCCTCCATGCTCTCTGACGAACATGTCGGCGAGATGGTCGAAGAGGCGCCTGTCCCAGTCTCTTCCCCCGAGTTGCACGTCGCCCGCGGTGGCCAGCACGGTAAGATCGTGTCCAACGGCCCGCAATACCGTAACGTCGAACGTCCCTCCGCCCAGATCGTAAACGACGGAGATTTCGGGCAGTTGACCGCCCGCGGCGACGATATCGGCTACACCGCCTTCGGGAGTCGTATAGGAGCGAAACGCGTGAGCCAGCGCCGCTGCCGTCGGTTCGTTGATAATTCCAATAAGCTTCAGCCCCGCCGAATGCGCAGCGGCCGCGGTGGCCTGGCGGCGGTTCTCGTCAAAATATGCCGGCACGGTAAGCACTGCGCCGTCGATCGGACCAAGGCGGGCTTCAGTGTCCTGGAGGAGTTTCTTGAGAATGATCGCACTGATATTTATCGGTGAGATACTCCTGCCTCGCAAGAGTTTTGGATACGACTCCTCGCCCATGTATCGCTTGACGTCTTCGGCAACGTTACCCGGTTCGACAAGAGCCGCACGTCTGGCTTCCCGACCCACAATCGCCGAATCGTCCGATTCAAACAGGACTACCGAAGGCGTGGTCAGTTCACCTTCAGCGTTAGGGATGGTGATAGGTTGCCCTTGCGGGCCGAGGTGCGCGACGGCCGAAAATGTTGTACCAAGATCGATTCCGATGTAGTTCATCAAGAACTTCCTTATCTAACCGACATTTCGGCGGATGCCCTGCCGCACACCCGTAAGTATACACGGCAGACGATGTGGTGTGAAAGGGTTAAGTCCGCCGCGGCACGGGCAATCGCATCTAATCTCAGGTGCGTGCGATGTTCTACTCCGCCCTCTCCAGGCTGAGAGCGGGCGATTCGCATCGAGCGCTCAAATGCGCCAAATGCGGAAACGAAAACTCGACACAGGCGGAACGGCGGTATTTGCGCGCACCAGTCCCGCCCCTCCTAAGTAAACCCGTATTCAATTATAAACTCCCTATGCTGTCCTGCTTCGCGAAGCAGTGCTCCGCTCTTCAGGCGGGCCGTCCCGCATCAGCCCGCCGTTACCCGATCACTGAGAACTAATATTTGATCGGCTATAACTGGTTGACTGTTGTCCTGGCCGGGACGGTCAGAGTAGCCGACGAGATCTGTCAGATCCTAGCGACCGGACAGTACGGCCTACGCCAGATAGTACAACCGAACAGGCGCCAGGATTAAGTCTCTGAATCAATGTTAAACCCTGGAACCTGCCTACAACCTTTGCATCTCTGCATTTCTATTTCTATTGTAAAACGGCGTGGCAACGGCGACGGCAACGACATTTGCCACGGATGGCACGGATTACACGGATAATTACGGCGACGACAATGGCGTGGCAAGTTGCCAGTTGTCGTTAGATCCTGAGCTTGTCGAAGGGCCAGTTGCCACGCCGTTCTTGCATCTCTACTACTATTATAACATATTTGAAACCTTTTGCAAGGACAAAATGCTGCATTTGCAACTTTTTCTTGAGACGAAGAAGCTGAAAGCGACCTGTCCTGCGTAGCTCGGAGAGCGAAGCGGGAAGACGCTTGCCCCAATTTACTCCCTTTGAAACGTTATTGATTTGGAGAGCATCAGTTACGGCCGGGGGGAAAGATAAAAAAAGTTACATGCGGGAACGCAGAACAAGATCGCAATACCCCCAAGTGTATTGCGCACCGTTTAACGGCGGGGCATCGCCCCGCGTTCGTCGTTAAAACCTGACGCGGTCTACGTCCTTGCGGAACTGGTGTTTGTAGATGGTCACAGCATCAATTGCCTGGCGTATCTGCCAGTCCGTGATCCTTGTGATCCGAATGTTGCGCCCTTTCAGGGCTTTATTCATGATATGCGTCAGGACCCAGGGCGGCGCTTCCTGTCTGACGACAGTTCGCTTTGCCCTGGGCTGTCGAATCTGAGCCTTTCAGGCTCTATGGGTCACGACCAAGAATCCCTTGCAAACCCTTGTTCATCTCGTTCCTGGAACGAATCGGAACCAACAAAAGGCAAAAGCAGTCGGGGATTGATTTGAGCAACCCGCCCAATTGGCAATTGGCTCAACGACAACGGCGAACGTCGAAAACCTAATGGCGCGTGTCGGACGATTTGGTGTTGATGTGCGGTTTTGGTTTTGCCGTTTGGTCGTCGCCAGTTGCCAGTTGCCAACTGCCAGTTGCCAGTCGTCATGATACTCATCCAGGATTTTATCCAGATTGTTCATATTTCATCTGATACTGAAATCCTACGCCGGCGCCCATGGGCTCTAAGTAAGTATACCGTACAGAGACCGAACAGGCAAGCGTCTTTTTTTCACTTATTGGATAT
>JADHXQ010000021.1 GCA_016782885.1 Phycisphaerae bacterium | reverse complement strand
TTATTGTCAATATGTCAAGGGGCGGACCCGGCCTGGGAAGCATAATTGCCGCCCAGTCAGACTACTTCCAGGCCACACGCGGCGGAGGTCATGGAGATTACAGGACCATAGTTCTTGCCCCGGCGTCGGTGCAGGAGTTGGCGGACCTTACACACCGGGCTTTCGATCTCAGCGATAAGTATAGAGTCCCCGTGATGATCCTTGGAGACGGAATGCTTGGGCAGATGATGGAACCTGTCGAGTTTAAGCATGAAGCCCCTGTAACGCCTCCGGTTAGAAGCGACGCATTAAGAGGCGCAAAGGGCCGTTCCAGTAAAATCATAAAGACCTTTACTTCAAATCCCGCTGAGCTGGAAGAGATCAACTGGAGTTTGTTCAGAAGATATCAACTGATTAAGAGCAAGGAAATTACTTTTGAGACCTTCATGACCGAAGATGCAAAAATGACAGTTGTTGCTTTTGGAATAGCAGCAAGAATCGCCAAAGGCGCTGTAAAATCCGTGCGAGCAAACGGTCTGAAGGTTGGAATGATCAGGCCGATATCCCTGTGGCCTTTTCCCGGTGAGATAATTAAACAGGCAGCTAAGAAAACAAAAGACTTTCTTGTTTTTGAAATGAACATGGGCCAGATGCTGGAGGATGTGCAATTGGCTGTTGAAGGCGGCGCAGATGTAGCATTCTACGGAAGACCCGGGGGCGTTATTCCAACCCCCAGCGAGTTCGCCCGTGTAATCTCACGCAATTATCTTCAGAAGGGTCTAAAATAGCCAAATGCAAAAAGTATACGCCAGGCCAAGAGCACTGAAAAAGGCGGTATTTCATTACTGTCCCGGATGCGGCCACTCGATAGTCCACAGGCTTATAGCCGAGTTGGTTGAAGAGATGGATATTCAGGATAACATCATAGGTATTCCTCCGCCGGGATGTTCGGTTTTCACATACAATTACATAGATGTGGACATGCTTGAATCCGCCCATGGCAGGGGAGCTGCTGTGGCTACAGGCATCAAACGGGCCAACCCGGATGTGCTGGTATTCACATATCAAGGCGACGGAGACCTTGCGGCCATCGGTACTGCTGAAACAATACATGCTGCAAACAGGGGAGAAAAGATCACCGGGATCTTCATCAACAATGCGGTTTATGGAATGACCGGCGGGCAGATGGCGCCCACCACGCTGTTGAATATGAAGACCACCACCAGCCCTTTTGGAAGAGATGAAGAAATAGAGGGAGCCCCCATTAAAATAAGTGAAATGCTGGCCCTTATTAAGGGCGCGGTATATATTGAACGCACCGCCGTTACCTCCCCGGCAGGCATTAGAAAAACTAAAAAAGCGATTCGGAAAGCTTTTCAGGTTCAAATTGACAACCTTGGTTATTCTCTGGTGGAGATTCTTTCTCCCTGCCCCACCAATTGGAAAATGGGTGTGCTTGATTCCTGGAAATGGGTTGACGAAGTCATGGTTAAAGAGTTTCCTTTGGGAGTAATAAAAGACACAACCGGGCTTTAAGTATGGTAACTAAAACAATTTTTGCGGGATTCGGCGGTCAGGGAGTTCTCTCGATGGGCCTGAATTTGGCCCAGGCAGCGATGCTTGAGGACAAGAGCGTGACCTATTTGCCCGCTTACGGCGCCGAGATGAGGGGCGGAACAGCTAATTGCACCGTGGCGATATCTGATGAAGAGATTGCATCTCCGGTCGCCTCTTCACCGGAGTTTCTCGTTGCGATGAACTGGCCTTCTCTCGTCAGATTTCAGAATCAGGTTAGATCAGGAGGCGTCTTTTTTATCAACTCTTCTCTGGTGGAGGCCAATATTTCCAGAGAAGATATTGATATTGTTGAAGTGCCCGCAAACGAGATGGCTGAAGAGCTGGGCAATCTAAAATGTGCCAACATGGTTATGCTTGGGGCATTTACCAAAAAGAGTAAAGTGGTTTCCCTTCCCACCCTTATTAAAGGGCTCCAGGAGTCATTTAAAAAGAAGCCAAAGCTGATCGGATTAAATACAAAGGCCCTGACAAACGGGCATGAGTTATTTTAACCCAGGTTTTCATTTATGGGGCCCTGCATAGGGCGAGATGGAGCGAATTATGGCTATGTTTGTAAAACAGATTTCTGTCAGCCTGGACAATGCGCCGGGAATGTTTCTTGCTGTGAGTGACTGTTTGGGCACTGAAGGAATAAATATCAGGGCCATCTCAGTGGCTGACACATCAGACATCAGTACTGTGAGGTTTGTGCCCGACGATCCACAAAAAACCATAACGGTCTTGCAAAGCAAGGGTTATGCAGTAAAGGAAACAGATGTGGTTGCAGTTGAAATCCCCGATCACCCTGGAGCCCTTCAGGCTGTGCTAAAGCCTTTGAAAGAGGCTGAAATCAATGTGCTTTATCTTTACCCATATCTCGGTAGAGGGGAAAGCGGTCAGCCCATAGTTATTGTGGGTGTGGACAAAGGCCCCGAAGCCATCGACGTTTTAAAACAAAACTGGGTTCACACCTTTGGCGAAGAGATTTACGCTCTTTAGACAAAGTCTAAACCGGCCCGTCTCGCGTTACAAACACGCCCGACAGGATTCGAACCTGCAGGCCTCGGTTCCGAAGACAGTACTGAGAATTACACCCAAATCCTTATCCACATTATACTTCTGGATATAGAGGATCCGCCCGTGCTGGCAAATCGTGACATATCGCACCGTTTCATGACATCAGGCAAGCCGATTCCAAGCCCATCGGCCCCCACCGGAGCCCATGGCGGCAACTGCCCAGGGACGCCTGAAGTAGCCGTTGCATGGCTGGATTTCGATCTTGACTGAGCCGGGATCGAATGTCATATTGTCCCCAACCGGCACAGGGGCGGTCTCTGCGCTTCAACGAACCCGTGAAACGGACCGAACGGATGCACGAAGTGATAGACAGAGCTGACGCGGAGCGCCAGGCGAGCGCCGGCAGGCCAGCCGGAAAGCTCGCCAGTGGCCCGAACTGTTCTGGGGTGATTGAGTTCGCTGTCGGATAGTCGAATCCGGACCTTGACTTAGCCGGGATCGGATATCATACTGCCTCCAGTCGGTCCGGGGACGGTCCCCGGGACTCAACGAACGCGAAATGTGGTGAACGGAGGTGCCAAGTGACACACAGGGCTGATACGGAGCGTCAAGCTAGCGTCGAACGTTCCATCCAAATCCCTCACTCTCGGGCCAACCGCGCGCACACGCGCGGAATCAGGCTTGCCATCAGTTTACCTGTGAGTCATTTGATCCATGCCGCCTTGCTCCTGTTGGTCTGCTCCTGCTCCCTGTTCGCCCAGGAGGCGACGACGTCGAAAGCCCGGCGGCTATCGTGGGCCCGGCATGAACGCATGGCCCGGGAATCGCCCTTCAGGGACTTGAGGTGGCGGGCGGCGGGTCCCAAGTTTCAGGGGGGAAGGATCGAGGCCATCGCCTTCCCGCCGAAGCAGTTGAAGACGATCTACCTCGGTGTTGGCTCCGGAGGCGTTTTCAAAACAACCGACGCCGGCAGGACCTGGAAGGCGATCTTTGACGACCAGTCAACCACCTCGATCGGTTCGGTTGCCGTAGATCCCGGAAAGCCCGAAACGATATGGGTGGGCACAGGCGAAACTCATCCGGGGCTGTCGTTCCCCGGGACCGGGATATTCAAATCGACCGACGGCGGCGATACGTGGCGCAACATGGGACTCCACGATTCGCACCACATCGCCCGGGTAATCGTGGATCCGAAGAATTCCGACACGGTCTACGCCGGTGTGATGGGGCACCATCATTCGCGCAATAACGAACGCGGCGTTTTCAAGACGACCGACGGCGGTAAGACGTGGCGGCGGGTCCTGTTTGTCAACGATTCGACGGGGATCGTGGACCTGGTCATCGATCCGCACGACCGATCGACCCTATACGCCGGGGCGTGGAGTCGTCACGGGCCCGGGAGCGGTATTCACAAGACGACCGACGGCGGTAAGACCTGGACGAGGCTGGCCGGGGGGCTGCCGTCGGCCAGGGAAATCGGTCGGGTCGGCATCGATCTTTCACACGCCAAGAAGGGGCTTATCTACGCTCTGGTCGTCAACCGCCGCCTGGCTCGAGGCAGACGACCCGGCGGGGCGGAGGTCTATCGATCCGAGGACGGCGGCAAGAGCTTCCGCCGCACGCACAAGAGACCCCTGTCGACCTGGATCGGCTGGGACTTCTGCGACATTCGCATCGCTCCTGACGACCCGAAGCGGATCTACGTCTGCGGAATGCAACTGTTGGTCTCGTCCGACGGTGGGGCGACGTTCCAGCATGCTGAAGAGAAGATCCGCCGCCTTTACAAGCACGCGGCGACGGTGCTGCACCTTGACATGCACGAGATCGTTCTCGATCCGGCCAGCCCCGGACGCGTGTTGCTCGGAACAGACGGCGGGCTCTTTGTATCGGACGACAAGGCTAAGTCCTGGCTCCACATCAACAATCTGCCGATCGGCGAGTTCTACACCGTGCATCTGGACATGCACAAGCCCTATCGAATCTGGGGCGGTACGCAGGACAACGCTTCGCTCTACGGGCCGAGCACCTACGCTGTCGACAGCCGCTCGCCCGATCCGTGGAAACACGTGTTCCTGGACCGGTGGGGCGGCGGGGACGGGTTCGTCACGCTTCCCGATCCGATCGATCCCAATATTGTCTACTTCGAACACCAGATGGGCGGTATGCGCCGCAAGCGCCTGGACGGACCGCTGCTGTCCGGCCACGGCGACAGGTCGATCCGCCCGCGGTCCGAGCGTGGAAAGCCGCCTTTGCGATTTGCCTGGAATACGCCCCTGATCATCTCGCACCACGCTCCCCGCACGCTCTATTGCGCCGCCCAGCGTGTACTCAAGTCGGGAAACCGCGGCGACTCGTGGACTGCGATCAGCCCGGATCTGGACAGATCATCCATATTGAGTCTCTCGGAATCCCCATCGACGCCGGGCCTTCTCTATGCCGGCGGCTACGGGCGGATCCACGTGACCAGAAACGGCGGTAAGAATTGGGTTGACGCGTCGAGGGGTCTGCCCCGGATGGGAATCACTCGCGTTGCGGCCTCGCGACACGACCAGAAGGTCGTATACGCGTCCCTGAACGCCACCCGCAGAGACCACTTCGGCGCCTACGTATATCGCTCGCAGGATTACGGTAAGACCTGGCGTTCGATCTCAGCCGATCTTCCGGCCGAACCGGTCTACGTAATCGCCGAGGATCCGCACCACGCCAACGTACTCTACGTGGGTACGCAGCTTGGAGTTTATGTGTCCCTCGACACCGGCGCGACCTGGGTATCGCTGTGCACGAAGCTCCCGCCTGTCCCGGTGTTTGACCTGGCGGTGCATCCGCGCGAGAATGAATTGGTCATCGCCACCCACGGCCGCAGCATGTTCGTACTCGACGTGAGTAAGATCCAATCTGCGGTTAAAGTCGGGAAACGACGCTAACCCCCCTCACCCCCAGGCTCCTCATTTACGTACACGCGGAATCGAATCTCCCATCAGTTGAGTTCGACACGGTTGTAGGACACGACCGCCATGCCAGAACGTAGCGGCGCACCGGTATGCCGAAACAAACCCACGGCAAGCCGATTCCAAACCCCTTCCCTCCCCAGCCTCGCTTGGCGTTTTCTACTTTTTCGCAGGCTTGGGTTTGTAGTGGAGCGATTTCCAGTACGCCTGGTCGGTCTTGAACATATCGTCGTACCCGCCCCATTTGTAGGCCGGCGGAAGGATGCCCCAGGCCTTCATCTCCCTGATATACGCCGGGTGCGGCTCGAATCCGGGCATGTCGTAACGCTTGTTGTTCTGCAATTGGGCTTGGAGATTCTTGACCTGCGCGAGAATCCTGGCGTAATCCGCATCGCCGGCGTTTTTGAAGATCGGCGGACCGCTGGCGACGATCTTTCCGTCTTTGTCCTTCTTCTTGCTGCAGAGATCCCATCCGCCGGCCGCCTTCGACAGCGGAGCCAGCAGGACCACGGATTTTGACGGGTGATCGAGGTTGTAGAACCAGTGGGTTCGGGGATCGTCCTTCGAATCGGGAAACGCTCTCTTGTGACACGATCCGCACCGGCGCTTGCGCACATCTTCGCCAACGACCCGCCTGGGGAATATATACCCCTTGCCAAGCGCCGCGTAAGTTCCGGCGAATGTCCCGGCGCATTCGATCCAGTATCGGATAGTGTTCTTCTCATGCGCCGAGAGTTTGACCTTGTGATGCTCGCCGTCGAGTTTTTTCATCAACGGACTGGCCGACGTTCCTATTGTACGTGGCGGTCTGTTGCCGTTTCCGTTGAACCCGTCAGCCACCTGTTTCCTGGCCCGAAGTGCGGCGTAACTCTGGTTGTAGAATACGCCCCGGTCGCCGCTGAGCAGCATGCCTCCTGAGTAGGGGCCTCCGTGTTTGGTCTTCTCGTATCCGTGGCATGTAACGCAATGTTTGTCCAGGATCGGCTGGATGTCGCGCGGATAGTCGAATACGTGGGGAATGCCTTTGATCGGCTCGATCGTGCTTGGCGGGCGTTTTGCGGCCAGCAGATTTCGCGTGACCGGAGGCGTACCGACCCTCTCTTCGTGGCATCCGATGCAACTGACCGATTCGCCCGGTTGGACGGTCATGAAACTCTGCATGCGCTTGACCGACAGGTTGTTTTCATCCATTGCTATGAAGAATATCGGGCGCAAAGCCGGAGCCTCGAAATGCGCCGAACCGTCGGTCTCGATCGGAACGCTTCCAATCACCCGCTCCAGCGAGAACGATCCGCCGCGCCCGCCATCGAACGAGACCATCTGCTGCCAGTCCCTGTTCGGTTTGACAGGCATGTGCATGACTTCCATCACCAGCAGCGTCTTGATATCGCCGCGCTTGACGCCCTTCATATTCCTGCCGACGTAGACATCCTGCAAAATGATCGTTCCGGTGCTCTTGGTCAGATCGACGCGCGAAGGGATCAAGCGTTCCCTGGTGCGTTTTCTTATCGGGCGGGGTTCGTTGACCCACATGTTGGCTTTGATCTGTTTGGGCGTGAGTTTGAGCAGGGGCGTGCTTTTCCCATCGGACCCGAGCAGGCTGATCAGGTGATGACCCGGTCCGGCGACGAGAAAACTATTCTCGCTCAGCGGATACGGGTCTCGCCATTGCGCCCCGGAGGTTATGCGGCGGACATTGCTCTTGCGGTCCGGTCCGTCTCGCGCGTCGATCACGTCGACATATCCTTCGTGTTCCCGCCGCCCGTGTCCGGGGGAGTGGATCATCACTACTTTAGGTGATCCGGGAATCGGTTTTGCGTCGAGGAAGGCTCCGCCTCCATGCATGTTGCCAAAGTAGACTGTCTGTCCGGTCCCGTCGGGATTGGTCGTCCACAAGTGGTGGTACTGGACCTGGCTGCGGTCCACGTACTCCCACCTCTGGTACAGGATGCGTCCGTCTGGCAGGACCCAGGGAGTGTTTTCGTGCTCGACATTGGGAGACAGACGACGCATGTTTTTCCCGTCGCCGTCGCAGCGATACAGGACCGCCACTCGCGTGTAGTAACACGGGACATTGCAGTTGACGCGACTCGAACAGAATATGATCCCGCCGTCGGGCAGGTAAGTCGGCTCGAAATCATCGTACGGGCCGTCGGTCAGCTTTCTCAACCCGGAACCGTCGACATTGATCTCATGCAGATGGTAGTAGGGCTGGCCGCCTTTGCGATACGAAAAGATGATCTTCTTGCCGTCGTAGTGCATCTGCGGATCGCGCACGCCGCCTTTGGGATCGTTCAGCAGCGTGCGAAGCCTGGAGGTCTTCACGTTCAGCGCAAACATGCCCCCGCCGTCGCCATAGAGTATTCGGTTCGGGTCTTCGCAGCGATGGCTGAAGTTCGCGTACCAGTGGCCGTCCCGTCCCGGCTGGCGGATAGTGAACACAATCTCGTCAAAACCCAGGGCGCCGATCCTCTCGGAAAGGGGCCTGGACGATTTCTCCTCGCCGGCGCTTGTGCTTGGGGAAAACCCCGTCGCCAGACATAGCGCAAGAATCACCAGCGAACCTGAATGTTGCTTCATAATCAGTTCTTTCACCTGGGATTTCCCAGATGGCGTTGCGCCTGCGACCATCGCGGGGCATTTGCAGTGATTGTATCCGATGCGGCGCGGTGGATCAAACAAAGGGGTCAGGATTCTTTGTTTGTCGGTACCGGTAGTGCGTTTTTCTTTGTCGGAGGGGATAGACTCACATAACCGCCATAAATGGTTCGCAGACGGCAAGCCGCTTGCCGACGCCGCTTTTTTCGACGATTATGCATTCAGTCCCGACGGTCGGCGCCTGGTTCCGATCGAGTAGAAAGTTGAAACGCCGCCACGAAGACCGCATCGCAAGAACGGCATGTGCGTTGGAAGGTTTGGTTTGGGCTCTATTGATTTGCTACTTCTCGAACTCGAGTTGGATTTCGTGGACGCCTGAGCAGAAGCCTGCTGTTGGGAGTATGCGGATCAGCATCGCGTCGCATTTTAACGCCGCGGCCGGGCGGACCATGTTGAACTTGTCGGCTTCCAGACCGTAGTCGTCAGTGATGTACTTCTTCATACGCGTCCACTTGCCATCGCCGAGCTTGTAGTCGACCCACCATCCGCGCGGGAGTTTTACCTTCTTGCCGTCGGTGTACCAGAATACCGAAATCTGAGTCAGCTTCCTGGTTTTGGGGAACTCGAAGATGATGTTCTCGCATCGATTCTTGAACGGGAGGGTCGTCCAGCGGGGGAGTTTCTGGTCGGACGATTTGGCGGGGACCTTTCCGTCTATGACGGCGGCCACCGTGTCGTGTTCGAACGTATGTGTCGCCAGCACCTTTCCATAGGCGCTCCTGGCCAGGAGGTTGCTTTTCATGCCTTCCCGCGCCATCGCTTCGTTTTGGGGGAACCATACGATCATCGACTTTTTCCCGCGATTGTTCCATGCGTAGTAGGGGATCAGGTTGACCTTTGACGCTTTGGCTTCGGACTTGCCGGTCAGCTCCATCGCCGGTGCGGCTGCTGAGACCATTCCCTTCAGCGGACCGTCGGTGATCTTCGCTGTGGCGATCTTGTCAGCGGCGGGTTGGGGCATGAAGAACCGCTGGACTTTCTCGTCGCCGTTGTCGGCCTGTTCGGCGCAGTAGACCAACGGTCCGCGCGTCAGTGCGATTCGGTTGCGATTGGCTTTCACGTCGTTGATCGCGGTGTTGTAGCGGACGGGCATGGGCAGGTTCAGTTCGATCTTGTCGCCTTTGGACCACTTGCGGTCGATTGTGGCGAATCCCTTCGCGGTCTTGGTGTCGACTTGCTTACCGTTGACCTTCAGCGTCCATTTCGGATCGAGCTTGTCGACGTACGAGTATAACTTTCCGGGTACGAACTGTCCGCCTGCCCACGTCGGGACGCGAAGCTTCAGCGCGAACTTGCCGCCGGTTGCGGGGTTGATCTCCAGTGCGATCTTTCCGTCGAACGGGTAGTCTGTGGTCTGCTTGATTGCGACGGTCCCGCCGGCCAGCGGAATCTCGGTCTTGCTGGACCCGTAGAGCGTCAGGTAGATTTCGGTGCCGGTATGGGCGTACATATAGCCCGACACCTGCGGGATCAGGCGTGCGAGGTTCGACGGGCAGCAGGCGCATCCGAACCAGTCGGCCCGGCCGGCCGTACCGTGATTGAACTTCTTTATCCCGTCGGCTTCCAGAACGTTAACGTAAAAGAAGTCCTTTCCGCCGAGGCCCATTCCCGCCAGCGAGTTGTTCAGCAGGGCGACCTCGGCTACGTCGAAATACTTGGCGTCCTTGTGCAGCAGATACATGCGGAAGTTGAAGAACACGTTCGCGACCGCGGCGCATGTCTCGTTGTACGTGTTCTTGTTGGGCAGGTCGAATTCGGGCCCGAATCCTTCGATTCCGTGCGTGGCGCCGAGTCCGCCGATAATGTGCATCTTCGTGTCGACAATGTTGTGCCAGATCTTGTCAGCCGCCGCCGCGTAGTCCATCTTGCCGGTAAGAGCGCTGACATCGGCCATTCCCGAGTAGAGGTACGCCGCCCGCACGGCGTGTCCGACGGCCTTGGTCTGTCGCGTTACGGGTTTGTGCTGCTGGGCGTATGATGGCGACATAACGCCCTCGCCTTCGGGGCGATATGTCACTCCGCGGATGTCGAGGAACTTTTGCGCCATTTCCAGATATAGTTTCTTCCCCGTCACCCTGTAGAGTTTGCACAGCGCCAGTTCGAGTTCCTGGTGCCCCGGGGCCTGCATGACCGCCTTTCCGCCGTTGTAATTCGGATCGCCCTTGAAGAACACCTTGTTGAAATGCTGAGCGCTCTTCTCCGCCACTTTGAGCCACTTGTCCTTTCCGGTGGCCTGGAAGTATGCGATGGCGCCTTCGTACATGTGCCCCATGTTGTACAGTTCGTGGGAGTGTACGGCCCACGAGTAGGGCGTCTGGCCCATTTCGCGCGGGCGGGCTATTTTGCAGATGTGCGCCACGTAGAGGTATCCGTCTTTTTGCTGGGCGTCCGCGATGATATCGATGATTCCGTCGAGTTTCTTCTCGAGCGCGTCATTGGGCTTGATGCTCAGCAGGTACGCCGCCCCTTCCATCACCTTGTAAAGGTCCGACGAGACGAAGCGGTGAGGGAACGGTTTTTCCCCGCCGCGCCCGTGGATGAAGTTTCCGCAGCGGCGGAGGTTCTCGACCGCCGGGGCGGTCTGTTTCAGCGCGTGGGGGACGGTGGATGTGGCTTGCAACTGCAACCGCGGCAGCCAGAAGGCGTCCTGGAGCGTTACCTTTTCAAAAGACATCGGCGCCAGCGGATAATCGTGTTTCTCCCCCCCCGCCGAAACGCCTGCCAGCAGCAACAGTATCGCAAGAGTATTTTTCATGACAGTTTCTCCATGGGCGCCGGGGCGATTTTAGCATTATTCCGACGCGATTTCTATTTGCACGCCGAACAGGCATCACAACCGATTCTTCCCTTGCCTCCGCGAGGCGGTGTTGGCATCATATTAATAATATTTTCTTGCACCCTTTTTTCATTGCGGCGCAACCTTGTAATAGAACCGGTTGTTGTGGAAGGCTGGCCTGGACTTGGATCGTGAAACGCTGACAATGCTTATAAATGCACACCAAACCTCTGTTTACAGGTACTTGCGTTACCTGGGCGCCGATACAGCCTCCGCCGAGGATCTGACGCAAGATACTTTCCTCGCAGCGTTTAAGAGTGCCTCTGCCCCGGACACGAACAACGTGCCGCTCAGGAGTGCCTGGTTGAGGGGAATATCGCGGAATCTTCTGCTGGCCCATCTCCGGCGCCGGCGAGCAAATCCGGTTCGTATCGACAGCGAATACCTTGAGCGGGCCGAGGATGTCTGGTCAGCCCAGTTTGTTGGCGATGAAGACGGTTCGGGCTACACCGAGGCACTGCGAGAGTGCCTCTCCGCCATGCCCGATGAAGACCGGCGTCTGCTGGATCTTCGCTATGCCCATCGCAAGAGCCGTACCGAGATGGCCGGTATGCGAAAGATGACCCCGGACGGAATAAAATCGCAACTGCGTCGCATTCGCAGCCGCCTGGCTGATTGCGTTCACAGACGCGTCAATGCGGGAGGCGCCCTATGAGCGCCGACCCGTTCAGGCACAGCCTCGTCCACGTGTTTCTCGAAGAGGAACTTGGCAACCAGAGCCCCCCGGACCTCTCGCAGGCAATACTCTCCCAGGCGTTTGGGGATGCCCCCGGCGGCGTAGTGTCCGGCCGGTCGGTCGGACGATGGGCCTGGCCTCGATGGTCCGCGGTCGCCGCGGTCGCCGCTGTGCTTGTGCTCGGTCTGACAATCTGGTTAATAGTGTCGGCGGGGTATCCCGGGCTGACGATTTCGGGCGATTACAAAATCGACTCCGGCGACACGCTCCGGCGCGGTTCGACCATACGCACCCAGGCCGGCTCGGCTGTGCTGGAGTTGGGGGGGTACTGTCGGGTGGATATCAAACCCTGGACGACTCTGAGCATCGATGGAAGCAACTACAGCGAGGAACTGTTCGTCGAGGTAGGTATGGCTGTTTGCAGCATTGATTCGGATGTCGGGCGGTTCGCCGTGCTCAGCGAGTTGGGCTCGGCGAGAGTCAGGGGCACGAAGTTCACCGTTCGCGTCGAGGAGATGGGCGGTCGCAGGCAGATGTGGGTGAAGGTCGACGCCGGCTCGGTCGAGGTCAGCGGCGCCTCGGTTCACGATATCCTGCTGGCCGGGCAGGAGCGGACCATCATCGCCGGCGAAAGCAAGCAGCCCAAAGTCGCCGCAGCCACGAAGCCCGACACCGGCGTGGAAATCGATCTCGGAGACCCGGGGCGGAACCCCGAATTCACTTCTTCATCCGATAATGAAGAAACCAAACTTCGTGAGAAGATACACGCCGCTGAGCGACTGATCGAGAAGTTCGAGGCTGAAATACGCGAATTACGCGAAGAGAACCGGCGCTTTCAGAAAGAACTCGACGCCCGGCGAACCCCGCTCGACAACAACGAAGACAAACCGGTAGAAAGAGAATCCGTCAACCACGAGTAAGGAGAAATGTCATGAAATATGCTACTACCATGCTGTCAGCCGTCCTGTTGGCCATGATGGTTCCGGCAGGCGCCCTGCAAGCCGAAGACGGTGAGCGAGAGGGCCAGCGCAAAGTCGAACGCAGACGCGAAGGCGAACGCCGTCGCGAAGGTGAAGGCGACCGCAAACGTGAAGGCGATCGCAAACGCGAAGGCGAGGGCGAACGCAAAGTCGAACGCAGACGTGCGGGTGAAGTCGAACGCGAAGGTGGCCGCCGTCGCGAAGGTGAAGGCGAGCGCAAACGTGAAAGTGAAGTCCGCAGCATCGCAGGCGAAGGCGACCGCCGAGCCGCTGCCGATCGCCATGACGAGATGGGACAGCTACGTAAAATCCTGGCTGAGATCGCTGTCCGGTTGGCCAAAATGGAAGGTGAACTGGCCGAGCTGCGCCGCGTGAACGCCAATCTCAGGAGAGAATTAGGTCGTCCGGCCCGCACAACCGGAGAAGGC
Organism: Phycisphaerae bacterium; assembly: GCA_016782885.1. Classification (GTDB taxonomy): domain Bacteria; phylum Planctomycetota; class Phycisphaerae; order SM23-33; family SM23-33; genus BS750m-G57. The sequence continues at coordinate 37,278 of JADHXQ010000021.1, read as the reverse complement.
GAGCGTCGCCGCGAAGGTGAAGGCGAACGTCGTCGCGAGGGTGAAGGCGAACGTCGTCGCGAAGGTGAAGGTGAGCGTCGTCGCGAGGGTGAAGGCGAACGTCGTCGCGAAGGTGAAGGTGAACGTCGTCGCGAAGGTGAAGTTGACGGCGGGCTGCCTCAGGGGATTCGGGGGTTCCAGGGCATGCTTGAAGGCACGATTGTCAGGAAGGGCGAGCGCGGCTTCGTGCTGAAAGTGACCAAAACCGGCAAGACCTGGGCCAAGAACAAGGCTAAGAATCCCCGGGAAGCCATCGGGAAAGAGATCGAGATTCTGATCCAGGCTGAACGCGGCGAGAGCGACAGGTGGAAGAAACTCGTCAAGGAGCACCTGCAAGTGCTCGGTACTCTCAAGGCCGGCGACCGCGTGGGTGTCGAGGCGTTCCATTTCGGCGGCGGTCATCTGGTCGTGATGGAAGAGCTTCGCAAGATTAACTGAATTCGTTCGCCCGCCGCCCGTGGGCGGGCAGGCGATGCGCCTTGACGAACAACTGCCCCGGCTGCAAAGCCGGGGCTTTGTCTTGCGCGGGCGAATATGTTTGATGCTCCGCCCGTGTCTGGAGATAATCGATCTCCAAACTTTTCTTATGGGCTTGCCGAGGAGATAGAGATGACAGCGGACGTTGGAGTTATTATCGCGGCGTGCTTACTGTTCTCCGGATGTGCGGTGGTTGGCGCCGGATCGATCGAGCCTGTGGGGTTCAACCAGGTTCGCGTTACCGGCGGTATCTGGGACCGGCAGATCGAAACCAACGCGAAGTCCACACTTCCCCACGTTCTCGATCAGTGTGAAAAGACGGGGCGCATCAGCAATTTCGAGATTGCGGCGGGCAAGAAGAAAGGCGCCCACCAGGGCTACTTCTTCAACGATTCGGACGTCTACAAGATCATCGAAGGCGCCGCCTACGCCTTGCATAACCGCAAGGACGCCAAACTCGAGAAGTATTGCGATGACTTCATAGATACCGTCGCCGCCGCCCAGCGCCCCGACGGATACCTGAACACGCACTTCCAGATCAAGGAAAAGCCCGAAAAGCGATGGGACAGGCTCCACACGATGCACCAGCTCTACTGCGCCGGACACATGTTCGAAGCCGCCGTCGCTTACTACGAGGTGACGGGCAAGCGCAAGTTCCTGGATGTCGCACTCCGCTTCGCCGACCTGATCGATAAGGAATTCGGTCCGGGCAAGCTGCTCGATCCGCCCGGTCACCAGGAAATCGAGATGGGCCTGGTCAAGCTCTATCGCGTAACGCGCAAGAAGAAGTACCTGGCCCTCGCGCGTTTCTTCCTCGAGCAGCGGGGCAATTCCAACCGCAAGAGAATCGGTAACTGGTATCACCAGGATCACGTACCAATGACCGAGCAGACCGAAGCGGTCGGCCACGCGGTGCGCGCGGTTTACGGTTACTCCGGCATGGCCGACGTGGCGATACTCACCGGCGACGAGAAGTACACATCAGTACTGGATCGCCTATGGGAGAATGTCGTTTCTAAGAAGATGTCGATCACCGGCGGTATCGGCGGGGGTTTGTGGGAGGCGTTTGACAGGGAGTATTTCCTGCCCAACACGAGCGTCTACAACGAGACGTGCGGCGCGATGGCCAACGTGTTCTGGAATCACCGGATGTTCCTCCTGCACGGGCAGGCGAAGTATCTCGATGTCCTGGAACGCACGCTGTACAACGGCGCGCTGGGGGGGATATCGCTGAGCGGCGATGCGTTCTATTACCCCAACAAGCTCGAGACCCGCGGGGGCAATCGCGTGGAGTGGTTCAAATGCGCCTGCTGCCCGAGCAATTCGGCGAGATTCTTTTCGTCTGTCTCGAAGTACCTGTACGCTGCGAGAGGCGATACGCTCATGGTCAACATGTACGCATCGAGCACGGCCAGGGTGAAACTCGCCGGCAAGACGGTGAGCGTCGCCCAGGAGACCGATTACCCCTGGTCGGGCAAGGTCAAAGTCAGGATCAACCCCGCCAAAACCGGGACTTTCACCGTCTCACTGCGGATCCCGGGCTGGGCAAGGAACCAGCCGGTCCCGGGCAATCTGTATCGCCACCGGACAAAAGACGACAGCGCCACGGGGCTGAAGGTCAACAGCAGGCCGGTCAAGTTCGACGCTGCCGATGGCTTCGCGAGAATCAAGCGATCGTGGAAGAAGGGCGACATTATCGAACTGAACCTGCCCATGCCCGTGCGGCGCGTGCTGTCGAACAAGCGGCTGCTGGATAACGCCGGACTGGTCGCCCTGGAACGGGGCCCGCTGGTCTACTGCGTCGAGGGTGTCGATATCGGCAAGAAAACCGAGATCCTCAACCTGCGTATCCCCAAGACCGCCAAATTCGAAACCGAACACAGGAAGGACCTGCTCGGCGGCGTGACGGTAATCACCGGCCAGGCGATGGATGTCTCGCGCGGCGACGACAAGGTCTCGGTCGTCGAGAAGAAGATCCCTCTCGTTGCGGTCCCGTACTACGCCCGGGCCAACCGCGATGTCACTTCGATGGTAGTCTGGATGCTCGAGGACAAGGCCCGAGCCATCCTGCCGCCGGCGCCCGACATCGCCTCGACCAGCACAGTGACGGCATCGATAAAGAAAGGACAGTTCGGCGCGCTGAACGACCAGATCACTCCCGTGCGGTCAGCCGACGCGTCACGCGGCAGGTTCGTATGGCAGGGCAGGCGGGGGACGAGCGAATGGGTGCAGTACGATTTCGAGAAGTCCGCGAAAGTCTCCGCCGTCGAGGTCTATTGGTATGCCCGGTTCGGTACGGCCGAAAAGCTGCCTGAATCGTGGCAGCTCATGTATCGCGATGGCGGCAAGCTCAAACCGGTCGCAAACAAGGGTCCCTACGGCGTGAAGATCGATCAGTTCAACCGCGTCACGTTCAAGCCGGTCAAGACCGACGCGCTGAGGCTCGTGGTCAAGCTTCAGGACAAGTACGTCGAGACCTACCTGGCGGGCAAGGACGAGAAGCCCAAAAAGATGTCGGGCGGAATACTCGAATGGCGCGTTGAATAGAGAAGGTTAGAGGTGAGAGGTGAGAGGTTGGACACCTTGTCCTGGAACCTGGAATCCGAAATCTGCAGGTTAGCGGCCGACGGTACGTCGGCCTCATCACGACGCAGTCGTGATTCGCCGTTGTCGTTCGCCGTTCACTCTAACCTCTAACCTGCCGTGCCTCTACTCGCCCGTTGCGCCTTGCCATTTGTCGGTCTTGAACGGTGATGCCGGGAGCTTGGCTTTGTTGATGAGGTTGGGGTTCGCCACGTTGCGCCAACCGAACCGCACGTTTTTGGGTGCGGTCACGCCGTCGGCGGATACCACAACCGTCTCGCCGTCGATGACGGCCTTGGCGGGCACGAACTTCCCGTCGGCGCCGGCGATCTGAAACTCGGTCAGTTCCTTTCCATCGCGGGCCGCCAGCCCTCCGCCGGTGTGTGCGAAGCTTACGCGGATCTTATCGCCTTCGATCTTCATCGACTTGTAAAGCGGACCGGAACAGACCAGGTCCTTGGCTCCGTAATCCTTGACCAGGGCCCACAGCGCCAGGCGATTGCCCACCGGGATCTTGTTTTTCGGGTGGATGTCATTGAGGTCGTCGACCAGGTCGGTGGTTACGGCCAGGCCCGTGTGCGGGATCTTCAGGCTTGCGACCTGTGCCTCCCATATTCTGGGCAGTTGCCCCGCTGTGTATTTACTCCAGGGCGCCAACTGCACCATGTAGAACGGCAGCTTGTCGTTATTCCATTTCTCGCGCCAGCTATCGACAAGCTTTTTGCTCTTGTCGCGGTACTTCATTCCGTCGGCTTTGAAAACGTTCGTTTCGCCCTGGTACCATGTGAATCCCCGGATGGCGAACGGGTGCAGCGGGGCGATCATCCCGTTGTAGTAGATGCCGACATGTGTCCTGTCCTTCCTGGTCGCGACCCATGGCAGGATAGCGGTGCCTCCCCACGAAGCGTTGATCAGGCCGATGGGCACCTTCAGCTCGTCGTGGAGGCGTTTTCCGAAGAAGAACAGCACCGCCGAGAATTTCGGCGACGTCTCGGGCGAGCAGACCTTCCACGAGGCGTTGACGTCTTTGTTGGGATACCAGTTCTTGGTCTTCGGTACGTGATAAAGGCGGATGTCGGGCAGATTGGCTTTGGCGACCGCTTCGGCGCCACCGAGGCTTCCGGTGACGGGGAACTCCATGTTCGACTGTCCCGAACCGAGCCACACTTCCCCCACGAGAATATTCTTCAGGGCGATCGTGTTGCCTCGCCCGAGGTTCTTGATTTGCTCGGCGACTTTGGCTTTATCCTTGTCCTTGGCTTTCGCGAGCTTTTCGGCTTTGAGTTGCTTTATGACTTCGGGCGGCAGGGGGAGGGCTTTGATGGTCATAGTAATACCGCTCTGCCTGGGCTCGCATTTCATAGCCGGCAGCTTGATCGCCCAGTCGCCTTTATCGTCCGCCTTGGTCGATACGCCCGTGCTTCCGATATTGACGGTGATCTTCTGGCCGGCGGCGGCCTGTCCCCATACGGGCAGCGGCACGTCGCGCTGCAGGACCATGTTGTCGCCGAAGATGGTCGGGACCTTCACGTCGGACTGGGCGCCGGTGCAGACAATCAGAACGCAGACGGTAATAGCGATTGCGGTATTGATAGCGCGTTTCATGTGCGAGTTCCTTTCATGAAGACCGGTAGTGTCGGTGAAAAACGAACCGGGATTCTATCGTTTCGCGAGCGTTTCATGCAAGAGGCATGTTGGACTGATCGCTTTGGTGTGCTAAGATGACCGTGTCGAAACAACAAGGAGCATTGAATGTCTCGAGAAATTTCCGATCCGAATCCGCGAAAACCGTCCCAGGGCGATAATCTGTCGGGCAGGCGCAAGTTTCTCGCCTCTCTCGCCGCCGGCGCACCGCTCGCGGGCCTGGCGGTCGCCGCCAGCGCTGAGGAAAAGCAGCTCAACGCGAAACTCGCCGCTGACAAGAAGGCAAAGGTCGACACCGTCAGCTCAGCCAGCAAGAAGTTCAACTGGACGACCCTCAAGGAGCGGAAGGGCAAGTCTCCCAACGGGATCATAGGCGACGTGCTGCTAAGCCGGATAATCATGGGCGGCAATCTCATCGGCGGATGGGCCCACGCCCGCGACCTGATATACGTCTCGAAGCTGGTCAAGGCCTACCATACGCGGATCAAGATATTTGAAACGCTCCGCCTGGGCGAGGCGTGCGGGGTCAATGCGATTATCATCAACCCCGTCATGTTCGACATAATGAAAGACTACTGGAAGAACGGGGGCGGCAAGAAGATGCAGTTCATTTCCGACTGCGCCAGCGGTGAACTGTTGACGCAGATCAAAAAGTCAATCGACGCCGGCGCCTCCTCGTGCTACATCCAGGGCGGGATCGCCGACAACATGGTCAAAAGCGGACAGTTCGACCGTATCTCCAAGGCTCTCGAACTGATCCGCAAGAGCGGTCAGCCCGCGGGTATCGGAGGCCACAAGCTCGCGACGATCGAGGCTTGCGTTGACAAGGGCCTCATACCGGACTACTGGATGAAGACGCTGCACCAGCACAGCTACTGGTCCGCCAGGCCCAAGCAGCAGCACGATAACATCTGGTGCGAGAAGCCCAAAGAGACCATCGAATACATGGAAAAGCGCCCCGAGCCATGGATCGCGTTCAAGGTGCTTGCCGCCGGGGCACTCCGCCCCAAAACCGCCTTCAAATACGCTTTCGAGAGCGGTGCGGATTTCATCTGCGTGGGCATGTACGATTTCCAGGTAGTCGAGGACGTGAACCTCGTAGTCGACCTCTTTAAAGGCAAGAAAAAACAAAAACCCACCCGCCGCCGCGCCTGGCACGGTTAGAGTCTCACAGGGTCCAGCCTTTGCGGTAGGGGGGGTCAATCGAGCGACGGGTGGAAGAACAGTTCGAGGCTCTTTTTCTCGGTCTCGCCCAGGGGGGTGATCAGCGAAACGCCGAAGAACACCACGCCGGCGACGATGAACGAGACGAGGAATCCGTTGAGGTTCAGCAGGAAATCCTGTGGCGTAAGCAACATGCTCTTTACGCCGGTTCCGCTGACGACGCCCAAGACGATGAACGTCAGGTTCATGCCCACCCCTGCAAGTGTACCGGCGATGGCTCCGAAGCGGGTGGCCCGTTTCCAGTAGTACGCGCCCCAGAGCGGGAAAACCGTTACCGCCATTATTCCGAACGCGATGATCGCCAATTCCGCGATAGGGATATTCGGGTTCCACGCCAGTGCGATGCAAACGGCCATGATTGCGCCGATGCAGATTCGTCCCAGCATTACAAGTTGCTTTGCGGTGGCCTGGGGCTTGACGAGTTTGTACAGATCGTTGGCGATGTTGGATGCGTTTCCAAACACAACTCCGATAACTGTTGTTGTCGCGGCGGTGAAGGCTCCGGCAACCGCCAGTGCGGCGCCCCATGGCGGAAGGGTGGCGTCGGCGGTGCGGCTGTATATCTCATCGGCGGTGAGTTTGGTCAGGTCAGGTTCGAACAGTCTTCCGGCGATTCCGATCATGGTGGTCATGGAGATAACGACCACGCAGATGGCTCCGAATACGAAAATCATTACCTTGAAGCCCTTGGCCGAACTGCTCGAATAGGCGTGCATGTACGGTTGGGGAAAGCAGACCGACCCCAGGCACATCGCCGCGGAGAATCCGAATATCATCGGATAGCTCCATAGTTTCCCGCCCTTGGCTCCGAGTGCGAACAGGTCCGGATGTCTCAGGGCGACCTCGTCCATGGTGGCAGCGAATCCGCCGTGCTTGTTCATCACCGCGAAGAACAGTATGAAGACCATCACGGTGAAGAACACGCCCTGGACGGTGTTCACCCACGCGGCGCCTTTCATTCCGCCGAGTATCAGGTAAAGTGCGATGAACGCCGGCGCGAAGAACAGCCCCGCTTCGTACGGGATCTCGAAGTCGCTCATCGTGTTGATCATGATCCCGATACCTCGCACCTGCGCGACGAGGTACGGGATCGAGGCGACCAGCACGATCACCGGAATGATCGTTCGCATCGTGGTTCCGTAGCGCTCGCCGAACGGGGCGCCCATCGACATCCACTTCCTGGTCCGGCCGATAAGGAACGTTTTGCGGTGCATGAAGTACCACAGGAAGCCCAGCGGCACGAGGTTCACCGTAAGGACGAACAGCGAACCGAATCCCATACGGTATCCCATACTCGACATGCCGAGCATCGCAAATGCACTCAGGAACGATGCCAGCAGGCTGAAGATCAGGACGAAATACCCCAGAGACGAACCGGCTACGAAGTAATCGTCGGCGCTCTTGCCCTTGCCGCGACGGTAGGCTGCGTAACTGATCAGGACCGAGCCGAGGCAGATGCCGGTGAGGATGGCGATCTTCTGGTTAAACATTACTCGCCCTCCCCGCCGGTTGCTTCGTCACGGCCGACTGCTTCGAGATCGCGGAGCACTCCGGGCAATTCTTCGTCGCTGATCGCCAATCCGCTGATGAAAAGGAACACCCACTCCAGAACGAACAAAGCGGCCGCACATATATACGCCCCAACCGCCCAGGTCGGAATCGCAAGCGTCCGCCCGGTGATGTGTCCGTATGCCCACGGGCACCAGCAGAGGCTGGTGAGGATAATGAAACCGGCGATAAACGCCCGTTTCCCCCATACGCTTTTCTTGCGATTCATACGACGACTCCTTGTATTCCAGGCCGCATCCGGCCGATAGTGCGAGGCGGCATTCTAAGCCGATGCCCGGGGCTGCGTCAATTGCGAGGCGTTACTCCACGGCGCCTTGAGGTTAGCGAACCGTGATAAACAGGTAAACCTGCGGATGATCGCTGATTCCGTTCATTCGCTCAATTGCCCCGCGAACCTGCAGTCCGGCTATCAGCCATTTACGGAATTGAGGCGCCAATCCCCGGCAGACATACCCGGCGGTTTCGGGTGAAACTTCCGGGATTACGATCCTCACTGCCTCCGGATCAAACCGGTTGTCCAGTTCGAGTTCGAATCGTGCAGGCATCCCGCTCTTAAGCTCTTCGTACGGGACACTGCCGCGATAATGCCTGTATCCCGCCATCAGGAGCAGGAACTCAAATGGCGGTTGGGCCTCATCGAAGGGGTGAATGATATAGAAATCGTCGCCCGGCAGCCTGGCGCCGGCGTAGCCCAGGAGCGCAAAATCAGAGACTTCCGTCCCGGGTGGGATGCGTATCGCCTCCATGAACTTGTCGAAATCAGATCGGCTCCGTGGGGGAAGGCGCCTCATGAAAGCCGCAAGCACGCCCGGGTGATCCTTGCCCGCTGAGAACCCGGGATACTCGCCGGTAAAGCCCTTTACCTTGGCGGCGGCGTAGTCGTCACTCTTGCGCAGGTACACCAGGTCAGCATCATCACCGTCGCGACGCAGTTCCGCCACGATATGGCGTCCCCGATCCGGTCCGGTGCGGGGTTGCCACGACAGCAGCAACTTCGCCGGTTCAATGATGTGCTCTATGTGGCTCACGGTTTATCCATGGCGCTTCCTCAAAGCAGGGCTGTCCTTCGAGAAGTAGACCATCTTGGCACGGGTTACTTCAGGTTGGCCTGGTCTATTGCGTCTACCTTCTTTACCGCCTGTTTGAGGAAGTCGGCGAAGCCTTCGAGGCCTTCGGTGTGTTTGGTGTTCATCCAGGCGTCGACCATCGCGTTGGCTTTCCAGCTTGCGATGAACATGGCGCCCATCGTCAGGACGTTCGAGTCGTTGATCGCCCGCGACATCTGCGCCGCGTAGACCGACTCGACGCAACTGGCGGTGACGCCCTTGAACTTGTTGGCGACGATCGACATGCCCATTCCCGTACCGCAGAACAGCACGCCGCGATCGGCCTTACCGGCCTGGATAACTTTACACGCCGCGGCCGCCCCGTCGTAATAGGCGATTTCCTTGTCCTTGGTCGCTCCGACGTCTGTGACCTTGTGTCCGGTCTCGGTCAGGTGCTTGATTACTGAATCCTTGAGGTCGAGGGCGAACGGGTCTGCTGCTACTACGATGTTCATGGGTTTTTCCTTTTGTGTTGCCTTGGGTGATTTTTCTGCTGCTTCCAGCGACGAAGATGAAGCTATCGTCGCGGCCGCCAACGTCGCCGAGGCGGCCTGGAGAAACTGACGCCTGTCCATAACCTGCTCCTTAAGTGGAATACGCTTACTGGACCGGTCGGGCGTTTGGGATGTCCGCTGCTTTCTTGACCGCCGCGGCCACGCCGAGGTGCGTGTTGCGGTCCATCATTTCGGGCAGGAGTTCGTTTTCGGGGACCATGTCGGCGAGCGCTTCGGCTGCGGCCATCAGCATCTCCATGGTGAACTTTTCGGCGCGTGCTTCCATGGCGCCGCGGAAGAGGCCCGGGTATGCGATGGCGTTGTTCATCATTCGCCCGTCGGCGTAGATTGCGGCGCCGGCGTCGAGAGCCTCGTCCTTCGAGATCTCTGAGACGGGGTTTGCCAGCGGGAACAAAATGGGGTCGGCGGCCATCGATCGGACCATGTCGCCGGTGACGATATCGGGTTGGCTGACGCCGATGAAAAGCTGGCGCCCCTTCATCGCATCTGCCAGCGATCCGGAAATGTTTTCCTCGTTGGTTCGCTCGGCGAGGGCCTCTTTTTCTTCGTTCATTCGCTCGGTCCGCCCGCGATGGATGATGCCCACCGAGTCGACGAGCACCACGTCTGGAATGCCCGCGGCCGTCAGGACGTCGGCGATGGCGGTGCCCGCCGCTCCGGCGCCGCTGATTACCGTGGTCATATCTTCCATCTTCTTGCCCGTCTTCTTGAGCGCGCTGACCAGGCCGGCCAGGACGATGGACGCTGTCCCGTGCTGGTCGTCGTGGAGGACCGGAATCTTCAGGCGCTGGTCGAGCTGGCGCGTGATTTTGAAGCACTCGGGGGCCTTTACGTCTTCAACCTGGATCGCGCCGTAACCGCAGGCGATTTTCTCCATGACGTGTACGAACTCGTCGGGGTCGTGGGTGTCTATCAGGACGGGCTCAGCCGATATGCCCGCGAACTCTGCGAAGATGGCGGCTTTGCCTTCCATTACGGGCAGGCCCGCCAGGCATCCGATATCGCCCAGGCCCAGGATGGCGGTCCCGTTGGTGACGATGGCGATCTTGTTGCCGATTCCGGTGAACTCCCAGGCCAGTTCGGGCTCCGCTTCGATGGCGCGGCAGACCCGCGCGACACCGGGCGTGTAGACGATTCGCAGGCTCGTGTTCGATTCGATCGGCACGCGGGACTTCACATGAGTCGATCCGCCGCGGTGAAGTTCCATCGCCAGGTCGACTACCTGGATGAGTTCGACGCCCTCGAGACCTTCGATAGCTTTTCGCACGCGGGCCATCTGCTCGTCGCCGGTGGTGAATATCTGGAGATCGTGGACCACCGAGCCGTGGCGTTCTTCAGCCAGTGTGATCAGTCCGCACCTGGCGTCAGCGGAATTGATAGCGCCCAGTATTGCCGCCATTGCGTCTTCGCCGTCGGACAGCGAGACCCGCACGCCGAAGACGATGTTACGTTGGAACCTGTCCTGCATAGCTTGTTGAGACAACATCTCGATGCCCTTTCTATTGGCGATTCTCCCCGGTTCCTGCACCGGGCGTGGCGGGGCATTATACGGGAAGTCCGAAACGAAAACCATAACGGGGTGTCAATAGGCGAGGGTGATCGTATTTAAGTCTCTCTTGCTGGAACCTTGAGCAGGTAATCGTTGAGCCCGAAGAGACCGTCAATCCGGATCCCCGAAGTCGTCGATACGCAGCAGGACGACATCGGCGACTTTCTCGGTGGATATCTCCACTGACATCGTCTTGACGTCCTGCCCGAACTGGATGTCCGGGAATGCCTGTACATGCGTGAAACTGTTGCCCGTTTTGAATGTTTCGAGCACGGTGTTCCTGATCGTACATGACTTGCAGTGCATGTCCTGCCCGCATCCGCCGGGGCTGTATGAGTGGACGCATTCGATCACTTCCCCGCCTCTGCGCCCTTCGATGTCGCCAAGCCCCTTTCCGAGCAGGTCACGGGCAGGTTTGTTGCCCGTCAGCACTCTCGGTTCAGATTCCACCAGAAGCACCGGAACGCCCAGGCGATCGAGAAACTCCATGAGAGGCTCCCCTCGTTCCGAACAGAGGCGTGTGGCACAGGAAGGGCAGATTCCGTGCGTAATGGTATTTTCGGAATTGGCTCCCGACTCAATTTTCCCAAGGTCCGTCTGGCACCAGGCACAAATGTGTCTCATTGCGGCATATCCTTTCGCAGTCACTCGACTGCCATTACCTATACAATATAGTAGGGTAATCACCTGGCGAAAAACAAGCGTGACGCCGAATCAGGCCGCCGATTTACAAATGAGCATTGGAAATATGCGATTGCTGATGCTACAGTCGCCTGCAGGCGCCGGTGACGGCGTTTACGCGAAGATTCCGCACGTTGCCTGCGGTAAGGACAATTACCACGAAAGAAGGATATGACCATGGCGGAGAAAGAAACCCACACGATAGTAGCCGTCCACATCACAGACCGCCTCAAGGAGGCCGTCGAGATCCAGGTGGTGCTGACGAAGTACGGCGATATCATCAAGACTCGTCTCGGTCTTCACGAAGTCGACGCCGGCGGCGCCAGCGGGCTGCTCCTGCTGGACGTGATCCCGCCGGCCGACCGTATCGCGCAATTCGAGAATGATCTCCGGCAAGTGGAAGGTGTGGAGGTGAAGTCCATCTCATTCGAACACTAAAGGCCGCCGGCATAACCGCCGGCATGGCAACTGCCGGACGATGACGACATTTTAATCGTCATCGTCATCATCGTCATCATCGTCATCGTCTTCGATCTCTTTGCTCAGGAGCTTACCGCTGGGATCGACTTTGATTTCGATTTCTTTCCCGCCGGTTTTCCACTCGGCTTCGTAGCAGACCACCTTACCGTCCTGGCTGACTTCTTCGATCTCTTCGATCTTGTTATCGCCGGCCTCTTTGAGGATGGTTGCCTTGACGGCCGCCGGAACCTGGTCGATCGTGATATCCTTCTCGGTCTTCTTCCCGGCCAGGGCGGTCGACAGACCGAACACCAAGAGCCCAGCCATGGCTACAAGGGCGAGTGACTTGACGTGTCTGCGTGTCATTTTATCACCTCATTATCGTATCGGAAGTTTTTATAGGATAATTGACAAATTAAGTGTAAACATCATGTCCCCCCGACGGCAACAGGAATTCTCAAATTTTCCCCGCCCGCTTCGGTTAGCGACCGACGGCACGTCGGCCTCGCGGCGACGAAGTCGGGATTGTGTCGTTTGTCGTTGTTGCTATTTGCGGCGTTTGCGCAAGATTGCCAGACCGCCTATTGCCAAAAGTGTCATGGTCGCCGGTTCGGGTGTCTGGTCGACGTAGATGTTCCAGTTGTCCGACTCGCCGGGAAGGCCCGTATCGAACCGCTGGAAGGCATAGTCCTGTCCGTTGGGGCTCCATGTGGGGCAGTTTTCTTCGACGCCGGGTGAGTTGGTCAGGTTTACAAGCCCACTTCCGTTGATGTTCATCAAGAACAGATCGGTTTTTTCAGCGGCGATCGCACCATTTTTTCGCCCAAAGAGAATCTGCGAACCGTTGGGCGATACTTCGGGGAACCAGTTGAGCAGTCCGGTGGTCCGGCCGGTGGTGGTTATTTCCGCCGGGGCGGCCAGCCCGTTGGTGGGATCGGTGTCTATGAGGAATATGTCCCATCCGCCTATCGAGCCGTTGGGAAGGGACATTACCGCCGACCGTCCGTCGGGCAGGAGCGACATTCCGCGTACGCCGATCTGAGTGTCGCTCCGCGTCAGGACAACGGTTCCGGCATCCTGGGCGCGCTGTGAGGCGCTACTGACGAGATTGCTGTAAGTGTCTACGTGGAGTTCGGTTTTGGTTCCGCTGTTCCATCCGACGCGCCAGATAACAGTCTGGCCGCGCGAGGCGACCGGTCCGACGTGCGTCACGCCGCTCTGAAAACTGAATATCTCCGTGATAACGGGGAATGCGCTAACGCTGTAGTCATATACCTGATGCAAGCCGGCGGCATCTCCGTAGAGAAAATGTGATCCGACCCACGCAAACGCGTCGTCGGTCTGGGCCACGCCGCTGACGATGATGCCGGCCTCGTCCGTTCCGTTTGAATTGACCATGCCCGCGCCGGAGATGTCCCTCAGATACACGATCCGATTGCCCCCGGCCGTGGGATCCCAGTGTGGATTGCTGTCCCGACCGGTATTCATGGTCACTCGGGTTGGCGTACCCGACGCGGCCGCCGTCATCAGCAGCACCAGGGACATCGCGACGATTCGTTGGATTGCTTTCATTGCTCTACCTCACTTTTGCTTCTCGCTGGTTTCTTTAGAGGGGCCTCATCCCGATCCGGTCGCACGATCAGTCCATGCACGCCGACCTGTATGGTCGAAAACGCAAAAGACACAAGGGACCGGGATATCGTCCTGTCCTCATTAATTATGATTCGACCGGCTCAGGTCGAACGCAGTCCGCCGCTCCATACTAAACGGGCTGACCTACAGAAGTAATCATACCACAAGCCCCTGATGTCGCCAAGGGAAAAAAGATAATTAATACTGGTTTTATGCTCCGGCAGCGTATTGTGCCCGTAAACGCACAGCGAAAAGCAACGCGACCGAGCCCGTATGATCCAAGCCGTGCGCCGTCGCCAATTGCTTGTCCTGGGCAAGCGAAGCGCGTCGAAGGGCCAATTGCCAAGCCTTTATCCTTGCCTCCGGCCAATCGAAACTCGACAATCGCTTCAGCGGAAATGAACGGAAAACCAAAGCAATTGCGGATTCTTTCTTTTGCGGCCGGTTGTGTGGTTATCGTGCTGTCTGCTTTCTTGTGCGGTTGTGAATCCGAGACGGACAGAAAGGCCCGGGAATCCGACAGGGAGGCTCATGGGCACCTCGACGACGGTGTCGAACATTTAGAGGCGGGGCGATACGCCGAGGCCCTCGCCGCCTGCCGGAAGGCCATCGTCCTCAAGCCGGATTTCGCTGACGCGTACTGCGGTGTGGGCTGTGCCTGCTTCCGGCTCAAGAAATATCCGGATGCCCTCGCCGCTTTCATGCAGGCCGTCGCCCTCGAGCCGGATAACATGTTTGCGCACTCTTACATGGGCAGTTGCTACGAGAAGCTCGAGCAATACTCGCATGCCATCGCCGCCTTCAGAAAAGTTATCGCCATCAAACCAGGAGGGAAATATGCCTACCTGGCGCGCCGGCACATCAGAGAGTTGACCTCGAAACGCGACGAACTGCGATCGGAATGAGGGGATGTCGCCATCATGACAACTGTCGCGCAGCGGCAGCGCCGAGAACTCCAGGCGCCCCGCTCGTCGTCAAACATTTCGCGCGCCGTGAATCTTTGCCAATTTCCAATTCCCATGCTACAATTACCGTAGATAACAGACCATAGAGGTCGGGGGCGCGGCAACAGGAACCGCATAATGAAACCAGCGTTAACCACTGTAACTATGATCGTCGTACTCGTCGCATGCGGCGGTGAATCCCGCGCCGAGAAGACCGAACCGCTTACGGAGGAGCTCCTTCTCAGCATATACGATGGCGAACGTTCCAGCGCCGGGCGAGCGGAGAAACTTCTGCAAACCGCCACGTCACTCAATACCGATAAACCAACACAGATCGCACTGCTCAAAAAAGCGGTCGAATTCGGGTTAAAAAGCCTCGCCACCGCCAAATCACGACACACAACCGAAACCGCACTCGACCGCCTGGTCAAACTCACATACCGCGACGTGCCTGACAGTTTCATCACGGACAAGAGAATCGAGTTCTACCGCCTCTGCTATCGCCTGTACTCAAGAGACCGCAATGCAAAGCTCGATAATCAAAACCGGTTGATCGCGGCGCTCTGTGAAGGAGCCGAATTTGCGGAACAGGCCCGCAACTGGTCCGGCTCAATCAAGGCGTACACCGAAGTAGTATACCTCGCCGCCCGTCCGGTCAGTCCGGACCTGCCCAGCCTGAGACGCAAGCTTAAACGGGCGCTTCACATGCGAAAGGTCCAGCAGCAGATCGACCTCGCGGAAAAGCAACTCAAGGGCGATCCCAATGACGCCGCCGCCCGGGCCGCATTGATCAAAATGTATCTGGTCGAGTACGACAATCCCGCCCAGGCCGCAAAATACCTCAACGACGATGTTGACGAAACCCTGCGAACCTACATTCCGCTGGCGATCGTGAAACCGTTTGAGGTGAAAACATCCGCGTGCAAAGAAATGGCCAAATGGTACGGACAAGTCCTTGCAAAAGACGCCAGCCTGCACGCAAAACCCAACATGCTGCGACACGGAGCAATATACTGCGATCGATACCTGGACAGCCCCAAAAGGGACTCCAAAGAAGCACTCCTGCTGGAGGTGATAAAACGAAATCTGCAGAAGGAATTGGAGTCGTTAAAGCCCGATCCGCTCTCCATACCCAAGCCCGAGACCCTGGCCGGAAGCACGATTACGCTGAAACTGGGCAAAGGGATATCGATGAAACTCAGGGGAATACCGCCCAGAAAGACATTACCGGCCGACCGCCTCAAAGGCAAAATGGTCGCCGCGTTCCCATTCTACATCGGCACCACCGAAGTCACCCAGGAACAATACCAGGCGATCATGGGTGTCAACCCGAGCCACTACAAGGGCCCGAAGAATCCTGTCGAGCAGGTCTCCTGGCACGATGCCAGGGAGTTCTGCAAGAAGCTCTCCGCCGCAACCGGCCGCACCGCCCGCCTGCCAACGGAATACGAATGGGTGCATGCATGCCATTGCGGAACGCAAACGGAGTATTTCTTCGGTGGAGACGCCGGCGGACTCGGCGAGTATGCATGGTTCAAGACCAACTGCAAAGATCGCGGACCGGAGCACGATCACCATCGCCCGGTGGCGACGAAGAAACCCAACTACTGGGGACTTTACGACATGCGGGGAAACGTATGGGAATGGGTCTTCGACCGCTACGAGCCGCCGGCAGAGGAGGGCAAAAAGGCGCCAAAGCCCGCCGGCGATATCCGCAAGGCATGCGGGGGCGACTGGACCACAATGTGCCGCTCGGGCTTCTTCGCATGGGGCAGATCCGAGGGAAAACGCAAGGGCTGGGGCTTCAGGGTTGTAGTGCAATACGAGTAGACACCTGGCGCAACAATGTAAATACGATAACCACAAACCGACAATTCGGTGCCCGCCGAATTCCAGGAAGGAAGTTTTTATTATTATGACCGAATACTCCACCGACATTACCGATCCTCACCAGCGCCGGGAAGAACAGCAATGGGCCCGGATCCTCACCGCCGGAAACCCCGTCGCGGGAATGATACTTGTCTTCACGCAGAAATTCTGCACGGCCGTACATGAGTTCGGACCCGCATTTGACGCGGGCCTCATCGATAATTCCACACTCTCGTTTTATCGCAACAGGCTTTCGATGCGTTTGAAAAAGGTGCTGGATATCATCCGGGCCAACGGAGTCGAAGAGAATTTGCCGACCGAGCTGCTTGAGTCTCTTCTTGAAAAAGTCAATACCGCACAATCCACCACGGAACTCGGCGCGATGGTCGAACCGGTCCACACCGCCGGACACGCCGTCTGCGACGCGTTGGAGAAGTGGTAAACCCAAAGAGCCCCGCGCTACCATATTGCCAGGCTGTGGCCGTCTCGAGAGATCCGTTGCCGTCATTTTGAATTCAGTTGCACGCAGAGCAGTTCAGCGGCGTCGCGGAGAAACAGCTTGCCGCCGGCGTAGGCGGGGCTGCACCAGTTCTTACCGCAGACCTTCACCGTTGCGAGCATGCCAAGGGCCTTGGTGTCGGCGGACAGCAGAAACAGCGTCCCGTCCTCGGCCAGACCGAGGATCCTGTCCTTCATGACCATGAACGAGGCATAGCCTCTTCCGAACATTCTCGATGATGTCCAGTCTTTGGTCCATGCCGGTTTGCCTGTGCGCATGTCGAGGCAGATCAGCTTCCTGGACTTGCCCAGGCCGTAGAGGTGATTCCCGATCGCCACCGGGTTGGCGAAATTGATCGACGACGACTTGTCCACCCACGCGCGCTCGGCGCTGAAGACATCACCGTCCCGTGCGACTTTGATGCCGATCAGCCCGGCTGTATAGGACGAAACGATCACCATGTCGTCGACGACCACCGGCGTGATGCAGTGGCGTCCCACGCGGGTCTTCACAGGCACGCGCCACAGCAGTTTCCCGTTATCGGCCTCCAGGCCTATTGCGCCATCCGCCGTGAAGGAGACCACCTGCCTGACGCCCGCGATGGTCGCGACGATGGGCCCGCCGTGCCCGGCTGCATCGGACTGCGACTTCCAGATCGCACGTCCGGTCTTCTTGTCGAAGCAGACCACGGACGCCCCTTTGCGCCCGCCGACGTCGACGTACATGCGGTCGCCGTCGATGAAGGGCGAGCCGGTGTATCCGTGCCGGCTGGCGCCCGGCGCGGCGCCGCGTTCGCCCATGAACACCGCGGCGAAATCCTTGACGAAGTTGACGCGCCAGATCACCTTGCCGTCGGCGGTGTTGAGGCACTGGAACTCGCCGCGACAGGACAGGATGTAAATCCGCTCGCCGTCGACCAGCGGCGTGCCGCGAGGTCCGGGAGGCGAATGCCCGTCGCGGAAGGTGTCATCCAGCGTCGCGCGCCACAGTTCCCTGCCAGAGTCCGCATCGGCGGCATGGACGGTTTCCTTTCCCCGCTGCTCGTCGAGGTAGAAGACCCTCTTTCCGCTGACCACGGGCGATCCCAGTGCGAAGCCGACCTTCACCCGCCACAGGACCTTGGGCCTGGCGGGCAGTGTTGTGGGTATCGCGACGCCCCCCGGCACGTGGCCCGTCGCGTCCGGTCCGCGCCATCTAGGCCAGTCGCCGGCCCGGGCCAGAGTCGCCAGAATCAGTATTGAACCAACGAGAATATGGCGTTTCATGTCATTTGAGTCCGCATTTCATCCGTAAACTCCCGCCCGGGACGGCCCCGGGGCATCAGCGGTCAGTATCCTCTCCTTTCGGCAGGCTGTCAACGCCTTCCGTCGTCGCTGTTACTTGTCATCGTATTTCGCGATGAGGGTGTCTATCAAATCCCAGTATGCTTTTTCCGCCCGCTCCATGCAACTGTTGCTGTAGTCGGTCAGGAGTTTGGTGGCTGCCTCCGGTGATTGTTTGTGTGCCTTGAGCGTTTTGGCTTCGATGGCGGCCTGGTTGGCGAAGAATTCCTTTTCCAGTGGATCGCGGACTCCCCTTACGTCTTTGATGATGTCCTGGTAGCGGCGGTTGACTATGTTGTCGATTTGGGCGAACGCCCATCGCGCGGATTTGCGGCTTGACTTGCGGCGGTCGTACGTGCGCCACGACTCCGGCGTGCGGGTGGTGCATCCGTAGAGGGGCGCCAGGCAGCTCGTGTGCGGATTGTCGAAAAAGAACCACGCCACGGCGCCGACGGGATCGGGCAGCCACTTGCGCGACTGCGAGATGAACCCGTGCGAACAGTCACGGACGGCGATGGGGCGGTTGAACTTCACCTTGAACGCCTTTTGCATCTCCGCCGACGGGTACGGGGTCGCCAGGCGGCTCCTCCGCCATCCGGGGGCGGACTCGACGTCCAGGGGCGTGCCTTTGAACGTGGACCGCAGGATGGCCATCACGTCGGGGACGCTCAACTTCTTGTCCGGCTTGATGGAGAACGGGTAGTCGGCGATTTTCCTGGTCACAGGCCAGTCGCCCGACGGGGCGACCATTTTGTGGAACGCGTAGAGGCGATTGGCGATGAACGCCGCCTTCAGCGACCATCCGCCCTTGGGCGGGCTGTAAGCCTCCTGCCAGATGAACTCCTTTCCGCTCTTGGGATCGTACAAACCGTTGTCGATTGCGGTTTGCTTGTAGTTTTTCGAAGCCATGAAGAAGTCGGGCCTGGCCAGGTCGATCTCGCGGATCCTGCTGAGATTGGCCATGCAGAAGACATGGTCGTCTGGAACGCGTTGTGCGGCCCAGACGGCGCCGCCCTTTCCGCTCTTTGGCGACCAGGCGCCCCCGACGCTGAATACCTCGAACACCCAGCACTCAGCCGTATCAGCGATCGACAGCGACTCGCCCATTCGCTGGTAGGAACCGAGGAAACCGTATTTCTCAGCCAGGGCGCCCATGAGCTTTATCGCGGCGCGGGCGGTTTTGGTTCTCTGGAGGGCGAAGACCTGGAGCTGCTCGATGGTCATCATGGCGCCCTTGCCGGGCGAGGTCTGGAGTTTTCCATGCTGGGCGAGCGTGCTCTCTCCCATCGCGAGCTGGTGGGAGTTCATGAACGGGTATCCGACGTGGAAGTATGTGTAGGTTTGAGCGGCTTGGGGGATCTGTCCGATCTTCTTCGGCGCCGCGGGGCTCTGTCCGGTGATACCCCAGAGCACGTCGGCGGTAGCCCCTTTTGGAAACTTCCGGCCGGGGATGACGGTGAGATTGGAGTCGAACATACCGTCAGCCGTCTGGGAAGTGATCGCCGACCCGTCGCTGCTGGCCTTCGGCCCGACGACGATCACGGTGCATGCGCCGTGGCAGGCGCCACAGGCAAGCACGATGGCAAGTCCAGCCGCTGCGAACTTCGATGTCAGTGTCATGGGATATCCTTTCGGAAGGTTCCAGGTGTTAGAGTTCAACCTGCAACCTGATAGCATACCCGTGCCGGGCGTCAGGCTCCAGATTTTTGCCCCTCACCCCTGACCCCGTGACTCACCCGAACTCAATCTTTCTCCGGTTCAACTTGCTTCTGCCCGGGCCCGTTCAGGCAGAGCGTCTTCCTGTCGGCGGTATCCCGCCATGCGAGCCTACAGCGTCCAGCCCTTGCGGTACTTGCGATGCAGCAGTGCGTTCGCCTTGGGGGCATTGAGAATCTTGCAGCCTTGCGGGTCATACTCGATCGGCGTCCCGGCCAGCGCCGCGACATGGACCAACTGGATGAGTTCATTCATGGGCCCGCCGATGTCGAAGTTGGACAGCGGTTTGGGGCCGCCCTTGCACGCGGCGAGCCATTCGGCATGGTGGCCCCGCGAGCGGGGGATGCTTGGCTTTGGACCTTTGAAATCCTTGAACTCGGCTTCCGGCAACAGTTTGTAGCGAGTGTTCCAAGGGCAGTTCGACAGGACCGCCGCTTTTTTTCCGCCGACCAGGCAGCCCCACGACGTCATGACGTGTCCGCGCAGGATTTCTTTGGGCGGCTTGAGTCCGCCGTTGTACCAATGGAGTTTTATCGCCGGCCTCTTGCCGCGAGCCGGGAAGTCGAATTGTGCCTCGATGCGACGCGGATATGCTTCCCTGTCGATCTCCGAGGGCTTGGCTTCGATGCGGATCACCGGCGGCTTGGCGGGCTTCTCCGCGGGGTCGGGGTTCCACAGCAGGTCGAGGCGCAATGCGCGGAACGCCATGTTAATGGTGTGGCAGCCCATGTCGCCTCCGCCGCCGCTGCCGAAATCGCGCCACCTGCGCCACTTGGCGGGCAGGTAGCAGGGGTGATAGGGGCGCAGCGGCGCCGGTCCGATCCACAAGTCCCAATTCAGTTCCTTCGGCACCGGCGGGCGGTCCCTGGGCCGCTCTCGCGGACCGTCGCCGCCGGCCAGCCACACGTGGCATTGGCGCAGCTCGCCGCAGACGCCCGCCCAAGCCAGCTCCACCGCTCGCCGCAGGCCCTCGCTGGCCGATCCCTGGTTGCCCATCTGCGTGACGACCTTGTGCTCCGCCGCCGTCAGGCGCATGAGGTGCGACTCGTAGACGGTGCGCGTCAGCGGTTTCTCGCAGTAGACGTGCTTGCCCAGCTTCATAGCCGCCACGGCGGCCACCGCGTGCGTGTGGTCCGGCGTGCTCACCACCACCGCGTCGATCTTTGACTGCATTTCATCCAGCATCTTGCGGAAGTCCTGATACCGCTTGGCGGCGGGGAACTGCTTGAAGGCGCCGGCGGCCCGCCTGGCGTCGACGTCGCACAACGCGACGACGTTGTTGCCCTTACCGGCGGATCGGATATTACCGCCTCCCTGTCCGCCGACCCCGATACCCGCGATGTTGAGCTTCTCGTTGGCGGGAAAAGCGCGAGCCGAGCGGGGATCCTTGAGGATGATCATGCCGGCGGCGCCTGCTGCCGAGGTCCGCAGAAATCTGCGCCGGTTGATCTGAGCGTGCATGTTTGTACTCCTTGATGTACTGGTTGGCCCGATCCGCCGTGGCGGGACCATCGCGGGGCATTTACAGTGATTTTACCCGATGCGGTGCGTTGAGCAAGCGGAATCCGGAGTTTGATCAAGAGGGAATACCGCCTCGATAACCGGCAAGCCCGGACAAGCCCGGAATCGGAGAAAGTGTTAACCGTTGGATTGTCGAATCTCGTCCTTGACCGAGGCGGGATCGGGTGTCATATTGTCGCTAATTGGCTCGGGGATGGTCTCCGGGCCTCAACGAACGCGCGAAACGGACCAGGCAGATGCGCCAAGTGACCAACAGGGCTGACGCGGAGCGCCGAGCGAGCGTCGAACGCTCTTTCTCTCCCCGAACCCCTCATCCCCGTGCCACCGGCGCACGATCACGCGGAATCAGATTTCCTGTCGGCGAGCGGTGGGAATCCGCCTCCGGCGGCCGGATTCGGAGAACGCCATGAGTAACAGATTAATCGCCGTTATTGCATACGTGCTGTTGACGGCCGCCGTCGCCCGCCCCGCGCAGGTGCCAAAGACGCCGAGGACGGGAAATCTGACCGAACACCGGCTGGACCGGATGCTCCGAGGGCTGACCCGAAACGACGTTACGGAGCAGTTGACCTGCGTGGTGCAGTTGGAACAAGCCGTCGATAAGGCCACGCCCGCAGACCTCGTCCTGCTGCGCAAGCGCGCGGTGCCGGCGCTCACGGCGTGCATCCGCCGCGAGCTGACCGGAAGAACGGGCCGGCCCCAGGTCGCCGCGATGATGCGGCGGATACTGGAGAAGATCGTCCAGGCCGGCGTCGAGCCCGATCCGCCGACCGATCTTACCGCCCGGTCGCAGACGGTGGCCGGTCTGATCGGCCGCCTGGCCGACAAGGACGAGCCGGTCAAGCGGCGGGCGCTGGTCCTGCTTCGCCAGCTAAAGGCGCTGGGGGCACCCGCGCTGCCCGCGGCCAGGCACATTGCCGCCGGCACCACCGACAAACTGACCCGCCTGGTCGCCCAGGCCGCCGTCAAGGCGTTGGTATCCGAGTTGTGGTTCGCCCCCGGTTTGGCTGACGCCGCCGCCGAGCCGCCGGACAAGGAAGTTGATCCGCTCGCGATCCGCAAGCAGCTTCAGGACCTCGTCGAAAAGCTGATCGAACACCTGAGCAAACCGCCCGACCGCACGCGCTTGCGCGCCATGCACCAACTGGCCGGCATGAAGGCCTCCGCCGACGCGGCGATCGACAAGCTCACCAGGATCGCCATGGACCGCAAGGAACCCGGGACCATTCGCAAAACCGCCGCGACTGCCGTCCGCACCATCAACACCGCCAAGGCCGAAGCCGAGAAATGGCGCCGGTGGCAAAAGAAGAAAAAGACCGCCGAGGCCCGCGACAAACGCCAAAAACCCGCCACTTCCCGCCAATAGCAGGGACCGGCCGCCCCACGTTTCCCGGGTCTCACGTCGATACTTGGGGGGATAATCCTAACAACCTCATCTATGCTTTTGGGCCAGGCGGGTTTACCGGCGCCGGTTGTATAGGACTAGGAACCCCTGTCCCCGAACCGGCAACGCTGTCGCTCCTGGCGTTGGGCGACTTGGCGATCTTGAGACGGCGGTTTGTCAGGTCGTAGCTGCAAGCGACTTGTCACGACGGGGCGCCGCGAAGACGGAAGACTGAAAACGCGGGGCTTGCAAGTAACCTCAACTGGCACAGACCGGAACGATAAACAGAACGATTCAGATCGTCTGTTTACCGCCGCCGTCGCCTATCGCCGTTCACTTGAAAATTGGAAATTCCTTGTTGGCTGTTGATCCGTCGCCGTCCGCCGTTTTCCCTTGTCATCGCTCCATTTACTTTCGACAATAAAACCCGGATTTCAGGTTCTGGGTCTTAGCGCGAATGGCGCTCGCACCGAATATGTTGCATGGGCTTTCGGTGGGGGGCGAGAAGGGGCATCAGTGCTATCCGTGGTAAGAAACCGTCGCTGTGGATCCGCCCCGGAAGGCAGATTCACATCAGCGTCAAAAACCTCTCAGATGTGACATATAACAAACACCCGTAGATCGCGAGGGATGTTTTGAGCAAGTCTCAGTAAAATCGTTCGCCATAAAGAGTTATGGCTGCTGAGGCGTTTGGATTATTGGGAGTATCGGGGGCGTGACCAGGGTGTCACAGCTTCTCATATTAGTAAACCAAATGTGACATGCTCAAACCTGGCAACTGGCAACTGATAACTGATAGCTGGACGGACTGCCAAGCCGCAAGCGGCGAGGATTGTGGTGATAGCTGTCGTCTACATGATCGCAAAGAGTGCGTATGCGGCCGGTGCGGCTAGCAGGGGCGAGTCGATGATGTCCAGGATCCCGCCGAACTCGGGTATGATCGACGAGCTGTCCTTGATCCTGGCCGATCGCTTGAGAAGGCTTTCGCACAGGTCGCCGAACTGCCCGGCCAGACCGACTGCCACGCCGAAAAGCCCCGCCTGCCATACGGAAATCCCGATGCGGCCGAAATGAGCGATCAGGATGCTGACGCCGGCGGCGACGGTAAGGCCGCCGATCAGGCCTTCCCACGATTTGCCCGGCGACAGCCATTCGATGAGCTTGTGGCGTCCTATGGCAGAACCGGTGAAGTATGCGCCGATATCGGTGGACTTAACGACCGCGAGGAACATCACCAGCTTTAGAAGTCCGTTCGGGCCGGCCAGTCGAATCTGGAGGATCATCGCCCCGCCAATGCCCAGGTACATGACGGTCAGCATGGTGCAGGCTATGGTGCCAATGGCGTCCGCGGTTCGCCTGGCGATCATTTGATTGATGAAGATTATCCATATCAATACCGCCATAAGCAGCATCACGGCGTGGGCGCTGAGTTCGCCCCCGACAAACTGCCACCACAACGGTAGCGTTCCCAGCCCCGCGGCGCCGATGACGGCGGACATCCCCAGGATCAACACGCCGGCGGATCCGCAGAGCCTGGCCATTTCCCACACGGCCTGGGCGGCGACGAGCATAAGCACAATCGCAACGGGCAGACCTCGGAGGACAACCGCCGTACCGTCGGACCGGGTGACTTGTATTATTTGCGAATGCTCGAGGAACCAGTCTATCGCCAGCACCCCGGCCAGGGCGGCGAGCATGATCGCACCTAGTATGATTCTTGTTTTCATTTAGCGGTTTGAGTCATCTACCTGGCCAAAGCGTCTGTGGCGCGCCGCATACGCCCTGAGCGCGTTGTGGAATTCTGCTTCATCGAAGTCTGGCCAGCGGGTCTCGGTCGAGTATAGTTCAGCGTAGGATATCTGCCAGAGCAGGAAATTGCTCACCCGCAGTTCACCTGACGTGCGCACCACGAGGTCCGGGTCGGGTACGCCGGCGGTGTCGAGCGCCGCGGAGATTGCCTCATCGTCAATCCGGTCGATGTCGAGGTCGCCATCGACGACTTTTGCGGCGAGTTTGCGGACGGCCTGGGCGATCTCCGCGCGGGAGCCATAATTCAGCGCCAGGCACAGGTGCATCCCCGTGTTATTCTTTGACACTTCTTCTGTGCGGTCGATTTCGTCCAGGACGCTCTGTGGCAGGCCTTCCCTCCGCCCGATATGCCGCATGCGGATATTACAGGCTATCACCATCTCGCGTTCGGATGCGAGGTACTTGGCGTAGAGTTCCATCAGCGCTTCGATCTCGTCGGGCGGTCGGTGCCAGTTCTCAACCGAGAAACCGAAAAGCGCCAGGGCGCCGAGCCCGAGCCTTGCCGATTCTTTCACTATCTTGCGGACGGTCAGCGCGCCCTTGGCATGTCCGGCGACCCGGGGCAATCCCCTCTGCCGCGCCCACCTTCCGTTACCGTCCATGATAATCGCCACCGAGTTGGGGATATGGTCTTCCGGTATACCCAATTCGGCGCGTGCCGCGGAAACGGTCTCTGGTGACAGAGCCTTCACTTATCGAGCCCTTCTGTACCGGAATGGTGAACGATGGTCTGCGAGCGTTCCGGTCCCACGGAAATGAAACCTACCGGGCGCTGCAGCAGTTCTTCAACGCAATTCACATAATCGCGGGCTTCGGCGGGCAGTTGGTCGAATGTTCGGCATCCGGTTATGTCGCTGTCCCATCCGGGAAGTGTCTTGTAGATGCACTCGACCCCGCTCATTTTCGCCGGATCGAACATTTCCTGCACCTGACCTTTGATGCGGTAGCCCGTGCAGATATTGAGTTCGCTCAGGCCCGTCAGGACGTCCAGCAGACTCAACGCAAACTCATCGACTCCGGAGAGATCCGTTGCATATTTTACAGCGAATGCGTCAAACCATCCGCATCGTCTCGGCCGGCCCGTCGTCGTACCGTATTCGTTACCGGCCTGGCGGATGGTATCGCCGAGCTCGTTGTCCTGTTCGGTGGGGAAGGGGCCTTCACCGACGCGCGTCGAGTATGCCTTGATCAGTCCGACGACGCGACCGATGGCCGACGGAGGAATACCAGCGCCGCTTGGGACTCCGCAGGCCGTCACGTTGGAACTGGTCACGAAGGGATACGTTCCGTGATCCACATCCAGCATGCTGCCCTGTCCGCCTTCAAACAGGATCGGCACGTCACCCGCCACCGCCGCACGCAGCAAGCCCCCGGTATTGCAGATCATCGCCTCGAGGTTCTTGCCCAGTTCGGTATATTCGGACACGATCGCTTCAGCATCCATCGCCTCGGCATCGTAAAGGGCCGCAAAAATCTTGTTCTTAATCTCGACAATAGCGCGGATCTTTTCGCCCAGTATGCTCGCGTCGAGTAGATCCGCCGCACGGATGGCCGTCGAACGATTGGCCTTGTCGCTGTAGCACGGTCCGATGCCTCTGGCGGTCGTTCCGATTTTCTTGCCCTCTGCCAGGCTCGCCTCGCTGAGAGTGTCCTGGAGTTTGTGCCAGGGCATCACGACATTTGCGGCCGACGATATGCGGAGGTTCTCGCCATCGACGCTGACGTTTCGCTGGCGGAGGGCGGAAATCTCCTTCCAGGCCACTACCGGGTCGAAGGCCACACCGTTGCCCACGATGTTGCAAACGTCCTGGCGCAGCACGCCGCAGGGGATCAGGTGCAGTGCGAATTTCTCCTGTCCGACCAGCACGGTATGGCCAGCGTTGGCCCCGCCGCAGTAGCGCACGACATATCGCATGTGCCCGGCCAGGGCATCGACGATCTTGCCCTTGCCTTCATCTCCCCACTGCAAACCCACTACGGTAACATTTCGACCAGACATAGAACTGCTCCATTTGGTTGAGAATTCAAACCAGCCATGACCGCACTAGGATATTATCTTCCGTCCGGGTGTCAAGCATTTTGAAGGTTATGCAGGTATCGCGTCTTTGTGCATGGGCAGTTTTTTTTTCTTTCAGTCGCGATGGGCGACGCTACAATAGCATGAAAGCAGGACCGACAGGAGTGAAGCATTGGACGGTGAACGAAAAAGAAAAGCGATGTTGTTTGGCGTGGGAATGGATTGCGACGATGACCAGGTGCGCATTACCAACGCCGAAAACTTCTTTCTGGTTGGAGGTTCGCACGATACACACGAGTGCATGCAGGACAGATGCATCCAGTTTAACGAGATTCTGGGCTCCCGTGGAAAACGCATCGAAGATCTTGAGCGGCAGGAACTGATCGATGTGGCCGCCGAGTGCAAAATGCCTCTCGGATTACCGCCTCGGAAACGGAAATGAGTCTGAGAACCCGAAGGAAAAAAAGTTTTTTTTTCCTTGCCTTACCTGTTTTACAAGGCGCATAATGACATATCAGTTGGAGTAGGAGTAGGAGTAGTCAGGTTAGCCATGGAGGGTTGACCAGAGCATTTAGTAGGAACGTTTCATTTTCAAATCGTAGAGGTAGAGAGATGTACAACGGAGGCCATAGCGTCCGGGCATATCGACCGAGCCACTGCGCAGCTCACAGTGAAACAGTAGAACTGGATCAGGAGATTGAGAAGGCCAGGCGAGCCAATGTGACCCGCTATGCTGCGAGGGTATCCGCCGGATTGTCGATTTTCAGCAATTCGCGACCAGACTCGCAGGATGAACTGGGTTCAATAGCGATGTAGCCTGCTCTTTCATTATCTTTTATTGGTTCGGAACGTAAGCTGATGCTGTTTAGTTACAGTGCGGTTACCCCGCGTGGGGTCCGGGTGCAGAGGCATCGGGGCGAGGGGGAAAACGTAGGGTGTGAATTTTTATTCTGGCATCGATAACTTGTTTTCAGACAAAGCCTATGTCGCTTTTCGTGAAAGTAGAGAGTAGAAAGTAGACCGCAGGAGAGGTTCTGTCGCCACGGAACGCCGGATTCCCGGCAGGCGTAAGTTGTTTTGCTCTACTTTCTACTTACTACTTTCTCCTGCTCTGGGTGTGACAATATTTTCGCCAGAAAATATTCTCACACCCAAAACGTACCATCCGACATTCCCGAGTTGCGTATTGCGGGATTCCCCGGCATACTGGTCACCGCAATTTGGGAATATGACACAAATGAATCACGATCGTGCAGAAGACTATCCGCCCGAGATGCTTGGAGCCATGCCCGAGAGTTGTCCTCTGGGCGCCGGCGGGCTGCTCCTGCATGCACCCGCGAAGATCAACCTGAATCTCCTGGTCGCCCCGAGAGGCGCCGACGGCTTCCATCCTGTCGATTCGATGGTTTCGAAAGTTACCCTGTATGACAGCATAGAACTTCGTCCGCGGTCTGACGGCCGGATCGTGCTGACGTGCAGTTCCGCTGCCTGCGGTCCGCCCGAGCATAACCTGGTGATGCGCGCGGCGGAACTGCTTTCCGCCGGCAGGGACGTCTGCGGCGTGGACATCAAGCTCACCAAGGTTATTCCTCCCGGCGCCGGGCTGGGCGGCGGATCGTCAGATGCCGCGGCCGCGCTGCGCGGTCTTAGCGAGATATGGGGACTGGAACTTGGCGCTGCGGATATGGGTGCAATGGCAGGCGAACTCGGTAGCGACGTACCGCTGTTTCTCGGGCCGCCCGCGGCGAGGATCACCGGACGGGGCGAATGTGTCGAGCGGTTGGAAGTCAGCGAATTTGCAGCCGTTATTCTGATGGCGCCGCTGGCGTGTTCGACTGTCGAAGTTTACGGCGCCTACGATCGCCTTGGTGCGAGGGCATCGCGGCAGTTGGATACCGGTTTGCTTTCCACGGGTCGTCCATCGCTGTGGCGCCGGAGGCTGCATAATGATTTGACGGAAGCGGCGGAGCATGTCTGCCGGGAGCTATCATTGCTCCGAAGTCGCGCTCAGGCGGCGGTTGACATCCCGGTGCATATGACTGGTAGCGGAAGTGCGATGTTCATACTGTGCGACGATGTTACAGAAGCCGGTGGAGTTGTCCGGCGCCTTGATGACGATCTGCGGGATATGTGCGTGATCGCGGGCCCAAATCCGTGGTAGGAGTAATGTGGCGTGCAAAAACGATATTGAAGCTTGACCTTACGATGGTCGAATGGTAAACATATGTGTAGCGGCAGTCTGGCCGAGTGGTCCGGCGGCCGTTTGAAAATTCGGGGCTGTGGCGCAGTTGGGAGCGCGTCTGCATGGCATGCAGAAGGTCCAGGGTTCGAATCCCTGCAGCTCCAGTCTTCGTTCGCCGCAAAGCGGCGAACTTCGTCTCGGCAAGCCAGTCTTTTTGGGCTTGCCGAGCGAACCCGAAGGGGAAGACTGCCGCGACGAAGCCGCCAGGCGAAGACGGGCTACCCCGATCGACTACCGAACCGCAACGAATACCTGTCGCCAACCCAGGGAGAAACCAGCCATGGACGGTAAGTTCTACTACGTCCACATGCTCCAAAGTATCGACCCTCCAGGCCACTGGTATGTTGGCCTGACCGAGAACCTCGAATCTAGCCTCAAGGTCCACAATGCCGGAGGAGTTCCTTACACGTCAAAGTTCCTCCCATGGCGGGTCGAAACCGCCATCGCCTTCCGCGACAGGGCCAAGGCGTTCGCCTTCGAGAGATACCTCAAGAACCAGTCCGGCCGCGCCTTCGCCAGGAAGCATTTCTGATTCGCTTGCCACGATGCACCCAACCGTCCCCGGCGGGGGGCTTCTGCGGCTCTACTGCACTGCTCACAAACCTCCATGAGTTTGGAATGTCTGGACGGCGGATCGGTGATCGGTATACGCCGGATTCGTACCGCCGGTCGATGTAGATCTTGCACAACAAGCGGGCACAGCTATAACGCCCCCGCTTGGCCGAAAAACGCAATACGGACTGGCTGACCAGATAACACCCCGCCCATACGGTGCTTACAGGATTTAGCTCCCTTGTTCCGGCCTTGCTGTATATTGAAATCCTGCGCCAGCGACCGTGACGGTTATCCTCTTATGGTATATGGCACAGGTGCTTGAAGAGAGAGTTTGCGGCAAAACGGGAATGGTTCTTGTGTAAGTCTCAAATTTTCCCCTTGTTACGGTCGGAACGGGACTCTATAAAGAAATAGACCGGGTTATGAGAAACTACGGGCTGGCGCGTTCGGACAGGGAAATAACCCCAAGTGATAATGAAATCCTGCGCCCACGACCGCGCCGGTGATTAAGTTGTTATGCAGGTGACAAAATGACCGAGCAGATAAAACAATTGCGAGTTGTGACTGTTGCGATCGGTTGCGTGGCGGTCGTGCTGTCTGCTTTCTTGTGCGGATGTAGCTCCCCGAAAGAAGAGCAGCCCGAGACGCCGGAAAAAGCGACAAAACGCACGCCCGCTACAAAGCCCGCCCCTGTAGTCACGCCGCCTGCAGTCACGGGTGCTGAGCCCAAACGGAAGGCAAGGATTCAAGCCCTGTTTAAACAACTCGCTGATGAATCACCCGAAAACCGGCAGGCCGCCTTTGCCGAGCTTCGGGATACGTTACGGAAGCGGGATATTCCTGAGCTGGAAAAGGAAATCGTCCGAGAGGACACCCCCTTCGAGGTCATGGATCTCTTGATGAAGCTCCAACCAGAAGTGGAGGGAAGGTTACGGCTTCCGGACAAAGGGTGGACCACCGACCTCACTGAATGCATCAGGCGTTGGGAAAAAGAATTCCAGAACCTGGGATGCCAGGCGGACGTGTCTACTGTGGGGTTGAGCCTGAGAATTCGCCTGGATGTTCGAATCAGTCCTGAGAAGTGGGCGGGAGCAGTTAAGCGGATTTTCATTCTTGAACCAGAGTCGCTAACACTACGGGGGGCTTTGACCAACATCACCTTTCCCGGCACACTGGCGAGTCTGAAGTCTCTCGACCTCGAACATGCTGAAGTGACCGACCTGAAGCTGCTGAAATGGCTGCCAAATCTTGGGGGGCTTCGTCTTCCGAAAACACAAGTGACTGACCTGACGCCGCTGAAATGGCTGCCGAATCTTGGGGGGCTTGATCTTCAGAATTCAAAAGTGACTGACCTGACGCCGCTGAAAGGGCTGCGGAATCTAGCGTGGCTTGAGCTTCAGAATACGGAAGTGACCGACCTGACGCCGCTGAAAGGGATGCAGAAACTAAGGCGGCTTGAGCTTCAGAATTCAAAAGTGACCGACCTGACGCCGCTGAAAGGGCTGCCGAATCTTAGGAAGCTTTATCTTCAGAATACAAAAGTGGCTGACCTGACGCCGCTGAAAGGGATGCCGAATCTATGGTGGCTTTACCTTCAGAATACAGAAGTGACTGATCTGACGCCGTTGGAAGGGATGCCTGAGCTTGCGGAGCTTCGCCTTCGGAATACGAAAGTGACTGACCTGACGCCGCTGAAAGGGCTGCCGGAACTTTGGGGGCTTTTCCTTTCGAATACGGGAGTGACGGACCTGACGCCGCTGAAAGGGATGCCGGAACTTAAGGAGCTTTACCTTTCGAATACGGCAGTGGCTGACCTGACGCCGCTGAAGGATATGCCCAAGCTAAGGTTCCTTGGTCTTTCGGATACAAAAGTGACCGACCTGTCGCCGCTGAAAGGGCTGCCAAACCTGGAAAGGCTTTCTCTTCAGAATACAGGAGTGACTCACCTGGCGCCGCTGAGAGGACTGTCGAAGCTTTCGGCTCTTTTCCTTAAGAATACGAAAGTGACCAGCCTGCACGGGCTGCCGTCGCTTTCTCGTCTTGACCTTCAGAATACGGAAGTCACCAGCCTGCAAGGGCTGCCCAGTGTTGGGGACCTTGACCTTCGGAATACAGGAGTGACGGACCTGACGCCGCTGAAAGGACAGCGCTATCTTCGGGAGCTTGACATTTCCAATACAGGAGTGACCGATTTGAGCCCGCTGAGAGAGGCACCGCAGTTGACTACTCTTATTGCTAACAATGTTCCCAATTTGAAATCACTTGATCCGCTTATGAACCGCAAGATGTATCACCTGGAAATCGGCGGCACATCCATTGCCAAAGAAACCGTTCTGAAGTTTATCGCATCTCAACCGAAACTCAAAAGCCTGGGTCTGGCCGACATGGCGATTACAGACACCGACCTGGCGACTCTTCCTGATCGAGAGTATCGTAGCTTGGATTTATCATCAACAAAGGTGACAGACCTTTCTGAAATCGACTGTAGTGGTTTAGGCGTATTAAAGATCAACAACACCTCTATAAAGGTGTTGCCTCCAGATGTAAGAAAACTGGTAAGACTCGAAATCCGCAACACCAAACTGGACCCCGGGGTGTTGTTACGATTCCCGGATCTCTATTGGTTGAAACTGACTGTCGATCCGACAGATCGGGAGTTAGTGCGGATTTTGGAGAAACTGCGTGACTCGTGCGAAATCAATGACCTGTCAAAGAATACCTTCCTGAACAAGTTGAAAGAAAAGTAGACGCCTAACAAGCGTGTGCAACGGACAGCTGCGCTGCCGCTGACACGAGACGTTAGAACAGATACCACCAACGGCGACGAATACTCCAGCCACTTGCACGTTTCATCCGTGGGGCGTTCCAGGTCGCACTAAAAAGCACGTCGGCAATCACGCAAGACAACCCCATCACCGCATATACCGCGTTCTGCAATGAATCTGAACCCCGGATTGTGGATCAGGTTGAAATTATACCGTGTCGAATGTTCCTCCAGAAACTATGGGGAGGTGACATGCTGTAACGTTATGAAATATTACAAAGCGCAAAAAATGGGCGCTGTCCGACAAGGTGCCGGACAGCGCCGCGCCACAGCGTCCGCTGCATCAAACGATCAGACAGAGAGGCGTTCGTCGCGGAAAGCTCTCCGCAGCTTGGCCAGGGCGGATCGCTGAATCTGGCGAATCCGCTCCTTGCTGACGCCCATCTCGCCGCCTATTACTGCCAGAGTCTTCTTCTTACCGCCCTCGGTGAGGGCAAACCGCTGATCTATTACTCTCTGTTCGGTTGTGCTCAGGTCCGCATGGTTATTGATGAGAATCCCGTGAAGCCTGGAAAGCGCATTATTTTGCGCGGTCTGACGTTTCTGCTCGGTTTGGTCTTCAGGCTCCATGCTCGGGTCGAATTCCAGCCCGAATCGCCGGCGGTGCGTGCCCGATTTGCTTGCCAGGCGGCTGAAGCTTTTGAGGATCACGCGGCAGGCATACGTTGAAAACTTGTAACCGCGAGACACGTCGAATTTCTCGATCGCCCTGAGAAGGGCCATATTGCCTTCGGAAACCAATTCACTGAAGTCCACGTCGGGGATATTCGTACGTTTGGCCATTGCGATAACGAGGGCGAGATTGGCGCCGGTCAGGTCGCTGCGAAGCCTCATTGCCCGGCGGTACCAGCGATACATCTCGGCGGTTCGTGTGGGAGAGGATATCTTCCCGGGCATCCGCGCCAGGCTCGCCAGGCGGTAGCGAGCGTAGTTGTATCGCAGGAACAGGCGTACCTCGTCGCCGCTGCGCAGTGGTGAATAACCCTGATGGCGGGGGGGGTGATCTTCCTGCAATTCGGGGAAGTTGGCCCATGCGTTAACTCGTATTTCCGGCGCCTCGGGTCCGAACAGCTTCTCCTCGGTACAGGATAATTCAAAGGAAGGATGGGGAACGCAGGCTTGCGAAGCGGCAAGCTGCTTGAGATGGCAGAGCTGTCTGCCCGTCAGATCAGCAGCTTCTCCTGGCGGGCGAATCGTGCGGTCTGGTTTTTTATTCGTCCTGGTTTTCATCGTTGGTCTCCTGATGGTCCAACATGTTTTATTCAGTTGTTACGAATAACTACGCAATACAAATAGCACAAGCCGTACCAAAGAGCAGCCGAGGGTATAAGTACTTATAAAATAAGAAATTGTGGTTGCTGTTCCAAAATACGAGTTGCAACGAAAAATCGTCGAGGAACGAATATTCGTTGCCTTGCGAACGAGATGTCGTGTATAATGAGTCAATGCGAGATATGGACGGCGAATACAGAGAGCAGTTTGAATCACTTCGTGACCTGCTTGCTGCCATGATGAATGAGAGTGCGGTTGGCTCGCTAA
Organism: Phycisphaerae bacterium; assembly: GCA_016782885.1. Lineage (GTDB taxonomy): Bacteria > Planctomycetota > Phycisphaerae > SM23-33 > SM23-33 > BS750m-G57. Next base: position 3,559 of record JADHXQ010000021.1, on the reverse strand, counting down.
TGAAAGTCACTGTTGAGCATCTGGCCCGCCGTGGGGATGTAGTGGCCGGGGGAATATGGCAGATTCTGCGGGGAGACATCTGTTCTTCGTGTGCAATGTCTCCTGTGTGTCCCGACAAGGCGATGTGTCTGCATCTGCTGGCTTCGACCGGTTCAGTGGGCTCCGGGCGGATGGAAGAAGAGAATAGCGACCAGATGCATTCGCGGATACCTCCGGGGGTGGGTTATGTCGGGCAGGTACAGGCCTCGGGCCAAGTGGTTGTTGTCGAAGCCATTGCGGGGAATCCGGCCCTGCCGCTGGTCGATGCAGGCCGCTTGGACCAGCGGGCGACAAGCGGTTTTCTCGCCGTGCCCCTGTTTTACAGGGGAACCGCATTGGGGGTCCTGGCGATGTTCACTCGGGGGGCGCCTCCTGAAGCCGACAGGCTCCTCCGCCAGCGCGTAATAGCCGATATTACTGCCCGGGTGCTGGCTAACGCCAGGGCGTTTGAGGATATCGATCGACTCAGGCAGAAGCTGGAAATGGAAAACGAGTACCTGCGCCAGGAGATCAGCGCCGAGGGAGCGTTCTACGAAATGGTCGGGCGCAGCGAGGCGCTCCAGGCAGTGCAGCGCCAGATACAACTGGTAGCGCCCACCGATGCCAGCGTGTTGATACTCGGGGAATCCGGGACGGGCAAAGAACTCGTCGCCCGTGAGATTCACAAGCAGAGCAATCGCGGCAGCGGACCGCTGATCAAGGTGAACTGCGCCGCGATCCCCAAGGAACTCTACGAGAGCGAGTTTTTCGGGCACGTTAAGGGATCGTTCACCGGCGCGGTGGCCAATCGCGCCGGCAGGTTTGAAGCCGCCGACGGGGGCACGCTGTTTCTCGACGAGGTCGGCGAGATTCCGCTGGATATGCAAACGAAGCTGCTCCGCGTGCTGCAGGGGGGGCAATTCGAGCGGATCGGCGATGAAGCGACCCGCGAGGTTGACGTGCGGATAGTCGCCGCCACTAACCGGGACCTGAAAGGCGACGTCGACGCGAAGCGGTTCCGCGAGGACCTGTACTATCGATTGAATGTGTTTCCCGTCGAAGTGGCGCCGCTGCGTGAGCGAAAGGAGGATATTGCGCTTCTGGCCGAGCATTTTGTGAAGCTGATTTGCAGGAAGATGAATCGCCCGATGCTTGAACTCAACGGCGATGCGTTGGACAGGCTGCAGCGCCACGACTGGCCGGGCAATATCCGAGAGCTTCAGAACGTCATAGAACGGGCCGTTATCACCGCCAAGACCGGTATCCTGCAAATAGAACTGCCCCGCCAGGGCGGAGGTCCGCTGGCCGCTGTCGGCGGCGCCCTGAGCGGCGGGTCCGCGGGCGATGATGTAATGGTGATAACCGACGAAGAGATCAGGCAGATCGAACGGCGCAACATCATCGCCGCATTGCGCATGACCAAATGGAAAATGGGCGGCGCCGGCGGGGCGGCAGATTTACTGGGAATCCGCCCGACCACGCTGGCATCGCGAATGAAGGCGATGGATATCCAACGCCCATCATAAAAGTCAATCGCCGCGGTGGTTTTGGGTTGTGGTTTTGGCGGTCGACATGCATCTGTTCCACTGCTCTAATCGGAAGGTTATTTCGCTGTCCTTTTTGAAAAGGTGAGGAGGTGAGCAGGAGACCGCGGGTGAGCAAGGTATTCGAATGTCCTGTCCGCCGTTGTCTTTTCACCTGTTCCCCTGGCGTCAGGGTCGGCGCCGGGCTTCCTCCTATCGAAACCGAGAAGGGTTGGCTGCTGATCTGCCATGGCGTGAAGGAACTCGCCGGCGATCCAATCTACAGGCAGGGAGCAGCGCTGGTCGACCTCGAAGAGCCTTACCGCCTGATCGGACGGGCACGACGTTGGCTGCTGGGGCAAAAGACGCGCTATGAGCGGTTTGGTGACGCTGCCAATGTCATTTTCGCCTGCGGCGGGATCGTCAGGGGCGACGAACTCTGGGTCTACTACGGCGCCGCCGACTCCTCGATCTGTCTTGCCAAGGCAAGATTGTCGGGCATCCTGGACATGATCGAGGAGGAACCGACAGATTGATGCTCAAAGAGCAATATCTTACGGACCCAAAACTCAACCGCATGGCGGGTCGGTCCGGAACACCTTCAGCATTCCGGGGTCCGCGGGATTCCGAACGTCGTCGAAGAACGGCGTGCGACGCTGCTCCACGCAGGCGGCGGCGTAGAGGTACATTGCCGCCGACCAGCTCTGCCAGTCATGCCCGCAAGGCGCGGCGTCCTGAGCCCGGTAGTACTCATTGAAACCGAAGTCGAGCTCTGCGCTCTTCGCGCGGCAGACAAGATCGGTCAGGGCACCAAGCTTGCGCCGGGCCAGGCGGGGCCTCCCGGCGGCCACCGTTGCGGCAATGTGGAAGCCGCAGATGAACGGCCAGACGCCCCCGTTATGGTACATCCCGGGCTGGTTGTGCAACTCGTAGCGCTGTGACCACTCCGGATCGCCGGGCTGGATGAACGGGAAGAAGTTAGGCGGCAGTCTCACGGCCAGTTGTTCTCGCCCACGCAGGGCCTGGCACTCGGTTTCCACCCAGGCGATGATGCTCTTGGCCCTGGTGGGCGAGGCCAGGCCGGTGAGGATCGCCAGGCTGTTGCCCAACAGGTCAAACCGTTCGCTGCTGAATATCTTCCAGGACCACATCGCGTAGTACGGCTTGCTCCGGACGGTCAAACCCTCATGGACGTGGCGGTGTTTCACGCCGCCGGTGATCGTGAAGCGGTGCATCAGGCTCTCAAGCCGACGAGCGCGCTCGTGGCGCCCCAGCAGCCTCAGGTATGCATAGACAATCGTGTTGACGTAGAGGCCGAAGCCAAAAACCCGCTGCTCATCCCGCCAGTCTGTGGTCGGAAGCTGGGCGACCATGACGCGATCAGAAGGGCTTTGATAATCCATCCACGTCAGCGCCTTGTCCGCGGCGTCGGCGAGGAAGTCCGGTTCGCCGGCGGTCCGGCGGTACATGCCCAGCATCATCAGGAACAGCGGTGTGGTGTCGCTGGCGCCGCGGTCTTCGGGGTCATGCACGAGTGAAGAAATATGCCCGCGGGGGCTTTGGTTCCGCGCCAGAACTTGCAGAACGCGCCGAAATGACGCGATGAGCTTCCTGTTGCCCGAGACCAGGGCGCCCAGCCCGACAATCAGCAGGTCCCGCGTGTAAGGCTCGGGGTAGCCCCACCCAGCCGTCCTCGGCAGTCCGCGATAGGACCCGTGCATGTTGTGCAGCAGCACCTGGATCGCCGCTTCCTTCGCCTCCGCCACGCGGTTGTTTCGTCGGTGTTTCATTTCACGATACTCCCAGGCGTTTGCCCACGATCTTGACGAACTTCTTGGCCACGACGCGATAGTCAAAGTGCTCCACAACATGTTCTCGACCGGCCGCTCCCATCTTCCGGCGAAGCTTCGCGTCGGTCATCAGATCCATCAGGGAGTTGGCGATGTCATGAACGCTGGCCCGGTAGTCCGCGGTGCGCGCCCGTTTGAACACCACGCGATGGCCATCTTCGTATCCCT
>JADHXQ010000104.1 GCA_016782885.1 Phycisphaerae bacterium | reverse complement strand
GTCGACCATCGCAGCGAGATCATCCGCCTGCGGTCGGGGTCCAAGGTGCAACTCGACGGGGACACGCTCGTCGAAGTCCTCTGGCCGCCCGCGGCGCAGGCGCCCGATCTGACCGTCAACGACACATCGCTCGTCCTGCGCGTGACCTGCGGCGGAAAACGAATCCTGTTTCCCGGCGACCTGTCCCGGGAAGGTCAGAGGCGCCTGCTGGCCGATGGCGCCGATCTCAGCGCTGACATTCTCATCCTGCCCCATCACGGAGCGTGGACCAAATCGCTACCGGAATTCTTCGGCGCCGTATCGCCCGACGTGGTCCTGCTGAGCGCGCCGCGAGGACTCGTCAACCGCTACCACGAGCCCGCCCCCGCCCGCAAACAGTTCATCAACAAACTGCACCGCCACAAGCAATACTACGCCACGCCAAGACACGGATGGATCCACCTGACATTCAGCAAAGAAGGAACCATCCGCGCAGAAACAATGCACGCGGATCGTTGATATCTATCGCAGCAGCACCGGAAGCATCAGAGGGCCGAAGGCCCGTTGCGATTTCAGCCGGGTCCGGAAGGGCCCGGAACGTGTCTTAATACTCCAGAGCCCCGAAGGGGTGACAGTACTTATCGAATATATTTTGGATCGTATTCGATACCGTGCCTGTCGAGTAACTGGATTAGTTCCTCCTGAAAACTCATCTTGCGATGATGAGATTCCTGATTCCGAATGTACGACACAACGGAATCCCTCACACTGGCCGAGACAGTGAAAGCACTGTAACCATCTTGCCAGCCGAAATCCTGCATATCGCTGAATGTGCTATGGATCCACTTACTGCAGTTGGATTTCACCGTTCCCACGAACTGCGATAACGCGATCGTCGCCTCGAGACCTGTAGCGATATGAAGATGGTCGCTAACTCCGTTGACCGCTAACGGAACTCCTTCGTGATTGCGGATAATACCAGCGGTGTATTTGCATATTCTGGCGATTCGCTCGGAGGCGAGGGTCTCGCGACGATCTTTCGTTGAGAATACTATATGGTAAATGAGATTCGTGTAGGACATTCGCTTTCCCGCTTTTCTGTCACCCCTTCGGGGCTCTGTTTTTAAGAGACCGCGTTCCGGGCCCTCCCGGGCCCGGCTACTATCGTAACGGGTCTTCGGCCCTCTAATTAAAATTCACAACCTGCTCGCATGTTTCCCCCTCGATATGATGGATGGGTAGATGCGTGATGGCCGCAACGCTGTTGGCCAATCGGGTGCGATGGCACATGTCGGGATCAGCCTCCATGCACATCAACGTGGTGGGTTTCTCGACTACCAGCCCCGCAATCGCCTGCACGGCATCCGGTGCTTTGGGGAGCAGCTCCCGTTCGTATTGGTCAAACAACTTTGCATAAGATGACGGGCTGTCCAACTCCCGACGAAGTTCCGACGGGATTCCCACTTCGGGAACGTGGATATAGTCGATGCTCACATTTCCGCAAAGCCGGGTCAAAGAACTCTTATGAAAACCATAGCGGCGAGCCACCGGATTGCGGCGAACGTCCACAATACGGTGAATGCCTTGGCGCATGAGGACATTCAAAAGTCCGTCAATCGAGCAACCTTCGTATCCGACGGTATATACGGCGGCATCGGCCACCGGGCGACTGACCAATCGACGGATCTTGCTGTTGGCGGTGTACCACGGAAAACGCTCGTAGACATAATCGATAAGTTCATCGTCGGATTTGCTGATAAACCGCTCAACCACTCTCGCGGCGTCTCGTCGCACGTCTTTGGCAAGATTCGCTATCTCGCCCCGCATATTGCCAACAAGTTCCCACGCGGCATGACCGCTCCATTCAGCATCACGGATGTACCCTTTTCGGGCCAAGCCGCCGAGTTCGCGAAACATAGCGAACGAGAACGGGCCGTACTGGTACGGAAGGAAATCGTAGAAGGATGAACCGCCGCCTGACGGCATTTCCAGCGCAGTCAGGAACGCCCACTTGATTATTTCCAAATGAGTCACGGGCCTGCCTGCCCGATCAATCATCAACAAGATGCACTTCTGGCGATTCAGCATTCGTTTGCTCGGAGTACTTATTCCTATAGTAGTCGTCGGATCGCCGGATAACAACTCTTGAGACATTCGCCCAGCACGCTTAGGATACTAATTCGCCAATCGTCTAATTGTGACTTCGATGGGAACTCGCCTTTGATGTCCATGAACAGCGATTCCGATTCCTCAACCAACTCGTCCCGGACCGCCGGGCGGCGGGTTAGTCGTAGTACCAGATTCGCGCTGACGATTGTTGTTATCTATGCGATCCTGTTGGCGGGGTTGTGTTGGGGTAGTATCGTGGGGCATGTTCTGTTTCTTGGTTTGGTGTCGGCGGCGTTTCTGGCGGTTTACGTGGCCGGGCCGTTGGCGTTTGTCTTGTGGGCGGCGTTCATGGCACATCGGTTGTTCATTCGCAAAAACAGAGGATCCATATTCCGGGCGGGACTGAAATCGGCGGGAATCATCTTCGGAACGATCGGGCTGGTTCTCTGGATCGTTGCGATGATTCCGCCGAACGCCAGGACGTTCAGTGCGGGCTACTGGTTTCACGCGAAGGTATGGGCTGACGTCGAAGAGATACGCGCGTGGGCGGCCAGGCGAACACCGTCGCCTGACAGGTTCGAGCATATTCCCACCGACCAGTGGCCCGCTTCGCTGCGCCGCATGGCAGTTTCCGGGGGCACGGTAACATGCGACCCGAAGAACTTTACCGTGATATTCTACGAGGGTTGCGGATATGGCCACTGGGGCCTGACGGTTGCGGCGCCGGGAACACCGCCCCCCGCCGACCGCCATGCGATAAAACTCCAGGACGGCGCGTGGGTATGGCACGAGTAGCGACCTGATCGCCGGAGGAGCCCGTCTGCCAAACGGCAAGTAATTTCGCTGGAATTCTTTAACCTCTCGAAATACTCGGGGCTTCCGATGCGTTGTATAAGGGTAGCGGGAGACCAGGATCGTGGATTGTGCGGGGGGGAAAGAGAGATCGTCGTGAGTATGGGAATGCGAAAACTTGCGGTGGGAATGGCGGTTGTAGCGTTGTTGGCGTCCGCCGCCTTTGCGATCCCTCCACGCAGACCGGGTGGGCGCCCTCGTACAGGACGTCCATCCGGCCAATCCGCCTCCAGCGTACAGATCGGCAGGCAGGCCACAGACTTTGAACTGCCCGTTCTTATCGAGCGCCAAGACGACAAGGGGCGAAAGGTCGCGGTCGTCACGACCGATAAGGTCAGGCTCTCGAGCTATCGCGGTAAAAGCGTAGTATGCGTCTTCATGTCGAGCTATACGTGACCCCCCTTCCGCAAAACGGCCCCTGAGGCCGAGGCCTTGTACAAGGCGTACAAGGACGACAAAAGAGTCGAAATCATCCTGGTCTACATCAGCGAGGCCCACCCGGTCCGCCAGTCGGAAAACGCGGCGAACCCGAAGAGTCCGAAAGACATCACGCAGGCCAAGACCGCCAAAGAGCGGATTCTCGCGGCCGACGCGTGCATGAAGGGCCTCAAGTTCACCATGCCCATCCTGATCGACCTTCCGCCTGAGGGCAAAACCGGCTCGATGGTAGGCGCAGTTGAAAGAGCATATCGCGGCAGGCCCGCGGCGACGGTCGTAGTGGACCTCGCAGGGAAGATCGCTTTCTATTCCCGCGGACCGCGCGGAGTCCAGCCGACCAAGGCCGATCAAGTCATCAAGTCCCTGATCGCAAAGGGCGGTTTCCCCAAAACCTCCGCCAGGAAGCCCAACCGCTGGGAAAAGAATATCCAACGCTTTGAAGCGAGCGACAAGAACAGTCCGCCGCCCAAGGGCAAGGTCCTGTTCCTGGGCAGTTCGAGCATCGTCCGTTGGAACACTGACAAACTGTTCCCCAAACATACGACGATCAACCGCGGGTTCGGCGGGTCGCAGATCTCCGACTCGCTCGAATTCGCAGATCGCATCCTCATACCGTACCAGCCCCGAACGGTGGTCTTCTACGCCGGCGACAACGATATCGCCGCCGGCGAATCGCCCGCGCAGGTCGTCGACGACTACAAGGCCCTGGTGGCGGTTACTCACGCAAAGCTGCCAAGAACAAAATTCGTCTTCGTGGCGATCAAACCGTCAACGCGGCGATGGAATCTCTGGGGCAAGATGAAACAGGCCAACGAGGCAATCGCAGCCTTCAGCAAGTCCGACCCGCGCCTCGAGTACCTCGATATCGCCTCTGGCATGCTGGGCGCCGACGGTAAACCGAAGAAGGAACTGCTGGCGAAAGACGGACTGCACCTCAGCGACGAAGGCTACAAACTCTGGACGTCACTGGCCGAGCCCCTGATCGGAAAACCGGACAAGCAGTAGACAAGTGGAAATCAATTCGGCCCCTGTGAATCTACAGTGTCCCAGTCAGGAAGGCGCGCCCGCCGAGGGGTATGATTCGAGTATTTCCTCGACGACCGCGAAGAACGCTTTGGTTATTTCCGGATCGAAGTGATGCCCGCTGTCCTGGATTATGATATCCAGCGCCACGTCGAAGCTGCAGGCGGCCTTGTAGCAGCGATGGGAGACTACCGCGTCGAAGACATCAGCAACGGCCACTATGCGGGCTGACAGGGGGATTTCGCGTTTGGAAATACCGTTTGGATACCCCTGCCCGTCCCATCGCTCGTGGTGGTTCAGGGCAATGTCGCGTCCCATCGCCAGAACTTCGTCTTCCGGATCGGCGAGTATTTCAGCGGCGATCGTGGTGTGCTTCTGCATGATCTCCCGCTGGGCAGGTGTAAGATGTCCGGGCTTGAGCAGGATCGCATCGGGGATCGCGACCTTTCCGACGTCGTGCATCTGGCTGGAGTGCTTGATCAGCTCGACCAGGTCCCTGTCCATTCCGATCGCGCGTGCTATGAGTTCGCTGGTTCGGCTTACGCGTCGAATGTGGTCGCCCGTGTCGTTGTCTCGATATTCAGCGATCACCGCGAGGCGATAGATCGTACCGAGGTGGGCCTGGTAGATTTGTTCCTGCAGGATGGTATTATGCACGGTCACGGCGGCCGATGATGCAAGCAACAACACTCCGCTGTCGGCGGGGTCGCCAAAGGCGCCCGATTCCCCGTCAGGTCCGATATGATTTATCAGTTGCAGCACGCCGACGCACGTACCGTCCGGGCAGTTCAGAGGCACCGCGAGGATGCTCCTGGTCTTGTAGCCGGTGGCGGTGTCGAAGTCCCTGTTGATATGGAAGGGCGTTCCCTCGGGCAGGTTGTAGCTGTCGGGGATGTTTGCGATATCACCCGTCAGCGTCACGAATCCGGCAAGCGATTCCATCGTTGCGGGCATTGTCCGGCCAAGCAGATTTTGGGAGATGTTCGAGGTGTCTATCCGATCGTTCTGGACGGCGCCGAACTTGAGCTGGTTCCGATTGACCAGGAACATGCTCCCAGCCTCGGCTCCGGTCAGCGCCCTGGCGTGGGTCAGGATGGTTTCGAGCATCTCATGGGTATCGTCGTGGGCATAGAGCTTGCGACCGACCTCCAGGAGACTCGAGAGCACCCGCGTTTGCTGTTGCGTCTGATCGATTTCAATTGTTGTGCCTGGCATTTCTCCCGACATAAGCCTGACTCCCTTTTTAAAAAACCCGTGCCCATCTATTCGTCGGCACGTTTGCCCGGCGGGTTTAACAGGAGACAAAAGACAATGCCCCCGGGGGAGGCTGAGAAATGCGGCAACAAACCTAAAGCTACGTTACTTCTTTTCAGCACCGGTGTTACAGGCCGCAGCGCCTCGTTTCGCGAGGTATCGCTGGTGATACTCCTCGGCGCGATAGAACTCGCCGGCCTCGGTGATCTCGGTGACAATATCACTGGAAAATTTGCCTGACTTCCGCATCTTCTCGCGGGAGGCGGTGGCCGCCTTCTGCTGCTCGGCGTCGCGGAAGAATATCGCCGAGCGATACTGACTGCCCACGTCGGGTCCCTGGCGGTTGAGCGTGGTCGGGTTGTGACACGCCCAGAAGACATCGAGCAACCGCTCGTAAGATACAACTGAAGGGTCGAAAACCACGCGGACGGCCTCGGCGTGACCGGTGTCGGTCCTGCAGACCTGCTCGTAGGTCGGGTTGGCAAGCGTGCCTCCGGTGTATCCGACGGTCGCATCTACAACGCCATCGACCTGCCGGAACGTCGCCTCGACGCCCCAGAAGCAACCGGCGGCGAAAACGGCTTCAGAGTGCTTTGTTTCATTCATTGGTTCGCGTCCTGGATTGTCCCGCTGCTTGCTGTCGCAGCCGCCGGCCAGCATCGCCGCAGCCAGGAAGATAGTGATTATCGCATTTTCAAACGTATTTAAAATCATAACGTCCTCTGGAACATTATATCCACCCGGGACGAAGATATACACGTCCAATTGCTTGGAACCGATGAAGCAAATCGCTATGATTCGTTATTCCAGAATGTGAAAGGATAAACATGAGAACTTGGCTTTCTGCGATATTGGTGGTGGTTTCGACCGCGGCGTTCTGCGGTTGCCGGCGCGATGACAACGCCGAGGCCCAATACCTGGTAATCTTCCACGCGGGCAGCCTGTCGGTTCCGCTGCGGGAGGTATCGGTGGAATTCATGAAGGCCAATCCGCACATAACGGTTCGCGCCGAAGCCGCCGGCTCGCGCGACTGCGCACGCAAGATCTCCGACCTCAAAAAGCAGTGCGACGTGATGGCGTCTGCCGACTACACCGTCGTCGAGAATCTCCTCATGCCCGAACACGCCGATTTCAACATTCGCCTGGCCACCAACGAAATGGCGATCGCCTACGCCGAAAAGTCCAAACACGCCGATACAATCACATCCAAAAACTGGACGGATATACTTCTGGCCGACGGCGTAATCTTCGGGCGGGCCGACCCAAACCGCGACCCGTGCGGATACCGCACGGTAATGACGATACAACTGGCCGAAAAGAAACTTAAAAGACCCGGCCTGGCCGCCGAAATGCTGAACAAGGCCGGACAGCAAATCCGACCGAAGGAAACCGACCTGCTGAGCCTCCTGGAAGCAGGCGAGATCGACTACCTGTTCATCTACCGCTCGGTCGCCAGGCAACACAAACTCAAGACGCTGCTCCTCAGCGACGAGGTGAATCTGAAGTCGCCCGAACTGGCGGATTTGTACAAAACCGCCACGGTGAAGGTCACCGGAAAGACCCCCGGCGAGTTCATCACCAAGACCGGAGGGCCCATGGTCTACTCGGTGACGATCCCCAAGGGCGCCCCCAATCGCAAAGCGGCCGAGGCGTACGTCGCTTTCCTGCTCTCCGACAAGGGCAAGGCGATTATGGAAGCCAACGGGCAACCCTCGCGGCGCCCGGCGGTAACCGACGGGTTCGACAACCTGCCCGAATCACTCAAAGAGTTCTGCGTCAACAGCAAGCAACCAACAACCCAACAAGAAAATGCCCGATAAGCCCTCGCTCCTGCGACGATGGTGGTTCGAACTGCTGCTGGCCGCCCTCGGCGCCTGCCTGCTGCTGTTCGTGGTGGCGCCGCTGGCGGGCATGATCTTCGCAACTTCCGTCGGCGAGCTCAGCCGCGCGGCCGCGGAAAACGCGGTGATCGAATCGATCAAGATCACGCTGACCGCGGCGATGCTGGCGACGGTGGCCTCGGCGGTTTTCGGTATTCCACTGGCGTATCTGCTCGCCCGCAAGCGGTTCTTCGGACGATCGCTCGTCCTGGCGATCGTCGACCTGCCGATAATCATTCCGCATTCGGCCGCCGGTATCGCTCTGCTCATGGTCATCGGGCGCAATTCGCTGATCGGGCGCATCACCGGGGGCGGACTGGTCTCCACGGTGGCGGGAATCTCGGTCGCGATGGCGTTCGTATCGCTGCCGTTTCTCGTGAACTCCGCGCGCGAGGCGTTCGCGTCTGTGCCCGTGCGGCTCGAACGCGTCGCCCGCACGCTTGGCGCCTCGCCGCAACGGGTGTTCTTCACCGTCTCGCTACCGCTGGCATGGCGCGGGGTACTCTCGGGCATGATCCTGATGTGGGGGCGTGGGATCAGCGAATTCGGGGCCGTTCTGATCATCGCGTATCACCCGATGACCACGCCGGTGATGGTCTATCAGCGCTTCAACGATTACGGGCTGCCCGCGGCCAGATCGGTCGCCGTCCTGCTGATCGTGATTTGCATTGCCGTATTCGTCGCGCTGCGCCTGGTGTCGCGATTCGGCGCCAAGGAGGGTAGCGATGCTTGAGTTGAAGTCAATCTCCAAACGCTTCGGCGCGATGGACATGTCCGATGTCTCGCTGACACTTCAAGCCGGCGAATATTTCGCCCTGCTCGGTCCCACCGGCGTGGGCAAGACCGTGCTGATCGAAATTATCGCGGGGCTGATCCGCCCCGACAGCGGACGCGTGTCGTGGGACGGCGCCGACATCACGTCCCTGCCGCCCGAGCAACGCGGCTTTGCGGTGGTCTACCAGGACTACGCACTGTTCCCGCACCTGAGCGTCGCGCGGAACATCGCATACGGCGCCCGGGCCCGCGGGTGCGGCTCGACCGAAATCTCCGCCCGCACCGCCCGGCTGGCCGATATGCTGGGCATAACCGAACTGCTCGCCCGCCGCCCCGACACACTTTCCGGCGGCGAGCAGCAGCGCGCTGCGCTGGCAAGGGCGCTGGCAACCGAGCCGAAACTCCTGCTGCTGGACGAACCGCTGTCGGCGCTCGACACCAACACCCGCGTTCGACTCAGGCGCGAACTGAAACGCATCAACTCCGAACTGGGCGCGACGATCCTCCACGTCACCCACGAACCGGAGGAGGCGATGGCGCTGGCCGACCGGATCGGCGTGATGCTCGACTACCGCCTCCGCCAGGTCGCCGCCCCTGAAGAACTGTTCCGCCGCCCCACCGACGTATCCGTCGCCCGCTTTCTGGGCATACAAAACGTTCTTTCGGTCAGCAGCGTCCGCGGCGACATCTGCGAAGTCGCCGGCCAGCGAATCCACGCCAGCTCCGCCGACGAGTCCACCCGCCACATCTGGATCATGCCCGAAGAGTTGCTCCTCTCGCACCAACCGTTCGCCAGCAGCGCCTTGAACCAGTTCAAATGTACGGTAATCAACTGGGACCACAGCGACGCGTTGCTTGCGGTCCAATTGGCCTGCGGCGACCTCCGCCTGATCGCCCTGATAACCTACACATCGTTCCAGCAGCTCAACATAGAACCGAAGCGCCAGCTCTACGTGACGTTCAAAAGCTCGGCGATTCACTGTTTGTGAGAAGATGTCAGCTATTAGCCGCTTGCCCTGAGCCCCGCCGAAGGGTCAGCTATCAGCTAACGGCGCCAGCCCGCATATCCTGAATAACAAGAAAACCCGCGTACTTTGAGAAAAAATCACATTCCCGGCGCAGGAAACGGACCGGAGATGCGTATCGAGGAGTGAAGAGATCGAATTAGCCCCACCAGATGAAAGGACAGAAACATGACCAGCTATCCCAAACAGCTTTCAGGATTCACTTTCACCGACATGCTGGTAACCCTGACAATCATCACGGCCATCCTTGCTGCAATCGGTCTGTAAAGTCTTTCCGGGATCACGCTGTCAGAGAGTCCCGCGGAGTCCCGTATGCGTTTTAGCAGTCGATTTCGTCAAGAGCGGTCAAAACCATTACACCTCAGCCCTAGGGACAGTCCCACCGCATCTCACCGCCGGTGAGCCTGTCAGTCTCGACATCAAGGGCGCCGACACTCAGAGAACGGCGACGGATCAACAGCCAACAGTCACCATTGCACTTCGTATGTGAATTCGCTTAATATCGCCTTGTCCGGGCAACAAAGGGTCTGGATAATATGGACAAGGATACGGTATGGCCAAATCCTACAGGACATTTATCGGCGGCAGCGGCGACGATGCCTTCCACACGACCCAGTGGCAGAATCTGCATGCCGCACAAACGCTGGATCCCCAACGGAAGCGCGAAGTGATAGGCGCCATAATGAACAAGTACTGGAAGCCCGTCTACAGCTACCTCCGCCGCAAGGGTAATAGCAACGAAGAGGCGAAGGACCTTACCCAGGGCTTCTTCCACGAGATAGTCCTCGGTCGGGAACTGATATCTCAAGCCGACCAGACCAAAGGGCGCTTCCGAACGTTCCTGCTGACAGCCCTGGATCGCTATGTCATCAGCATGCACAGGGCGCAAACGGCCAGGAAACGCGCGCCCCGGAAAGCAATGGTCGCCCTGGACAATTTCGATCCGGGAAGTATCGCACCCATCGACTCGGGGACACCGGTCGATGCTTTCACCTATACATGGGCCTCGGAACTCCTGGGCGAGGTGATTGTCGAGGTGCATGAAGAATGTCTGCGAGACGGCCTCGAAAAGCACTGGAAGGTATTCCACGCAACCGTGGTGAAACCCACCATGGAGGGCGCCGATACACCGCCACTGGGCGAATTGTGCTCGCAACTCGATATCAAATCGGAAGCCAAAGCTTCAAACATGTCGATAACCGTCAAGCGTCGATTCCGTACGATATTGGCAAGGCACATCCGCCAGTACGTCGAGTCTGATGACCAGGTGGAGGAGGAAATTCGCGATATGATGCAAATTCTTTCAAAAAACCGCGCAGGATGATCCCAAAGCCCGCGTATCATGCCACAGATGGTCCTGGGTGCGGTATTACTATCGTGGAGCCATTGCAATGACAGACACTTCCGACAAGAGGAACAAGTCAGCTCGCGACAGCAGGACTGCCCCAATGGACACTGAACGCTCGACGCATTCAAAACCCGGGCAACTTGCGGATATGCTGGGCGTCGCCCTCGAAGCCGGCGAGGCAGATTCGTCCAATCCGGTTGAAATGACGGCAGAATTACTGCGAACCAAGCTGGACGGACCACTCCCGCCGGACCCGGAGGCGACAATCCTATCGTCCTCTGTCCTCGACAACCTCTACGATAAACTCGCACCCCAAAGCCAACTGAGCCTCGGCGAGGCATTGACCGACTCCAAAACCGACCTCCGCACGATCCTCCAAATCAAGAACGACGCCAAACAGACCGCCGCACAAGACTGCCCCAAAGCACAACGTGGCGTATCGGTAACCCTCTACTACGCCGCAATCGCCAGTGCACTGCTCTTCTACGATCGGAAAATCACCACATATTCGTACGATGCTGTCGCCATTGCGCTTGCAAAACTTCTCGACAAACCCTGGATTCCGCCAGTACTGGCGAGTCACCTCCAGACCGCCCGAAAAATCTGCCTCGACCGCAAAGACCAAAATGAATAACAGAACACAAAAAGCATACACCTCCGGCGGCAAGGTTCGCAAATGAGCGCGATACCCGTTGGCCCCGACGATCCGCGGATGGAGGCGTTCTCGAATCTGCGGGACCGCGATCTGCGCGGCAGAGGGCAGTTGATCGCCGAAGGCAGGTGGCTGGTGCATCGCCTCATCCGAGCTGGGTATCCCAATACGCAAGTGCTCACCACCCCGCGTTTCGCTGATGAGTTTGCCGAATTCGCCAATGGTGGCGGCGACCTGCTGGTCGCAAACGATGCGACGCTCTCGACCGTTGCGGGCTTCGATTTCCATCGCGGCGTAATCGCCTCCGCCGCCCGAGCGGAACCGCCCACACTCGCCGCCGCCCTGGCCCAAGCCAAAACGGGCAGTACGATCGCAATCCTGCCCGACACGAGCAACGCCGAAAACCTGGGCGCCATTTTCCGCACCGCCGCCGCGTTGGGCATCGAAATCATCCTGCTGGGCGAGCGATGCTGCGACGAATTCTCCCGCCGCGTCCTGCGAGTTTCGATGGGAGCGGCTTTCCAACTAAAACTAACCCGAAGCAGTTGCATAACCGACGACCTGACCGCCCTGAGCGAGCGGGGCTACCAACTGGGGGCAATGGTGCTCGATCCGACGGCCATGAACCTCGCCAAGTTCCGCCCATCGGGACCAACAGCCCTCATGTTCGGCTCGGAAGCCACCGGTCTGGACGAATCCCTGATCGCCCGCGCAGAGGTCAAAATAACAATCCCAATGACCACCGGAGTAGACTCCCTGAACCTCGCGGCCGCCGCGGCGATAACCCTCTGGCACGTCCAGGCAGCCATGTCACAGTTCACAGACCTGTGACATACCCGATATTCATCGCCATGCCACATCGGCCAATGTTGCTCTTTTTGTAACTTCTTTTGCTGCTGGCACATACACGAACACCGACGTCTTGTCATTGTCGCCGCTAGGGCTGGGCGCAGGGAACACTCCCGTGAAAGTGTGAACCATTTGTGACATCGGTGATTCTGTGTGGGACGGCGTCGAACTTCTTCATCATTACACGCTTATTTGGCTGGAAACCTCAGAATTACTGATACGAATTACACAACTTCCTGAAAAACCAGCTTGTTCTTTCTGCAAATTTAGTATAATTACCTTACTGTAGATTTGTGAGTGGAATCCACTGTGGCAGACCAGGACAAGAGCAAAGATCAACTCATCGCTGAAGTTCTCGACCTCCGCCGGAAGGCTGCGGCACTTGAAGAGTCGCTGGACAGCACCCAGAGCGACGACAATCAGCATGCATATAATGCGCTGAAGATGGAAGCAATCGGCAGACTGGCTGGGGGAATAGCTCACGATTTCAACAACATTCTGACCGCTATCCAGGGCAATGCCGAACTCCTGCAGATGGACGGATTCGACCAGAGCGAACGCGACGACATGCTCATGCAGATCCTGGCGGCCTCCAGGCGGGCGACGGGACTCACCAGGCAGTTGTTGGACTTCGCCCGCAAGGGAACCTTCCAGATTGTCGCCGTTGACACCACCACTATTATCGAGCAGACAGCAGCCCTCCTGAGCCACAGCATCGACAAGCGAATCGATATCAAGCTGGACATACAGGCCGATCCACCGGCCATACTGGCCGATCCGTCTCAGATCGAAAATGCACTGGTGAATCTGGGCATGAATGCCTGCGATGCCATGCCTGACGGCGGGGTGCTTACGCTGGCGACGAGAAATATCGTCCTTGACGACGCGTCGTGCGTTGACTACCCCAGCGAGGTGGTCCCCGGACCGTACGTTGAGATTTGCGTTTGCGATACCGGAAGCGGAATGGACAGCAAGACTCGCAGCCGGATTTTCGAGCCATTCTTCACCACCAAGGATGTG
This sequence comes from Phycisphaerae bacterium, assembly GCA_016782885.1. Classification (GTDB taxonomy): domain Bacteria; phylum Planctomycetota; class Phycisphaerae; order SM23-33; family SM23-33; genus BS750m-G57. The sequence continues at coordinate 4,878 of JADHXQ010000104.1, read as the reverse complement.
GGACAGGGCACGGGGCTGGGACTGGCAAGCGTCTACGGATGCATAAAAAGCCACTACGGAAACATCCAGGTCGACAGCCATCCCGGTCGGGGAACCACGTTTAGATTACTCCTGCACGCCGCCGAGACGGCATGCGCCTCCAGCGACGGGGCGCACGATCAGAGTATCATGAGGGGCACGGGACATGTTCTTGTCGTGGATGACGAGGGCATAGTCCGAGAGTTTCTGGCCACCGCGCTACAGAAGTTTGGATATTCCGTTTCGCTGTGCATCAACGGCGCCGAAGCAGTCGAATACTTCAAGAACTCCCATCGGGATATCGACCTGGTGATCCTCGACCTTATCATGCCCGTTCTCAACGGGCCTGACACGTTCAGGGAACTCAAAGCGATCGACCCGGATGTCAAGGTGCTGATCTCTTCGGGTTTCAGCCGGAACCAGTCGACCAACGGCCTGCTTGACGAGGGAGCCCTGGGACTCCTGAGCAAACCGTTCAGGATCAGCGAACTGGCGCATGCGCTCGCAAAACATCTCTCCTGACATCCGGCTTATGGTCTGGTGACGCCCTGAAGGGCAACCTGTCAGGCGTTAATCTTCCCCAGCACCCAGGCCATGTTCTCACCCAGGTCGGTCATGGTCTCTATGCCCTCGGTGTCATCCTGCACGTCGCCGATGTTGCGCCCGATACCAAAGTTCCAGTAGCTCGATCCCGGTACGATCATCTGGGAAAGCAGGAAAAAATGGTTGATCGAATCGAACGCGTGGATCGCCCCGCCACGCCGGACAGCCACTATCGCCGCGCCCACTTTGCGTTTCAGGAGATTATCGTTGACCCGCGTGACAATCCCCGCACGGTCGATCAGCGCTTTCATCTCGGCGCTGACGTCGGCAAAATACGTCGGCGAGGCCAGAATGATTCCATCAGCTTCGATCATTTTGGCGATGCAGTCATTGATAATGTCGCCGCCGATCACGCAGCGCCGGTCCTGGTTCTCGACACACTTATAGCACGCGGTGCATCCGCGAATCGTATTGCCCGCAAGCTGCACCATCTCGGTTTCGATACCGGCCGCTTCGAGCGGTTTGAAGGCGTGGGCGATCAGCATCGCCGTGTTCCCGTCTTTGCGTCCGCTTCCGTTGAATGCCACTACTTTCATTTTGATGCTCCTGTATGTTTTATTTGCGTTTACCGCTTACTAACGTTCGCTCATGGTTACGCCTCGGAGTCCCCGCGAAAGCAGAGGAACTCAGTATCGCCTCCCGGAGAGTTTACACTGTTAATCCCGCCACGCAAAGATCGTTCGACAGACCGCCGCGGGACAATTCGCTTGCAGTCGGCGGGCATGACTGGCATCATAGTGCCTTTCCGAAGGGATACATCGCCGTCAGGAAGATACACATGGGCAAAAGAAAGGATGTTCGCAGCGGGATTGCAGGCGCGGGATTTTCAGCCTCATTCCACTTTGAAGCGATCAAGAAGGTCTATGGCACAAATCCCGAGGTCGTCGGCGTGTTCGCCATCGACGCCGAGCAAACCAGGGATTTCGCGGGCCGGCGCGACATACAGGCGTTCGACAGTCTCGATGAAATGATCGACAGTGTCGACGTCGTCCACGTCTGCACCACCGCGACCGCTCACGAAGAGGTCGCCGTAGCGGCGCTCGCGAAAGACAAGTTCGCCATCGTCGAAAAACCGCTGACCGGGTACTTCGGCGACGGGTCGGAAGACTTCAACGGAGACACGTGCTGCAAGCAGACGGCGCTGGACGAGGCCATCGCGTCGGTCAAGCGAATGCTGGCGGCAGAACACGCCGGCAAGGGACAAGTCCTGTACGCCGAGAACTGGGTTTACGCCCCGTCGATCCAGAAGGAACGCGAGATCATCGAAAAGACCGGCGCCCAGATACTGTGGATCCACGGCGAGGAGGCGCACTCCGGCTCGCATGCGAAGACCTACGCGCAGTGGAAGTATTCCGGCGGCGGCGTGATGATCGGGAAGGGGTGCCATCCGCTGACGGCGGCGCTTTACCTCAAGCGCGTTGAAGGAAACGCGCGAAACGGCAAGCCGATTCGCCCGGCGAGCGTTTCGGCGCGGACCCACGCGCTTACGCGTATGGACAGCTTCCGCGACGAGGGGCACATCCGCAGCGACTACCACGACATCGACGACTTCTCGGCGATGCACGTTGTGTTCGAGGATGGGACTATCGCCGACATCTTCGCGTCGGACATTATCGTGGGCGGTATTCATAACTGTATCGAAGTGGCCGCCAACAACCACCGGAGCATCTGCAACATCAATCCGAACACGGCGATGCAGACCTACAACGCCCTGGAGTCGAATTTTGACGACATATACGTCGTGGAGAAGATCGGCACGAAAGCAGGCTGGTCGACGCCCTCGCCGGATGAAGACTGGTTCACCGGTTACCCGCAGGAGATCGAGGCATTTTACCGGACGGTGGCATACGGTGAGGCGGTGGAGTCCAATATCACACTGGCGGCCGACTGCATCACGACAATTTACAGCGCGTACGTTTCGGCTGAACAAAAGGGAACGGAAGTTCCCATAACAACACTGGACTAAAACGAGGCAAGGCATATGGCAGACGAGAATTCGGGTATAGACAGAGACCGTCGGATTATCGAAGACGCCCAGGCCAAGGGGCGCCTGGCGACACTGGGAGCGTATTTCAGGCTGTCGGGCCCCGGTTGGCTGCAGAGCGCTATAACGCTTGGCGGCGGGTCGCTGGGCAGCAGTCTGTTCCTGGGCGTATTGGCGGGTTTTGCGCTGTTGTGGCTCCAACCGTTGGCGATGATTATGGGCATTATCATGCTCAGCGCGATCGGTTACGTAACGCTGTCGACCGGCGAGAGACCTTTCGACGCGATTAACAAACACATCAATCCCGTGCTCGGATGGGGATGGATTCTCGCGACGCTGATGGCCAACTGTGTGTGGGCGCTGCCCCAGTTCTCACTGGCAACGGCCGCTATCAAACAGAATCTGTTGACCAATCTGGCGCAGAACCAATCCATGTCGCCCCTGCAGATGGATTTGACTATCGGCGCGTGCGTTATGGTCCTGTGCGTGATCGTCGTATGGTTCTACAACTCCGGCGGATTCGGCTTGAAGATCTTCAATACCCTCATCAAGCTCATGGTCGCGGGTATCGTGCTGGCGTTTGTGGGCGTGGTGGTCATCATGAGCCTGAACGGCGCCCTGGACTGGGGAAAAATCGGCGGCGGACTCATACCGGACTTCAGTTTGTTCTGGACGCCGGCTGAAACGTTTGACGTCCATATCGCCGCAGTCAGCGAGGAATTCCGGAACTTCTGGACATCCCGCATCGTCTCGCAGCAGCAAGATGTGATGATCGCGGCGGCCGCTACCGCAGTCGGAATCAATATGACGTTCCTCCTTCCGTACTCGATGCTCAAGCGGAAATGGGACAAAAACTTCCGCGGCCTGGCGATCTTCGATCTCTCGACGGGCCTGTTCATCCCGTTCATACTGGCCACCGGGTGCGTGGTGATCGCATCGGCCAGCCAGTTCCACACGCAAGCGGCGCCGGGGTTCCTCGGCGAAAAGGACCAATCCGGACAGCTTATCGCGGCGGACAAGAAGTTCGTCGGTCAGTACAATGCTATCGTCACGGCGCGGGTCAAGATGGAATTGGGCGAGCGGGCAGTGGCCACCATGTCGGCCGACCAGAAGATCCTGCTGGTGGAAGGGAAAAGCAAGGATGAGTTGAAGCAACTCAAGCAGCAGAAAGGCGACGAGGCATTCGCCGCCCTGTCCGCCAAAGACAAAACCGATCTACTCGACAGCCTTCCCAAACCCGACAAGCGTATGGCCGCAATGCTGGTCAAACGCGATTCGGGCCACCTCGCCGCATCGCTAACGCCGCTGACGGGCAAGACCGTATCCGATTACGTCTTCGGCCTGGGCGTGATAGGTATGGCGATCTCCAGCATCATCATCCTGATGCTAATAAACGGGTTCGTGATCTGTGCGATGTTCGGCGCCGAGTCGAAGGGCTGGCTCTTCCGTCTCGGTACGCTCATGCCCTGCGTCGGAATGTTGGCGCCGGTCCTCTGGGCGGGCAAGACCAAAATGTGGCTGGTCATGCCAACATCGATCATCAACTTCACCGTCCTGCCGATCGCATACTTCGCGTTCTACATGATGATGAACCAGAAATCGCTGATGGGCGACAACATACCGAAAGGCCTCAAGCGACTTCTCTGGAACTTCCTGATGACAGTGGCCGCCGGCTCGGCCGCCGTGGGCAGCGTATGGACCCTCTGGCTGAAAATGCGATGGAATGGCATCTATATTGCGATCGGTTTTACCGTACTGGTGATCCTGGTCCACTTCATCTTCCCGAGAAAGAAGAGGCTGGTCGCTTAGAATCGCCGGCGGGACATTGACATGGACCGAAACGTTGGAGAATCGTGGCGGGCGCATCAGCGGGAGATGATCGCCGAGACCGAGCGGTTCATCGACTGGGGGCTCAGGCATCCCGACCAGGTCACGCCGATTCCGTTCAAACCCGTCGGCGCCGGCGGGTTCCCGCAGGAAGTGGCTGACTGGTTCTACTCGATCGTACTGTCCGACCCCGCAAGGGAGGCCTTTCCAGGAAGGATATCGACTGATCCAGGTCGCACAAAAAATCGAGGACCACAACAGGCGAGCCTATGCGAAGGTATTTGCGATCATGGCGCCGATCCGCAATGCACTGATGTTCCGCCTCGACAAGACAACACCGGGCAGATGGAAGAAGCTGACCGCCATTCTGACCAGGAACGGCGTCAAGACCAAACAGTCGCTCAAAGGCCCCACGCCGCGAGATAACTACTACTCTAGCGAAGGCA
>JADHXQ010000103.1 GCA_016782885.1 Phycisphaerae bacterium | reverse complement strand
CCTACCCAGCACATCGAGGAGTTCGGCGGTCTTGTGATATCTCCGCCCGGGCTCGTACGATCCGATTCCGAAGTAATCGTCAAAGAGTTTCATTTTCGCCGCGGCGGTGGTCTGCCCCCCGTCGACAACGGCCCCGGCGTGTCCGAGAGACAGTTCCCTGGTGGCCAGGATCCCGCCGGTAACGTAGGCGATGATCGGCTTGACGGATTTGCGGTCGGCAAGCATTTCGACGGCTTCTTTTTCGTAGAGTCCGCCCGGTTCGACATAGAGGACGATCATTTTGGTGTTGTCATCTTTGAGGGCGAGATCCAGAAGGTCTTTGACCGGCGTGAGTATCAGGACGTCTTTTCCGGTCGATATTCCAAAGCTCGTGCCCAGTCCCGCGTTGGCGAGGTACGAGGCCATCGTGTTGACCATATTACCGCTGTTGGAGATTATCGTGGCGCTCCCGGGGATAAAACTGCCCGCGGGCGAATCGCCCCCGACGGCGCCCGCTCGCACGGCATCGTGGGTGTTTATCACGCCCAGCGAATTGCAGCCCAGCACGTCGATATTCGCTTCGCGGCAGAGTTGGGCTATGCGGGCGCTGACTTCGATCGAGACATTCTCGGTGATAATGAATACGGTCTCGATCGATCCGTTTCGGTGTTCGACAACGCCCTTCACCTCGCCATAGACAGCCGACGGGGGAGAATAAACGATCACCTTGTTGGGGCGCTGCTTTTTCGGCAGGGACTCCATCAGTTCTTCGACGGTCGAGAAGACCGGTATTGGATCCTGCCCGGGAACGTCAATGGCCTGTCCGCCCTTGCCCAGGGCCCATCCGCCGACGATATTTCGGCAGTACTGCTGGGAGGCGACGGTAACACCGCGCGCCTCTCGCCCGGTGATGTTGGAGACGGCTATTCGGTCGCCGGCCTTTAGAAGATCGCTGAGTTGTGCGGCCTTCATTTGGTATCTCCCATCTCGCTGCAAGTCTTGGCAAATCCGGCCGCATATTCAGCCACTTGCGTCACAGGCGTATCGGGCCCGAAGATCACGTAGGGCAGCGACAGCGAATCCAGGGTTTCCTTCATTGTCAGCAGTCCCTGAATGAGCCTCGGTCCGCCTCGCCCGATGACAACGGGCGTGCTTATGGGCCCATGCTCGTCGACGTATGCGGAAAGCGCGTCGGCGATGGCTTTGAAGGTAACGTCTATCAGGGTATTGTTTGCCTTGCCGCCGAGGATGAGGATGACGGTGGCCTTGGGCAGGTTGTGCTCGAAACAGATCTTCGCGGTCCCGAACATCCGTTCGTATGTCGGATTGCCTCCGAAGTCCGAGAGGAACAGCGGGCTGCCCCCATTCTGCGTGAGCGTCTCGACAACGATGGTCGAAGCCCCCCCGCCAAAGAGAATCGGCAGGATAAGTTCGCCGCCGAGGTCGGCGACGTGTGCCTGGCCCTGGTGGCTCGATGCGGACCACTCGCTCATTTCCTCTTCAAATGCGGTCTTGTTGGCCGGGTACTCGTGAAGTTCCAGCCCGAGGTTCTTGAACTTGAAGTTCGCCTCGTCGAAGACGGCCTTGAAGTCGCAGGCAAAGGGCTTGCCCTTGGGGTTTATCCGCCAGGGGTTCACTTCGCACATCTTCATACCAGTCGACCTGAACATATCCACGAAGTCGACGATCGATCGCGACAGGAGGCTGATCGTGCCCTTGGGGCAGTCGAGTCTCTCCAGTATGTCCGAGGCCTGGTACGCGTCGAGCCACTTGTAGATGTCGATCGGCCAGGTGATCTTATTGTCATCGGTGACATCTTCGATATCCATTCCTCCGGCCAGGGACATCGTTATCGCCGGGCCGACGAAGCGGGAATCGTATGTAACAGCCGTGTAGAGCTCCAGTTCCGATGGGATATGCTGGACGATATACGCCGTCCGCGGCAGGTGCCCGCCAACTTCGATACCCTGGACGCGTTTGAGTTCCTTCTGGGCGTCAACGTAATCGGTGACTTCCACAACGGCCCCCGCCTTCCCGCGCTTGCCGGACAGGACGTCGGCCTTCACCAGCCCGCGACCACCCCAACGATCGAGCGCCTCGCGTATTGCGGCGTCTGGTGCGTCGGCGGTGAGGTGCTCGGGCACGGGGACGCCAAACCTGGGAGCGAGATGCTCGAGAAAGAAAAGTTCAGTAACTTTGGCTGGCATGTATTGGAAACCTCCGGGCACGCCGGTATGCATGCTGGGTCCCTGTATAACCCGAATCGTCAGAATTGCAAAGTATCACGAAGGAAATTCCGGATTTTTTTTAACATTTTTCCCGTCCCGCCAACCGGGAGATCAATCGCATCTAAAGTTTTGGTAACGGTGACGGCTTTTTGCCACGGATGACACGGATAGCACGGATGTAGTAATGGTTACGGCAACGACCACGGTGACGACAACGGTTTCAAGGTTTTCGTCGTAGCTGAGAGCTGATAGCTGACGGCTGACAGCCAATAAACCACGGAAAGCACGGAAATGTTACGGCCACGGCAACGGTTTTGTTTCTCGTCGTTTCACCTGCTCACCTGTTCACCCCCTCACCTATCTCGCGCAGCGTGCCACGGATAGCACGGATGACACGGATATAACGGCCAACATCCCGAAACCAGAACCGTCCCGCCGTTCACCGATCACTGCTTGCCCTGTCGTAGATCCTGAGCTTGTCGAAGGGAGCGAGGTTGAAGGGATTACCGACAACTGATCACTGGCCGTAAGCGGAGCGACGCTTCTGCCGTCAGCCGTCTTTCATTCCTTATCCCAAGCCGGTTTATCCCGGCGCTTTCGCTGACCCCGTCGTTCCCCCGGGTACTACGTGCTCTGTCGCAAAACAAGGCCCAAGGCCTCGAAATGATTCGCTGTTGATCGACTGATACGGTATTTGATTACGCATGAACGTGTGTGAGTGGCCGGGGGTGAGGGGTTTACGCCGTTCAACCGCCAATCTGATTTTCGTAGTCCCGAACGAAGTCCGGCAGGGCATGTACGTTTTCCCGGTAGAGTCCAAAGCCCATGAAGTTTGAGGTGCAAAGGGAGACCCTTGCTCGCGGCAGTTCTGGTGAGCCGGAATCCTGGATCGTGCGAAGTATGGCGCCGAGCTTGCGGCTTGCGGGATCATGCCCGGCAATGAGGAAGATCAACTCAATCTCAGGGTCGAGGGTGTCAACATCGTTGCCGTTGGATCGCAACGCCTTGATGAGCCCCAGTTCTCTCTTCTGCGAGAAGATGCCGAGCATTTCGCTTTTGAACTTCCGGACCCGCCGGCTGTCGCTCAGGAAGGCATGCAACTTCGCCAGGTGGGCTTCGATGCCTGCACTTCCAGACAACGCGCCGTCGCCGGCTTTCATTTCGATAATGGTCAGTCGCGGACGATAGCCCTTTGTGAGCTTGCGGGCAGAGGCATCCGAGTTCCACTGCAAACCGACAAGGTCGAAGCGTGCGCCCTGGTGGTTGTCGTACTCAATATCGATGATGAACCAGTCGGTCCCATTGGCCCACGGGCTGTCGTTGTTCTCCCACACGACCATCTGCTGTAACGCGCGCTCATCTTTGGGGTGCCTGCCGAACCACAGGTCCATCGTGTCCTTGAGCAGAGGAATGGTGTCCACCCACCTGGCGGTGTCAGTCTCTGTCGTAACCGTGGGACGGGGCAGATCCAGTTTCGACAGGTCCCTCTTCAACGAGTAGTTCTCGTTGAACTTAAACGTGTAGGACGCTGCTTTCCGCGGAGCAGGTGCGACCCTGAGCAAACTGCCGCCCCGGTAATATACATTCAGGTATTCTTGGCGGATTTCCATATCCAGCGAGGTGTCTCCCCGTACTCGACTCAGTAGAGGATGAAGATACCCGCCTTTCCCGAGGTGATCTCTGAACTGTTTCGATAACCCTCGCGTCTGCTTCATTGCTGCTCCTCCGAGACGCTCCACCATTCGCCGTCCCCATGCACTTGGACATCGCCGAACGTCTGTTCGTAAAGGTCGGGCTGCTCCGTGTGGATGGGGACAACTACGGCATCACCAAAGGCTTTGCGCAGCCGTTGAAGGTCCTTCACCGATGCATGCCCTGAGGTGTGGCGCTTATGGAGCACGATGCCCCGGTCATTCAACCAGCTCAGAAAGGGCTTCAGTTTTACGTCCTTCAAGTAGCCATCCCACATCGAATACACCAGGCAAGCGCCACCGAGGCAGTCGGCTTTCTCCAGGTCGATACGCATACTGGGACGAAAGAGAAGCACGGATTGTGATGCTGCGCCCGCGAGCTGTTCGGGATAAATACGGTCGAACTTGTAGCGATTGGCAATGTCGAATGACCGGTCCCGGATGATCCGCTGTTTCTGCGACCAGGGCAGGAACACACGCGTCTCTTTCCAGTTCGCTTGAGGTAGACGCGGGTTCTCCGTCGCGGCCAGAATGTGAGCGGCATACATGTCGAGGATGAGCTGACGGCCCGAGCGTTTCGCGGCGCGGAAGACGGTGACCAGGCGGTCAATGTTCTGCCCGGAGCACCACACGAGCGGCATGCCGGGCGTAGTCCTGAACAGATTCACCATCTCCGCCTCCAGGTCCGCCTCGGTCGGGAAGCCTTCGTTCGTGCCGGTGCGCTTGATGGTTGTGCCCTCCATGAGCAGGACATCGACATCGGCCGGAGGGTCGCTGAGTAACCGATCGAACAGCTTGGCCTTGCGACCATGGCCACGTAAGTCGCCGGTGTAGAACAGCCGCTCGCCGGCAGCCTGCAACAGGACCGCGTAGGAGTCATAGGCGGAGTGATCCATCAGGAACGGTGTGATCGCGAATGGCCCAAGTTTGATGGGCTTGCGGTCCTCAAGGTGCATCACGTTCTCGAAACTGCCGCCCGCCGGGGTGAAGTCGGCCGCGGCGGCCAGGATGCGCTCAGTGGCCGCGCCCATCAGGAACGGCGTGCCCTTGGCAGCGCGCGATGCGAGTCCATAGTGATCCTGGTGGGGGTGCGAGATGAGGATGGCAAGCAGCGACGAATCATGCGCGTCAAGACCAGGCACGGCCGGCATCTCGACTTCGGCGGGATCATTAGCGTCCAGAGGCACTCCGATATCAAGCACGATGCGCTGGCCTTGGCATTCCAGTTCGATGCACGTGCCGCCAATCTGTCGAGATCCCCTGTGGATACAGACTCTGAGTCCGTTGTCTGACGGATGCCGGGTCTTCCAACCTGATGGTGTGGCTGTCTTCATGGTGTCCTTCGTCGTGATGCTAAAAGGATATCAACATCAGCATTACCTTCGGATACATCATACACGTTCCGCCCCAACCCACGACTTTCGGATGGGACAGCGTTTTTCGTCCCGGACCATAAATGACGGTGTCATTGTCGATCATTGAGAGGCTTCTGGCAAGGGGAAAACCAGTTATCAGTGAGACAGTGATCAGTAACGGCGAGCGGCGAAACCGTCGCTCCGCGACAAGCCAAAGCGGCACTCCGCCAGAGGCGGACCGCACTCCAAATTACTTCAACGGCATGGCAACTGGGAACTGGTGACTGGCAACTGGCAACGGCAGGGGCAAAACAGTTTTCGTCGCCGTGGCCGTAACATTTCCGTGCTTTCCGTGACTTCCGTGGTAGAAAAAAAGCCGTTGCCGTGGTCGTTGCCGTAACCATTACTACATCTGTGCTTTCCGTGACTTCCGTGGTAAGAAAAAGCCGTCGCCGTTACCAAAACTTTAGATGCAATCGCCCTGCGCCAACCGGTTGTGCGGGTTTCGGCGGAGACGCCCATCGTGTACAATACGCCCATGGACCTCTTCCGGGAATCCGAGGATGCCGCAATCGCCGCTTGCGCCCCTCTTGCCGTGCGTATGCGCCCGCAATGCATCGACGACGTACTCGGGCAGGATGCGTTCCTCGGACCGGGCAAAATGCTGCGGCGAATACTGACGGCTGGGAGCCTGTCGAGCCTGATCTTCTACGGGCCTCCGGGAACGGGCAAGACGACCCTGGCGCACGTGATAGCCGCGCAGTGCGACTGCGAATTCTACACCTTGAACGGGGCGTCGACTTCGGTCAAAGACGTTCGAACAATCATAGAGCAGGCCCGCGGGACCCTCGCGTCGACCGGGCGGAGAACCGTCGCGTTCATCGACGAACTGCACCGCTTTAACCGGGCACAGCAGGACGTATTGCTCAACGACGTTGAAAACGGCTGTATAATCCTCGTCGGCGCCACCACGGAGAATCCGTATTTCACGGTCAATACCCCCCTGCTGTCCCGATCGACAATCTTCGAGTTCGCCCCGCTGCAGGAAGAACACATCGTCGAGTTGCTGCGCCGCGCAATAGCAGACAAGCAGCGCGGTCTGGGGGAGTTCAACATCCGCGCGGACGACGACGCGCTGGAGCACCTGGCCGGGATATCCGACGGCGACGCACGCAGGGCGCTTACCGCGCTGGAAGTCGGCGTGATGAGCCAGCGGCGCACCGGTAAAGACCAGAAAATCATCTTCGACCTCCAGGCCGCCCAGGACTCGATACAGGCCAAGGTCATCAAGTACGATTCGCACGGTGACGAGCACTACGACGCCGCCAGCGCACTGATAAAATCGATGCGGGGCAGCGACCCGGACGCCGCGGTATACTGGCTGGCCAGGATGCTCACCGCCGGCGAGGATCCGCGCTTCATCGCCAGGCGGGTGGCGATACTGGCTTCGGAGGACATCGGTAATGCCGACCCGCGTGCCATCCAGGTGGCCGCCGCGGCTTACAGCATCACCGAGCGGATCGGAATGCCCGAATGCCAACTCACCCTCGCCCAGGCGGTGATCTACATGGCATGCGCGCCGAAGTCGAACGCGTCGGCCATGGCGATATGGACGGCGACCGAGGACGTTAAGAATCACCGCACCGTCCCAGTGCCCGCGAGCATCAAAGACGCCCACTACGGAGGCGCCAAAAAGCTCGGACGCGGAAAAGGCTACCAGTACTCCCACAATCATCCCGGCGGCGTGAGTCCCGACCAGGAATACCTCGGGGTCGAAGCCACATACTACCAGCCCACCGACCGCGGATACGAGAAACACATATCCGCCTACCTCGACTGGGCCAGGAAACTCAGAACTACCGGTGACAGGAAATGAAGGACAAGAAGCAGATTCGTACCGAAATCAAGGCCGCCCTGGCTGCGATGGATCCTGACCAGGCAGCCCGGGCAAGCAGCGCCGCGGCGGCCAGATTGATCGCCGAGCGCGAATTCACCGACGCCGGAAGCGTAATGATATTCCTGCCCATACCCGGAGAGATTGACGCGGTCGATATCGCCCGCGCGGCATGGTCGGCGGGCAAGCGGGTGGCAGTACCGAAAATCCGCGCGCCCGGTGTGATGGACGCCGTCGAAATCCACTCTCTGGACAAGGACCTTGCGCCGGGTGCGATGGATATCCTCGAACCGACTGGAAATGAGGTGTTGGCAGCGAGCGAGCTGGACCTTATTGTAGCACCGGCAATGGCGTACGATCGGCGGGGTAACCGCCTGGGCAGAGGCGGCGGGTATTATGACAGATTCATCAGCCAGGCCGATGGATGCCTCGTATGCGGTCTGGCGTTTGACGGGCAGTTGCTCGACGAACTGCCCGCCGAACCGCATGACCAACCAGTGAATATGCTGGCGACGAATGTCGAATTCCTCCGCTTCGCCAGGGACGGCAGCGGATAGATTTTTTCCACAGGAGAAGGCTCGCATGGCAAGGAAGTATCATAATCGCAAAGACCGCAGTTGGATGATATACGTCGCCATCGCCGTCATAGCCGCCGTGGCGACGTGGCAATTCTGGCCTGACGAACGGGCAGCCGGGCCCACCGGGCCCGGACCCATACCGCCGGGAGGTAATCCGACCACAAGACCGAGCCCGGGCAATGTGATCCGGATCAACCGGACCGTTCGCACCAACAACACCGCGACGCGACCGGATGCGAAATCGAGCCCCGCGGCACTCAAGAAGTTCAACGCCGGAAACGCCGCCTTCAAAGCACAGAAACACCTCGAAGCGCGGAGATTGCTGTCCGAGGCGGTCTTCGCCGGCGGGCTGGCCGGGAAGTTGGCTGAAGAAGCCAGGGCGAAACTGAGCTACCTGGCTGAGGGCACGCTCTTTGCACGAACCATCGATCCGCGCGATCCGTACACTATGCGATACAAGTTCAAGACCGGTGATCTGCCCGCAACTGTCGAACGACAGCAGCGTCTCCACGTGCCCAGCCAACTCCTGGTGAAAGTAAACGGTCTGCCCAACGCATCGAAGTTCCAAGCCGGGGTGGACTACAAGCTGATCAAAGGCCCCTTCCACGCGGTAGTCTACAAGAGCATATTCAAGATGGATTTGTACCTGTATCGAAACGAGGACAACCTCGCCCCGGTATTCATCAAGCGATATGAGGTGGGCCTGGGGAAGAACAACTCCACACCGGTGGGCCTGTGGCGCCTGGGCTGCGGGGCGCTGGCCGATGCGAGCGGAAAACCCGAACGGGGCAAACTTCTGAAGGCCGCGTGGAACCCGCCTCCCAACAGCACACAAAAACTGCGTATCGAGTACAGCATGCCCGGATATCCCTTCGGGCGAAAGGGTATGTGGATTTCCCTGGTCGGGCTCGACGAGAACACGAAGAAGCTGACCGACTACGGTATCCACAGCACCGACGACCAGTCGAGCATCGGAAAGCAGGCGTCCATGGGCTGCATCCGAATGCGGGACGCCGATATTCAGGAAGTCTACGACCGCCTGTACGAAAAGTGGTCCACCGTCCGGATACTGCCCTGACGAACGGAGACGGATGAGAAGACTCAATATCCAATGTCCAATGTCCAAATCCAATTTCCAAGTAAAGGCGAAAGAAAGGCGGATATCCAATGACCAGCGAGAGACAATAAGACCTGCAGGACCGACTGATTGATTATGCAATTCGGATCATCAAACTTTCTGAAGCTCCGCCGGAAACGAAGGCCGGCAGGCATGTTTCTTCGCAGATATTGAGAAGCGGCACATCGCCCGCGGCAAACTACGGAGAGTCACAGAGCGCCGAATCCAAAGCCGATTTCGTTCACAAACTCAAGATAGCACTCAAGGAATTGCGGGAAACGGAAATATGGGTCAAGATCATTCTGAGAGCAAATATGATCGAACCAGCATCCAAGCTGACCCCGCTTGCAGAGGAGACAGACGAACTTGCGGCAATCCTTTTCAAGAGCATCGAAACCGCAAAGAAACGCAGGGAACGATAACCACTTCCGACTTGGGACACTGACGCATTTCGGCATCGCCGTTGTTTCTCGCCGTTGCCTTTCGCCGCCACTTGGAAATTGGATTTGGACATTGGATATTGGATATTGATCCGTCGCCGCACGCCGTTGCTGTTGATCCGTCGCTGTTGGCTGTTCTCCGCGGAGGGAGTACTCGTCGAATGGGAAGTGCGAAACGCCTCAGTTCCTGTCGCTGGAACTCAGGGGACTCAGGCGCCCCGTAGCGATGCGGAACTCCGGAATACCCTCAGGCCAGAGCGTCAGATACAACCCGACATCGTCGCGGGTCTGATCGAAAATGAACGCGACCCCCGCGTACCATCGGGGGAATTTGCGAGTCACCCTTATCGAAGTTGAAACGGCCTTACCGCCGTCGAAATCAAAGTCGTACTGCTCGAAAACGCTGATACTGTACTTGCGGTTGATCTGGTATGTAAAGCCCGCAGTACCAACCGAACTGTCCACCGCCGGTAGATTGAAGAGCCCGAGATAGTACTTGAACCGCGGGTCGCGTGTGACGCTCAGACCCGTCCCGAGGCGACCGAGCCTGCCGCTGTCTACATCGTAGTTACCGCTGAGGTTGAACATTGTGCCTTCGGCGATGTCCCATTCGTAGTCGGCGTTGACGAAATTCCGCCCGAGGCTGTACTCGGGCATATAACCAAAAACTCGCCCGTCGGCGGGCATGGTGCTTTCGCTGTTGGAAAATGCGCCCGCCTCGACCTTGAAACGCATCCAGTCAACGATGCGCCGCTTGCCCGGACGACCTCGCCTGGTCTGGAGCCTTTGGGTCAGGCCCGCGCTGAAACCGCTGAGGCTGGAGATATTCGGTTCAATACCCTCATCAAGAGGCCACAAGCCCGCGGGATCGATACCGTGTGCGTCGGCCAGGAATACAGTGGCCTCCGGTGTCAGAACGTGGCGCAGTCCGCGGAGATCCCAGAGGCGGCTTTTTACGTTCTCGTAGACGCGCCATATTCGCGTACTGGCCCGCACGCCAACCTGTCCGTAAGGCCGGGTCTTGTCGCCATCCGGAGCCCTGGACTCACTCCAGGCTGTAAAGCGACCGGTGGCGTATGGCAGGAAGTTTATCGGACCGACGTGGACGGGTAGATTGACTTCCTGACGGGTATCGAGGCGCGCCAGGGACGTGCTGCCCTGGGTCGTGTCGGCGATGGCGGTATCGGGCCTCCATCGCTTAACCCCGGCGTGCTGCTCTGAAAACCAGACAAGCGGCATATCGCCGAGTTTCTGTCCGATCACGAAGAGGCCCAGGTCTGGTAGCGATTCGGTGCGTGTATAGAACGAATTGACCCTTCCCTGCAACAGGGTGTCGAACACCCAGTTGTCGCGCTGCTTCTTGGCGTAGACAAGGGTCTCCTGATCCTTACCGGAGTGGAATTCGCTCGGGAAGAACTTCTCGAGGTACGTCCGGTCGCTAATATAGCTGAACTCGCCCTGCACCTGCCAGTCGTCACCGAGGAACTGCTTGTGCCGCCAGGTAAGGCGGCTTCGGTTTTGCGAGGCCTCAACGTTCTTCCGCACGTCGCCGAAGTCGTCCTTGCCCTCCTGGTTGGTCACGCCGTGTGCATCGATATACCCGCTGAAACTTTCCCTTAGGTACTCGATGTCCGCCCCGCCGGTGATGCCTTTGTCGTAGACACCCAGATTCGCCCGTCCGTCGAAGCCTTCGGGGCGGACCAGACCCAACAAACGGAACAGATGCCACTTCGTATTGACGCCGGTCCCAAGGTCGGGGTCGGAGCCAACCTGGATGGTTCGCAGCGGACTATTACCATCCGTGACCGTATTTCGCGTCCAGGGCCAGTACATCACCGGAAGCGACCGGAAATTGAAAGTCGAATGCTCCATGGTGGCCAGGAAGCTCTGCTCGCTCAGTCTGTCGCCGCGGACCCTTCGGCCGGTCTTGGGGTCGATCTTGTCTTCGTAGATCGTCACATCCCTGACGTAGGCGCGGCTGGCGCCGATATGGTAGGTCGGAGAATAGAAGTCGCTGCTGGAGACCCTTGCGTTCTTGAACCACATTTCGCGGTCCGAGAGCGTTCTGGCCTCCGCGGCCCGGATGTAGATCGGGATGTTCCGCTGCTTCTGAATCGTGCGGAACACGGCGTTGGGCATTAGCGACCGGTTGGTGACAAAGTCGTAGTATGCCATGGGCCCGCGAAAGAACCTCTCTCCGCGGGAGATAACCACGTCGCCTTCGAGGTAGACGCCCCTGATCGCTTCCCTCGAACCGGCGACACCACCGAGGGGACCTGTCGAACCCTGCTTTCCAGGCGTGCTGAATACGACAGCTGACTGGCTGCGAAGTTCCAGGAACTCGTCGCTGTCGGGGTGACCCTGGCTGAGGTAGACATTACCGCGTGCTATAGTCACCCGCCTGTGCTGGGGCGTGTCCTTGCCCATCTCGTGTGATGTGAATCCATCGGCCCGCATCGATACGGGCTGGTAGATCACCGGGGTCTTGTCCTTCGGAGGCGGAGGCGTGACTTCACCCTTGTCGCCGCGAATCAGTGGCGGACCGATAGCGTCGCTCGGACGGGTAGTGGCCTTGGCGCGGACACTATCCGCTTTCCGGTAAGCCAACGCCGTCTGATAGAGCGGGAAATCTTTCGTGAGATGCCTGGACATCCTGCCGGAAGCGGAAAGGCGTCCCTGGTGATGCAGTTTGATCAGCGCGATTCTGTCGGTGGTCGTCGAACTGTCGGGCTCTCTTATGGTCGCATCGCCCTGAACGAAGAGGGTCATGGCATTTCGCCCGAACCGCCCAATATTTGTGCTCTTGACCCAGATCACCGCGTCACGCCCGGAAATAATCCTGCCACCGAGTTTCAGCCTGAAATTCCCCACGACAACCGTGACATTGTCCTGCCCATCGACGAAAGTGTGGATCTCCTGACCGCTTACTCGGGCATCCTCGTGGACATAAGCCCCAGGCGCCGCAATGACCGCACCTGCCGCCAGAACAACCAGCAAGACCAGCACCAGCGGCAAGCTCAGAGGTTTGCTGTAACGTCTCAGATCCATGTCTGTCTCACAAGCTGCGACAAATAGCCGCAGAAACGCTGATTATAGAAAACGATACAGACAAGTCAAACACCTTTTCCCGCTCACCCACAGAGGTGAGCAGCAGAACAGGCCGGCAGGTGAAACGGCAACATCAAAGCCGCTCGCCAGGCTCAAACGCAATCCCTGGCGACAAAAAGACGGGGCGACAATACTGAAAACCGCATCGCAGATTCTGCCTATGGAATACCCCCCGATACGCAGAATCCGTCCGGGGATGGACCGAGGGAGCAGAGGCTCTCCCGATAAGGCGATATCGAATCCGTATGACGAGTTCGAGAAGCAAGTTATTAACAGCTTTCAACAGGACACTTGGGATAGAATTGCCGCTTTTCTATAATGATATTGAATGGTATTGGATTGGACTGTCCGCTGCACCCTTTGGAAGCGACAGAGGTCTCCCTCCGCCTGTGTCCCCGGGTAGCAGCATTGCGGGGTACAGCCGGGGTCTCCCTCCACCTCGGCGTACCCTTTTTTTGTGTTTACGGATCAACATCCGTGTTCGCCTGCCGGCAGGCAGGCCCGTGGCTGGAAAAGCCAGTCCGGGCGTTGTCAGCTTGTCAGCTTGTCAAAAAACTCTCGCAGGCGTCATCGAAGATTACAGGCGCGCCGGGCAGTCCGGACAAATCAAATGTCTCGATCAACTCAGACATATCCATTTCCCGAGGCTCGTCGCCCAGACCGCACCAGAAACCCAACAGGCCCAGTATCCGACGCGGCGATACACCCATTTGTCTGTAGTGGGACAGCCTCGTGTCGCCGTGGCGTTTGGCCAGACGGCGCCCGTCGGCGCCTGTCACCAGCGGAACGTGCCAGTACTCCGGCTCGGGGCCAAGGGCCAGGAGACGGCGCAGGTGTATCTGCCGGGCGGCCGATTCGAGCAGATCGTCCCCGCGAACGATCGCATCAACGCCCTCGTGCGCATCGTCGACCACAACAGCCAACTGATAGCCCGCCAGACCCTCGTTGCGAAAAATCACAAAATCGCCGCAGGTTTCGGCCAGGTTGATTTCGCAGCGCCCGGCGAAATGGTCGTCAAAGACAATCGGCGCAGAATCGACCCGTACCCTCCATGCCGCCGGTCTGCCCGTCAGTTGCTCTGCCTCCCGGACCGAGGCGTATTTGCCCCTGCACGAACCGGGATAGACCGTGATGTGGTCGTCTCGGTGCGGCGCCGCGCCGGCCTGTTGGATATCCTTGCGGCTGCAGACGCACGGGTAGGCGTCTGAGCTTTCGATAAGTTCGTCAAGGGCGCAGCGATAAGCCTCTCCGCGATCGGACTGTTTGGCAACGGTCGAGTCCCAGGCAATTGACAACCACTGCAGATCGTCGATCGCCTGCTGCGCCGCCCATGGCTTGACTCGAGGCGAGTCGAGATCTTCCATCCGCATCAGAATCCGCCAATGGCGCTGGCGGGCAAGGAGATAGTTGACCAGGAATGTCCTGGCGTTACCCAGGTGCAGGGCGCCGGTGGGAGACGGCGCCAGTCGGGTAATATGTGTTGATGCGTCGCTGTCGGTCATGGCGTTCCTAGTGTGGCGTGAATCATACAATAACGGATTCCGCGGCGGTAGGATCAACCAACGCCCCGAAAACAATAACTTGCCCGAGTGTAGGATATACGCTACAATACAATGAGGTCATCATGAAAACGAAAAGGAAAACGGCAGACTATGATCTTGGCCTCAAAGAAGACTTGACTGATCCTGACGAAGCCGCGGCGTACCTGAATGCTGCTTTGGAGGGTAGCGCCCAAGGCGTCTTCCTGTTAGCCCTCAGGGATGTCGCCAATGCACGCGGACTGACGCGGCTTGCACGTGAAGCATCGCTCAACCGGGAGAATCTGTATCGCATTCTCTCGGGTGAGGGTAATCCGCGGCTTTCGAGTTTGAAAGCCTTGTTGGATTCAATGGGGCTCAAACTCGCTGTCGAGTCTAAGCAAGATGTCGCGTGACAATGAACTTTCGTACAAAACATCCGAATTCGACAGGGATTTTGTGAAACGAATGGGCCAACTGCTTTCCCGCGACCTCCCGCCGAAGAAACCCGGCCCGAAATGCCCACGGGAAAAGGGGAAGAGCAATAATCAAACAGCAGCGCCATGCTCCACCTGATCCTCTGCTAATTCACCGCCCGCATTCTGTGTTCTCGTGATGCTTGCGCCACGCGCCTGCCAAGGCTTCACATACCCTCCATGCGACAAGCTACTCCCGCGCCTTCTGCATCTTCTTCACCCATTATATGGCATAACAACAGCATGACAATAATAATTCTGGGAAAAGGGATTCAGATTTCAGATGCGATCGCCCTGCATGGAGATCGTCAGTTGACGCCAGCGGCATCATGTTGTACACTGAAGTATGCACTTCGAGATTGTCGGCAAGATTGAAAACGTCGAGACGGTCGCAGTCGGCGGGCATATTCGGGACATTATGCGTTTGCGACGGCAGTTTGGGCTCGGACGCTGGCGAAAGCTGAAGGGTATCGCACTCGTTCGCGTATCCGGCGATAAGACGCGAAAGGCCGAAGTGCATTGGTACGAAGCCCATGGCCTCGGACGCAAGAAGATGAAGATAAAGCGTTTCCTGGATTGAAATCATGATTAGAGCGACTACGGAATCAAGGTTTGCGGTGTGTGTGCGGAATGAAGATTGCGAAGACTTGGAACTGCGCAAGGTCTATCAGGTCCTGCCCGACAAGCGGGCCGAACGGGATGGATATATTCGGGTCGTAGATGAATCCGGAGAGGACTACCTCTATCCAGAATCATATTTCGTCTTCGTCAGACTTCCCCGCAGAGCACAAGACGCGGTGGCCGCAACGTCATAACAAAATGGTCTCGCCAATGAACTGGTGAGCTGTCCGCGATACGTTCTCGCGTCAAAAAGGATCAGCCAGGGAGTTAGCTGCATTTTCCGTACATGCAAATGACAGACACCGCGACAGACTGCTCCAGTCACGCCATACGCCCGGCAGATCGGGCGCGCTTCGGGGACGTTGCGATAATACTGGCGGTGGCGGTGATTGTCATCTCGATAGGAGTCCACGCGCCGGGGCATTCGTATTCGTACGCGCAAATGCGCCAGATGGGCGCGACTGTTGGAATGATCGAAAGCGGTAACTGGATACTTCCACGCAACCACGAGGGACGACTTGCCCGCAAACCGCAATTGTACTCGTGGTTGACCGCCCCGGTCCTTCTGGCTACGGGCGTCTACAACGATTTCACGTTCCGCTGGCCTTCGGTGGCGGCGTCTCTGGGCTGCGCGGTGCTGGTATACCTGCTGGGCCTGAGGTGGTATGGTCGCCGCGCGGGACTGCTGGCGGCGCTCCTGTGGACGACCTCCATCCACATGGGCAAGCTGATGTACCTGGGCACGACCGACATGCTCAATACGTTCTGGATTATGCTGGCGATTCTGTGCGCCGATCGCATTTTGTTTGACCGGAAGGATCGAGTCGGGCTCAAGCGCTGGGTAATTGGCCTGTGGGCTTCGATAATCCTGGGCGCAATGACAAAAGGATGGGGAGTAGCCAACCTTCCGCTTATCGCCGGATGGATCGCGTTGACCACCGGTCTGGGCCCCGGATTCAAAGCAGTGGGCGAGGCGAGAGGCGTTCCGCGGCGGATTCTGAGGGGGATCGCCCTGGTGTGGAGCCGATGGCGCGCCGCGGCGAAACGCATTCGCCTGCTATGGGGGATATTGGCGTTTGCGGCGGTTCTCGGACCGATCTGGGGGGCGATGTTCTATATCGGCGGCGAGGATTTTATCAAGGTTATCAACACGGAGATATTTAAGCGTGCGGTCGGCGGTGAAAACGCTCCTAAACCATCGTCGGCGCCGACCTTGGCCTGGTTGCTGTTCTATACGCTGCCCGGTTCGGCATTGGCGATCGGCGCGCTGACGTTCACCCGCCCGCGGAAGTGGTTGGCCAATAGTTCCGCGACCGCCTTGCCACTCTGGTGGATTATCGCGGTGGCTGTGCCTTTCTCGCTGGCGCACGGATTCCGACCCGATTATCTCCTTCCGTGCTACGTGTCGGTGGCGATTCTGGGCGCCTCGGGGATAGATCGCCTGCGTTCCATGGGGCCTGGGGACGGTAGATGGGCCTCGTGCCTCAGGCATCTCCTTGCCTTTGTGGTGATAGTGGTTTGCGTGTTCACAGCAGGCACACCGGTATTGTATCTGTATCACGAGTATCTGCCCGAATATATGCGGGGGGCAATCCGCATGCCTCTCAGCATTGAGCCCGAAACATGGTGGATTCTGGCCGGTATAGCGCCGGTGGGGCTGGGCCTGATTGCAGTAACGATCCGAGCGAGCCTTCGATGGCGTATCGGTACGCTGGCGGTGATTCTGATTGTGGGGATGCCGGGCGTGCTGTTTATCGACCGCCACATGATCAGCCGCCACGCCCAGTCCGGCGACGGTGAGACAATGATAGAATTCGCCCGTGCCGCGAAAAAAGTAGTGGGCGACGACGCCTTCGCCGTCTGCGTGATGGAAAAAGCCGGTACCGAACTGTACTGGGGACGATTCGGCAGGCGGATAAAAACGCTCTCTGAACTCAAATCGCTCGGCGCCGATGTGCGATGGTTCGTCACTTGCGATCGGGCCTTGATCCAACTCGAAGCCTCCGCGCCCGGCCCGGCAAGCCGAGACATGAAAACAATCGGGGTTGAAAACACAAATGTCCGCCTCGATACCGAGCGGATTGGCGTCCCGACAGAGTTAAACGTAAACCGCCTCATCAAGGAAGACGACCTGGGCAAACTATACCTGTTTCGCCTGCAACCATAAACGCAGTTCACAACTCATCGGCCAAAGGAACGCCCTTCCCGATTCGGCATGTTTTTTTAGCCTTTTTCGGGTGTTTTTCCTGCATTTGCGCGTGTATTGGCAAGCCTCTGACGCTATCATAACGGGCTTGGAGACCGGGCGGGATAACCGCCGCAGGCCACCGGTTGGGAAAGGACCCCCAACCCGCGAAAACAACCATGTGCGAACCTATTGGATATGGATATAAGTAATCATCCCGCTGAAGCGCGGCAGATATATTGCAGCGTTGTCGTACCGTTCTACAACGAGGAAGAACTCGTGGAACGGTTCTACAATCGCCTCGCCAAGGTGATGCGCACACTGGACAAAAGCTACGAGATAATTCTGGTCAACGACGGCAGCACTGACCGGACCGGCGAGATTCTCGAACGGATCGCGCTGCGCGAGCCTAATGTCCTGCTGGTCGATTTCAATCGCAATTTCGGACAGACGGCGGCCCTCCAGGCTGGTTTCGACCATGCGCACGGAGAGATAATCATCGCCCTCGACGGTGACATGGAGAACGACTCGTTCGAGATCCCGATGTTCCTCGAGAAGATCGCCGAAGGCTACGACATCGTCAGCGGATGGCGCAAGCGCCGCCAGCACGGGTGGCTTCTGCGCCGGGTTCCCAGCATGACCGCCAACTGGCTGCTGAGAAAGATCTCCGGGGTCACGCTGCACGACTTCGGGGTGACGTTCAAGGCCTATCGTCGCGAGGCGCTTCAGGACATCCGCCTCTACGGCGACATGCACCGGTTCGTTCCGGCGGTGTGCAATCGTCTCGGCGCCCGGACATGCGAGATAGTGACCAAACACATAAACCGCCCCGCGGGCAAGAGCAAGTACGGGCTCGGACGGACATTTCGCGTCGCGCTGGATCTGATCACGCTGCGGTTTACGACGGCGTATCTGACCCGCCCGCTCCATTT
>JADHXQ010000102.1 GCA_016782885.1 Phycisphaerae bacterium | reverse complement strand
TAAGCTGGCGACCAGAATTGTAATCGGCGCCAGGGTCATGCACGCCCGGGAGACTGAATTCGGTGTTCGGTCATTGAAGTTCGACTCTCAGAAAGGCTTCTTCCTCAACGGCGTCCCGGTCAAGCTCAAGGGTGTCTGCGAGCATTCCGACGGGGGGCTTGTCGGCTCGGCGATCCCGGAGAAAGTCTTGAGGCGCCGCCTGCGGATACTCAAGGAAATGGGCTGCAACGCCATTCGAGTTTCTCATAATCCTCGCAGGCCGATCTTCTACGACCTGTGCGACGAGATGGGAATCATGGTAATCGACGAGATATTTGACGGGTGGCGGGGCAAGACCTCGCACGATTACGGAAAACACCATTTCGGGAAGTGGTGGAAGATCGATGTACGGGACTGGGTCAGGCGGGATCGCAACCACCCGTGCGTTATCATGTACAGCATCGGCAACGAGACGGGGATCAGCGACAGATTCGGTATCTCCGGCGAGATAAAAAAATACGATACGACTCGCCCGACCACGGGGGGCAGTCTCTTCCATGGCGTTGACGTGGCCGGGTTCAATGCTCCGGGCGGTACGCCGGGGATACTGGAGAAGTTCCATCAGGAGAACCCCCGCAAGCCTGTCGTGCTGACGGAGGTTCCCCATACGCTTCAAACTCGCGGGTTTTACCGCACGCTTACGTGGTGGCGCAGCCGGGGCATCGCGGTAAATGCGTTTCCCCCTTATAACGACAAGCAGATATTCTTTGACGGGCATCCGCGCTACAGTTCTTCTTACGATAACTGCGGTGTGCGGATCACCGCCCGCAGTTGCTGGAAACGGACGAAAGAAACGCCGTGGATCATGGGCGAGTTCCGCTGGACGGGTTTTGATTATCTTGGCGAGGCGTCATTCGGAGGGGGGCAATGGCCGGCCCGGATCTGGAATTTCGGCATTATCGATCTCTGCGGTTTTCCGAAGGATCACTATTACTTCTACCAGAGCCAGTGGACCGGCGAACCCATGGTGCATATTCTGCCCCACTGGACGCATCCGGGTATGGACGGGGTTGTCATTCCCGTGGTCGCTTATTCCAACTGCGACGAGGTGGAGCTGTTCTTGAACGGCAAATCGCTTGGCAGGAAGCCACCGCGGGACCTGCTCGATTTTGTCTGGCGGGTTCCCTATCAGTCCGGCACGTTAAAAGCCGTCGGATACCGCGATAAAAAAGCCATCGCCGAGAAAGTTTTCAAGACGGCGGGCAATCCCGCCCAGATCGAACTTGCGGCTGACAATGTCAACATGAAAGCCGGCGCAAAAGACATCAGCCACATGACCACGACGATCAAAGACGCCGCGGGTAATTTCGTGCCGTGGGCCTGTAACCGCGTCGATTACAGGATCGACGGGGCGGTCAAGCTTCTGGGCTTCGATAACGGCGATCCGCTGGACGTTACGGCTCACCGGGAAATGCACCGAAAGACCTTTAACGGGCTGTCCCTTGGCATCTTCCAGAGCAGCGGCGGGGGCGGGCCTGTCGTGATTACCGCAGCCGGTATCCTCGGGCGAACCGTCTTCGCCAAGAGCACGAAAGTGGCTGTCGATTTGGACCGGATCGCCCTTCGCGGGGAAATTGACGACGCTATCTTCGGTATCGCCTGCTCGGTCAACGGTTCTGAGCCTGTTGAATATACGGGGCCTTTTGAGCTGGCGGCCTCAGGCGTTGTCAAGGCGGCAATCACGAAAAACGGCGAACCCTTCATGAACCTTCAAAGTGAATTCACCAAGGCCCCGCCGCCGAGGATCACCGATCCGCGCCTGGTTGTCGGGGAGGACAAAGATGAAACATTCGCCGGGCCAAGGGATAAGGAAGTCGCCGGCACATGGATTCTGAAAGCAACGAAAAGAGGGGGCGGAGCGTTGAAGAAAACGGGCGATCGCACTTTCTCGTTCGACCCGAGCGGAAGTGTCTTTACGCTCGATGACGCCGAGAAGAACCTGTATGGCTACTGGTGGTATGATTATCCCGATAATGCATCCGGGAATCCCGCCGATTCGGGCGCCGGAAAACTCTTTATGTTTGTCACCGATCAGATGTGCGGCATGAGGCTCGAGTCTCAAAAAGCCCAAAAGCTGGTCGTCAAGTCAAGGTTCAGAACGTGGTTTTTTGAACGAAAAGAATAGCTGCCAAGCCGCCAGGGCGACTGGAGACCACAACTTGCCACGAAGGCTTGTCAGGAAAAAGCCAACGGCGACCTGTCCTCCGAAGCCTCTGGCGCAGGGGGAAGACCACAGAGAACGGCGCGAGATTTTGTAACGGCTACGGTGCGCCAATGAGCCTCTGTGTTCAAATCCAGACCGCCCGCAAAGCACGGCAGCGCGGCTCGAACATATCTTCAAATGTAAATCCAGTGATATAAAGGACTTGCCCGCGGCAACCTGCCATGGGACGGGCAACGTTTCTGACAAACAGGCCCCGGGCAACGAGTGGCGGTGCGCCAGTCGCTGGTCCCTGCCGGCGACCCAGACGCCCTACTACATCAACCACGCCAAGGCGCTGACGGCGGCGAAACCCAAGCCCCCCCCCGCCGGCCTGCCGGAGCTACACCTTCGACCTCAACGACCCCCGCCCCACGCGCGGCGGGCGGAATCTCTATTTACCTTCCGGCCCGCTCGATCAGACCAGGGTGGAAGCGAGATCAGGCGTCCTGAACTTCACGTCCGCGCCGCTGGCGAAACCTTTCGAAGTAACCGGCCGCGTGGCCGCGAAGATCTATCTCGCTTCCACACCAATAGATACGGATATCCCGGTGCGCCTGTGCGACGTGTATCCAGGCGGTAAGAGTTACCTGATGGCAGAGAGCATGCTCCGCTGCGGAAAGCGCGAGTCGATGTCCCAGGAGGTTCCGCTGACACCTGAAAAGGTTGGCGAGCTATCGGTCGACTGCTGGTCGACCTCGGTTATTTTCAACACCGCCCACCGCATTGGCGTCTCGATCACCTCGTCCAACCACCCCCGCTTCGATCGCAATCCCGGTACGGGCAAGCCCTGGACCGACGGGTGCAGGTTCGTCAAGCCGACCAACAAGACCTACTGCGACACGCAGTACCCCTCCCGGATAATCCTCCCAGTCATTGCTGTTTTTCGCGCCTGCCCCGATATGAGGCGGGGAAGTTCCTTGCAACGCTGATGAGCGTAAGTCCTTGTTTTGCGTTCAATGGGCAATGGGCGGTTTTAGGCTGTTTTAGCCAATAATCGTTCGATATTGAACGAAATATGGCATTAATTGGTCGAAACTGAGGAAAATACGCAAAAATACGCAAAAAGCCGGTGGGGGCCTTTCAAGGGGTTTAGCCCCACTTGAACACCCCCCCTGCCGCTGCCGGATCATGACGTGTTCCACGTGGAACATTTGATTTGGGATCTGGGATTTAACGAGCAACCATGTGTCGCCGTCGTTCCCTGTCTTTGTGTCCCTTCGACATGGCTCCCTTCGACAGGCTTCCCTTGTTTCCTTCGACGCGCTTCGCCTGCTCAGAATCTACGACAGGGCAAGCCTTGGTGTATTGATCTTTGTGTCCTTTGTGGCGAAGGCCGTTACCGTGTCCGTTGAGCCGACTGCCAATTTCCAACTGCCAATTTTTTTCCTTGCAACGTCTTGTCGGCGTGCTATCCTTACATATGATATGTGGCGAATAACGGATGTTCGCTGTTCCACGTGGAACATTTATTTCCGGTCGGTAGCAGAAAAGGAGGTCCGCAATGACCGACGCCAAAAAAACTCGAACCGTCAGCGGCAATCAAAAACGTCGACTCGGCAGGGGACTCGCAAGCCTCATCAGCAATTCCGCCCAGACGTCCGCGATCGAAACACCCCCCGCACACAAACCCATCGAGATCCCCACCGACCCGGACGGCGATCCCCAATCGCCCCAAGAAGATCCCGGCACCCGCGAGATCCCCGTCGACCGGATCGCGCCGAACCCATACCAGCCCCGGCGCGACTTCGACAACGAGCAGCTCGCCGAACTGACCGCCTCGGTCCTCGAGCACGGGATCCTGCAACCGCTGCTGGTGGCGCCCCCGAGCGGCGGGGCCTCCGACAGCCCATATATATTGATAGCGGGGGAGCGACGTCTCCGCGCCGCCAAGCTCGCCGCCCTGACATCCGTGCCATGCGTCCTTCGAGAAGCCGACTCCCGCCAGCTCCTCGAGTGGGCGATCATCGAAAACGTCCAGCGCTCCGACCTGAACCCGATCGACCGCGCCAAGGCGTACCGCGACTACATCGACCGATTCTCCCTGACCCAGGCCCAGGGTGCCCAACGGTTGGGTCAGCCGCGGGCAACTATTGCTAACTACCTGCGATTACTGGACTTATCAGACGACGTGCAGCAGTTGCTCTTGACCGGACGGTTGTCTTTCGGTCATGCCAAGGTCCTCGCCGGTCTGGCCGGCAGACCAGCTCTCCAGTTGGCGCTGGCGGGCAAGACCGCCGCCAGAAACCTCTCCGTCCGCCAGCTCGAAGCACTCGTCGCGACTGCAAACACTGCCCGGGCGGACGCGACCTCGACGAGGTGCAGCCGCACCAAGCCGCCCTACATACTCGACCTCGAGCAGCAGCTCACCCGCTCCGTCGGCACGCGGGTGACGATCCGCACCGGACGCGCAAAGGACACCGGCTCGATCACAATCGAATTCTACGGCCTGGATGACTTCGACCGCATCACCGGCGCCCTCGGCGCCAAGGTCGAAAGCTGAATGTGAGGCGGCTGTCAGCTAGGCCTGCAAGACCAGGCGATGTAACCGTGCGCCATGAACCGTGCGTCGTTAGCCGTGCGTCGTTAACTGATAGCTGACAACTGATAGCTGACAGCTAACTTACACTGGACCAATATCGCTCTTCCCGCCGATACGAAGATTACCAAGATTACCGGTCTTACCTCAGGCCGGCGAACCAGAAGCTCCAGGATCAACGTACTTGGCTCTTTCAAGGCACAGACCTTCACTGCGCGCGCGATGCAGCAGATTCCTGCGCCGCTTCCGGCGGCGGCGCCGAATCGACCTCGGTCGCAGGCGCAAGGGTCGCCGGGGCCTCCGGTGTGCGATTGCGATCCTCGTGGCGGGGGGGGCTCTGGCTGTGTGGTGGGCCACTCGCCCGCCACCGACTCTCGAGGAGTCGCCGCCCAACTATCGTATCCTCGTTGTTAGATATGCCAATCGGGTCAATCTCCCCCCGGCGTTCGTGCACAAGGTCGTGCTGGCTGAGAGTTCGGGCAATCCCCTGGCGGTTTCCAGGGTCAAAGCCAAGGGTCTGATGCAGATCCTCCCGGACGCCGAGACCGACGTGCTGAAGAAGTTGAAACGCCAAGACAGGGGCGACCTGTTCGATCCGGAGTACAATCTCCTGATCGGAACGACGTACCTTCGCATGCTGACCGACAGGTTTGACGGCGATGCATATCTCGTACTGGCGGCGTATAACATGGGTCCGACGCGGGTTACGAGATTCCTGGCCGCTAATCCAGGTATCTCGGGCAAGGACCTGGTAAACCGATTCGCTTACCGGGAGACCCGTGACTATTGCGCTAAGATACTACAAGGAAAAGAGTTACGCCTGCCAGTGACCCGGCGCCGGGTTCGAGCGACCACCAGCAGCGCACCGGCCACCCAGCCGCGGTCCTGATTGACCTTTGCCCATCACGGGTCCGCGCCAGTCGGGCAAGACCACACTGGCCAAAGCTTTATTTTTACGATACCGGCTTGGCATGCGGGCTTTTGGATATTGAGAATCACAAACATATCGCCCAGCATCCGCTCGGCGGAGCGTTAGTGGAAAACTGGGTGTTCAGCGAGTTGATCCAAGGGTTTCTTAATCTCGGACGTAACGCCAATATGTTCTCCTGGCGTACTCACGGCGGGGAAGACCGAAGTATCATTCAGGGCTGCACGTGTCTCGGATGGCGACAATTCGGGGAATTCGCAAAAGAGAATAATGAAATGATCCTATCATTATATTTACTTGTGATTTGTAATGTTTATCGTGTCCGAGCGATTTTGTCAGGCCGGTTTGCGACTCAGAGGTACAGAGGCTCTGTGTAGAAATCCAAACCGCTCGATATCCGATAACATTAGATGCGATTGCCCCGCGGTATTCGTCCGGGACCCTTGTCACCATCGCCCGAGGCGTTATACTGGCCTGAGAAGTTCATGAAAATCGTTTCGCGGAGATCAGGCCATGGATGGATTCGTTCACCTTCACGTGCATTCGCACTATTCGCTGCTGGACGGCGCCAATCGCATCGGCGACCTCGTCGATACGACCAAGGAACACGGCGCGGGCGCCATCGCCCTGACCGACCACGGCAACCTGTTCGGCGCGCCGGGTTTTTACCGGGCAGCCACCGCCAAAGGAATCAAACCGATTCTCGGTATCGAGGCGTACATCTCGCCGACGAGTCGCCGGGATCGTTCGATGGGCAACCCGAAGACCGCGGCGTATCACATTATTCTGCTGGCGATGGACCAGATTGGCTGGGCCAATCTGATGAGGCTCTCGTCGCGAGCTTATCTTGAGGGTTTTTACTACAAGCCCCGCATCGACCGCGAGCTGCTCAGCGAGTTTTCCGAGGGGCTGATCTGCACGACGGCGTGTCTCGGCGGCGAGGTGCCCAGCGCCCTCCTGGCCGGTCAAGGCGACCAGGCCCGCCGGATAGCGGGCGAGTACCTCGAGATCTTCGGGCCTGAGCGTTTCTTCATCGAGATTCAGAACCAGGGCATACCCGAGCAGACGGCGGTCAATCCGCAACTGGCGGCGCTGGCCGGCGAGTTGGGCGTGGGGCTCGTTGGCACCAATGACGTACACTTCATGACGCGTCAGGCCAAGGGGTCCCATGAGGTCCTGACGTGCATTTCCACGGGCAAGACGCTGGCTGACGGCGGGGCGCTTGTCTATTCGGGCGAACTGTACCTCAAGAGTCCCGCGGAAATGCGCGAGGCGCTGGCGCCATGGCCCGAGGCGTGCGACAACACGCTGCGAATCGCCGAGATGTGCGACGCGGAGATCAATTTCACCGGCCAGTACCTGCCCGTATTCGATACCGGCGACGGGGCGTCGGCCGACGAGTATCTCCGCGACCTGGCGTGGAAGGGTCTTCGGGAGCGTTTTAAGGAAAAAGGCGCGGACGTTCCCGACGCGTACGCCGAGCGCCTCGATCGCGAACTGGGGGTCATCGCCGCCAAGAATTACAGTTCGTATTTCCTGATCGTTAACGATTTCGTCCAGTACGCCAAATCCCGGTCCATACCCAACGCGCCTCGCGGCAGCGGGGTGGCTACGCTGTTGGGCTACTCGCTGGGCATTGCCGACGTCGATCCCATTCGTTACGGGTTGCTGTTCGAGCGGTTCACCGACCCCGAGCGCGAGGAGGCGCCGGACCTCGATATCGATATTTGCCAGGAAGGGCGCGCCAAGATCATCCAGTACGTCCGCGAGAAATACGGGCACGTCGCGCAGATCATCACCTACGGTACGCTCAAGGCCCGCGCGGCGATCCGCGACGTGGGGCGGGTGCTGGACATACCGCTGGGCGAGGTCGACGCTATCGCAAAGCTCATTCCCGAGCAGCTCAAGATGACGATCGACAAGGCCCTGAAAACCGAGCCGGAGCTGCAGAAGCTCTACGACAGCGACCCGCGAGTGACCGCACTGCTCGATCACGCCAGGAACCTCGAGGGCCTGGCGCGGCACGCCGGCGTTCACGCCGCCGGGGTCATCGTAGCCGACATACCGCTGGAGCACGTGGTGCCCCTCTGCAAGCAGGCCGACAGCGAAGACGCCATCACGCAGTGGGACGGGCCGACCTGCGAAGCGGTCGGGCTGATGAAAATGGACTTCCTGGGCCTGCGGACGCTGACGATCATCCAACGCGCCCGCGAACTGGTGCGCGGCCGGACCGGCGAGGATATCGACCCCGAGAAGATCCCGCTGGACGATCCGGAAGTCTTCGCGCTGTTCCAGAAGGGGCTCACCGACGGCGTTTTCCAGTTCGAGTCCGGCGGGATGAAGAGCGTGCTGATTCAGATGCATCCGGAGGCGATCGGGGACCTGATAGCCGCCAACGCGATGTACCGTCCCGGCCCGATGGAGCTGATCGGTTCTTACTGTGCCCGCAAGGCCGGTAAGCAGGACGTCCCGTCGGTCCATCCGCTGGTCGACGACCTGTTGAGCGAGACTCACGGGATCATGGCCTACCAGGAGCAGGTGATGCAGGTGCTCAACCGTCTCGGAAAGCTGCCTCTGAACCGCGCGCTGACGCTGATCAAGGCGATATCGAAGAAGAAGCTCAAGAAAATCGCCGCCGAACGCCCGAACTTCATGTCCGGGGCGCAGGAAAACGGGATCAGCGAAACCGAGGCCGAAGCGCTGTTCAAACTGATCGAAGAGTTCGCCAAGTACGGTTTCAACAAGGCCCACTCGACGCGATATGCAATCGTGGCGTACCAGACCGCTTACTTCAAGGTGCACTACCCGCGCGAGTTCCTGGCCGCCACGCTCACTTTCGAATGCTCCGACAGCGACAAAGTCGTGCAATATATGGCTGAAGCCGCACGGATGGGCATAAAGATCGCGCCGCCCGACGTGAACACCTGCCAGGCGGATTTCACCGTCGACGGCGAGCAGGTTCGTTTCGGACTGGCCGCGGTCAAGGGCGTCGGTCGCAAGGCCGTCGAAGCTATCATCGCCGCTCGGGAAGAAACCGGAGGTTTTACGGACCTGTATCATTTCTGCGAATACGTGAATCTTCGCGCGGTCAATCGCGGGGCGACTGAAGCGTTGATCAGATGCGGAGCGTTCGACGCGCTGGGCGCGCACCGCGCGGCGATGTCGGCGGCTTTGGACGACGCGATGCGCCTCGGGCAGAGCGCCGCAGCCAACCGCAAGAGCGGGCAGATGAACTTCTTCGAGGCTTTCGGGGCCGGCGAGGCGACACCCCAGGCCCCGCGGTTCCCGGATGTCGAGCCCTGGTCGGAAGCCCAACTGCTGGCCGCGGAGAAGGAGACTCTCGGTATGTACATCACATCGCACCCGCTGGTCCGGCACGGGTGGGAACTTACCAGCCTGACCCAACCGGGCGGTTTTGCGCTGGGGCGGGTCGAGGACGCCTCCGAAGGCCGGAATATCAACGTCGGATGCATGATCGCCGCGGTCAAACCCGTCACGACGCGCAAAGGCGACAAGATGGCTATCCTGACGATCGAGGACCTGTCGGGAAAATGCGAAGCGGTGCTTTTCCCCCGGACGTACCAGGAGGTGCTCGAGCACGTCGTCGAGGACAATATCGTGTTCATCAACGGCTCGCTCGACCGGCGCAACGAACGGATGCAGATAATCGTCGAGAGTATCGTACCGATCGATCAGGCCATCGAGAAATTCACCGGCCAGATACTCCTTCGCCTGCCGCCGGGAACCGGCGACGCCGGGTTCATCGGGAAACTCAAGGGCATCCTCGCCGAGCACAATGGTAAATGCCCGCTGTTTATTGAGTTGCGCCCGATGACGCAGGCCGGCGTGCTGGCTACGGTTCGCCCTGACGCCAAATGGTCTCTGGCGCCTTCGCGGGCGCTGGTGGGTGAACTGACCGAACTTCTGGGCGGTCAGGAGTATGTCAAATGCCTCCCCAAACCACTCGCCGCCCCCGCGAAACGCCAGTGGCGCGGCGGGTCGGGGAACCAGCAGAAGATGTTCGCCGGGAACAACGGCGGGGGGGGGGTCTCGCCGGCGGTGTCGCGATTCAATTGATCGATCTCGCCGGTCAAACCGGCGGGGATGCGGCAATCGGCGTGCCGTAATGCGCGCCAAGAGCGCGCCGCCTCGCAAACAAAAAAAGACCGAAATTTTTTTTGCGGGCCTATTCCAGTTACTGCAAGGTTCTTTGCGCCGCCTGGCGCACGCGAAAATTGCGCCAAGTTTTTTTTGGCTTTGACAGACACCCGAACTGCCCTTAGAATTCTTTTCGGTCGACGTGATCTGGCCAGGGACGGCGCAAGTCACAGTCACGGAAATTGACACACCAGGATCTCGTTGTCGTGGTTTTCAAGAAACACCTTGGCGCGCGGGCGCGCAGTTATCGTTTCGGAAAGGGTAGTAATTCATGCCGACTGTTGACCGCGAGTTGTGGCAGAAGATTATTCAGCAGGTCGTGATCAGCGGGGGGCACATCATTCGCCCGTGGTTCACCGAACTTCAACCTTTGGCGTTGGACAACGGTCTGCTGGAGATACAGGTTCCCGGACCGGGTGAAAAAGATTACTGTCAAAAACATGCCACCAAACTTTTTACCGACGCCGCACAGGGGGCTACCGGACGCCTGGTGGGGATCTGCTTCCTGACCGACGCTTCCGAAGCCAACGACATTGACGAGCCCGACGGTGGTGACGCGACCTGGCGGAGCGATCGGATAAGCGGGCTTGGCAAGATGTCGGCGGCGTTTCAGGACGATTACGTTTTTAAGACGTTTGTCACCGGTCCCTGTAACCGTTTGGCCCATGCGGCGAGCCTGGCTATCAGTGAACTGCCCGGAACGGTGTATAACCCGCTGTTCCTGCACGGCAGTTCGGGCCTGGGCAAAACCCACCTCCTCCATGCAATCTGCCAGAAGGTTGTCGCCGACAAACCGCTGGCCCAGATTGCGGTCCTGTCGTGCGAAACTTTCGTCAACCACTTCATCGAAGCTGTCGAAAAAGGGCAGCTCCAGAAATTTCGCTACCTCTACCGCCACCTGGACGTGCTGGCGGTCGACGACATTCAATTCCTGGCCAATCACGAACAGACACAGGAAGAATTCTTCCACACCTTCAACACGCTCTACCAGGACCACAAACAGATCATCATTTCGGGCGATCGCAGCCCCGATGCGATGGCCAGCCTGGAGGAGCGCCTGATCAGCCGATTCCAATGGGGCCTGGTAACGCGGATTGACCGCCCGTGCTACGAAACGAGACTGGCGATCATACACAAGAAAGCGCGATTCAGGAATATCCGCCTGCCCGACGACGTCGCATGCTTTATCGCCGGATCCATCGACTCGAATACTCGCGAACTGGAAGGCGCCATTGCGAAAGTCACAATGCTCTCCCAGGTCACCGGGCGGGCCGTCGACCTGCCTCTGGCCCAGGAAGCGCTAGGTTCGTCAATGGAACCCAAGAAGCGCGAAGTGACTATCGAGGACATTCTTTCTGCCGTCACGTTACGCTACAGCGTTCGCCTGGCGGATCTGCAGAGCAAGAAGCGCAGCCGCTCGATCGCCTTCCCCCGCCAGATATGCATGTACCTGGCCCGCAATCTCACTCGCCACAGCCTGGAAGAGATCGGCGGTTACTTTGGCGGGCGCGACCACACGACAGTACTCCATGCCAACCGCACGATCGAAGCGCTCTGCAGCAACGACCCGCACCTTCAGGGCACACTCGAACGCCTCAGCCAGGATATTCAGGCGACGGATTGACGACCGCCCGGCGGAATCTGTCAACACCCCCCGGTGGATAACCGTTGCAAAAGATGTCTGAACTTCCAGCAGTACCATCGGCCTGATGTTTTTTCACAACTGCTCCGCCGCCGCGCGAAAATCACTTTCCCGGTTCCAAACATTGTCCCACAGCGTTACCAACAGCATATTCCCAATGACGAAACGATCCGACAGGCAGACTAACTCTCGTCTTCACATGACGTTGCCGATTGTACCGCCCGGCAACTCACATAACTGACAGGCCCTATCAATACTATAGGCTAGAGTTATTTAATTATTCGATTAGGGTTGTCAACAACATGCCTCGCGGAGACCTGGAACAATCATACGAACCTTGTTCGAAATCCGAAAGACGATATAATCAGCGGCATGTATACAGAGGCCGGTAAGGTTCGTTCATTTGTTTCGCTTCGCCCCGAACGGCATTGGGCGCGGCGGCTTGTCTGGCCGGTGGGAATCCTGATAGGTTTCATAATTGTAGCGACGGCGGGTTATCGCCTGCTGAATCCGGAGCGTTCGTGGCTTGACGCTTTGTACATGACTGTAACCAGTGTAACCACGGTCGGGCTTCGCGAAGTTTATCCGATCACCGATATGGGGATGGCTTGGACATTAATTGTTATAACCGGCGGACTCGTTACCGGTGCTGTGGCGATGAGCATGATCGTGGCGATGATTGTTGAAGGCCAGGTGCGCATTATTCTCGGGAGACGACAATTGCAACGAAGAATAGCTTCTCTAAGCGGGCACGTGATTGTGTGCGGGTATGGGCGGATGGGCGGCCTGGTGACGGACGAACTCGTCAGGGCGGGCAGGCAGGTGGTGATAATCGATAACGATGACGCTCAAACACAAGCTGCCGAATCCGCGGGGCTGCTCTACGTTCTGGGTAACGCCGAGACCGATGACGTCCTGATAGCGGCTGGAGTGGAGCGGGCTGACGTGATCGTAACCACGCTGGCTACGGATGCGGAGAACGTGTTTGTGACGCTTTCAGCACGCGAGATTAATCCGGGTCTTCACATTATTGCCGTCGCGCGCGAGACATCAACGCAGGACAAACTCATTAAGGCCGGCGCCGACCGTGTTGTTTGTGCGCACACGCTTGGGGCATCCCGCATGGCGGCGGTGGTGTTGCGCCCGGCGGTTGTGGATTTCGTCGAGATGGCCGGGCAGGGCGGCGAGATTGAGATGGACCAGGTCAAGCTGGCCGATGGCAGCAGGCTGGTGGGCAAATCCCTGAAGGAACTCGAACTGCCTCATCGCGTCGGCGTGCATGTCTGCGCGGTGCAGCGCAGCGGCGGCGAGCCGGTTTATCAGCCCGCCCCGAACTTTGTGCTCGCCGCGGGCGACACCCTCGTACTCATCGGCCCGAGCGGGTCGGCGGCGGCGGTTGAGGCGATGGACTAATCATACGTATCGCATTTTCGCGGTGGAATAAAACGCTCGCCCCTGGACGATATACTTGCGTTCGAAGTTCGTGCCCGCGACTTCTCCGTCACGGTTGGCCATTGGCGGCATGGGAATCGAAGCCATCCCGGTCAAATCGTTGAGCACCACGCGAATCTGGAGAAAGTAGTCCATGTGATCGGTCACCACGATCAACTGCCCGCCGGGCTTGAGCGTGCGCCTCACTTCGCGGGCAAATGACGGTTGGATGAGCCGCCGCCGCCGATGCCTGCGCTTGGGCCAGGGGTCGGGAAAGTAGATATGCACCCGCCACAGCGACTCATCGCCCAGGCACGCCTTGAACAGGTGTCCCGCGTCGGCATGCAGCATTCGCGTATTGGCCGCCCCGCGCCGGCGGAAGCGGTCGGCCGCATGGCGGGCGTAGGCCCGCGCGTACTCGATGCCCAGGAAGTTAACCTCCGGCCGGGCCAGGGCGCGCGCGACCATGAACGTACCCTTGCCCACTCCGATCTCTACTTCCACCGGCCGGTCGTTTGAGAACACCTCCGCCAGGTCGATCGGCCCGCGGGCGACGGACTCATCGAGCAGCACGCCGGTGGTGTCCGGTTGGGTGTTCTTGTCGCGCCTGAGATGTTTCGGCGAATTCATCCGCATGGCGCCAAGATACGTATTTCCCGCCGCGAGGCAAGTGGGCGAGTGAATCTCAGTTTGGGCGGTGCGATGGGGCAAACGAACTGTTGCATGTGTCGACGGTCCGTGGTAGTGTCTTGCTCTTGTGTTACACCCGAGGCGCAATTGGCCTCGGCTGAATAAATTCCAAAGGTCCTATTGAAGGGAGCAAGCTATGAAACTTGGTGTTATGTCAGCGTTGTTTGGCGGGATGAAACTCAAGGACGCCCTGGCGTATTGTCAGAAG
The DNA here is from genome assembly GCA_016782885.1 of Phycisphaerae bacterium. Lineage (GTDB taxonomy): Bacteria > Planctomycetota > Phycisphaerae > SM23-33 > SM23-33 > BS750m-G57. The sequence goes on along the minus strand of JADHXQ010000102.1, from coordinate 4,306 downwards.
GTCGGGCTCGACGCGATCGAACTGCCGGCCGGCTGTTATCCGGGCGACCCGTGGAAACTCAACGGTATCACGAAGAACAAAAAGAAACTCGCCGGCGTCAGGAAACTGCTCGACGACCACGGTATCGAAGTCCAGGGCATCGCGGTGCATGGCAACCCGGTCCACCCCGACAAGAAAATTGCCCAGGCCCACCAGGCCATACATCGCAATGGTGTACTGCTGGCCGCCGAGTTCAACACGGTTGTAATCAACTTCTCCGGCTGCCCCGGCGGATGCGCCACAGACAAGACGCCCAACTTCGTAACCTGCCCCTGGCCTGACGAGTTCGCCGCCGCCGCCGACTACCAGTGGAACAAGGTCATGATCCCGTTCTGGAAGAAAGAAAACGATTTCGCCGCCAGGCATGGCGTGAAAATCGCTTTCGAAGCCCACCCGGGCATGGTCGTCCACACCCCCGAAGATATCGTCCGCCTCCGCAAAGCCGCTGGCAAGAACCTCGGCGCCAACATAGATCCGAGCCACTGGTTCTGGCAGGGTATCGATCCCGTCGCCGCCACTCGCTACCTCGGTAAGAACAAGTGCATCTTCCACGTACACGCGAAAGACTGCGAAGTCATCAAGTACAACGAAGGGCACGTCGGCGTCCTGGATATCAAGAGCTACGGCGACGTCAAGGACCGCGGCTGGGTCTTCCGCACGGTCGGTTACGGGCACGGCGACGACTTCTGGAAACCCTTCATCTCGACTCTGGCGCTGTACGGTTACGACGGCGTGCTGAGCATCGAGCACGAAGATTCGCTGATGAGCACCAACGAAGGCTTCGAAAAAGCCGTCAACTACCTCAAGCCCCTCATCCTCCGCGAGAAAGCCGGCGGCGCCTGGTGGTTCTAGGCTGAGAGTTTAATCGAGATCAAACAGCAAGAGGCGCGGCGATCGGGTCAAACCGGTCGCCGCGTCTTATTGCGCTGTCAGATAAGTTTCCGCAGGATGCTCTGGACGTACGGCTGGTCGTCTTCGCTGCAGGAAAATGAGAAGCATGCTGTGGCGGTGAGCTTGACGTTCACCCGCCCGCTCGGGCCGGCGAAACGGATGTTGGCGGCCGTGACGCCGGCGACGTACTCGCTGAGGAAATCCATCCCGTGCTGAGAGTCGAGGAACTTCGGCTGGTACGGGCCGATCATGTAACTGTTGTGGGAGTAGTCGCTGACGCGGAGGCTTCGCAGTTGACAGCGCTCGGTGTTGGCTGCGAGTTTGTCGATGGCGGACGGTATGTCGATCTTGATCGGCTCGACCACCGTCGGAAAAGCCAGGCACCCGGCGAAAAAATATCCCACCTGTTCGATTCCCGCTGCGCCTCCGGCGTATATCTCCAATACGTCTGAAGCCGGTCGGACGGCCAGGGGGTACGCGACAACTTTCTCCACCGGAGCGGCCGTCAGCTCCTTCGCGTCGGTGTCGAGGCGTTGTATCGCCTGTTGAGTCCTGCGAACGATAGTGCTCAGGATGACCTTGTCGGTAGCCGAGCAGTTGAGCACACCGTACTCCTCGGTTTTCGGCAAGCCGAAGTCCTCCATTGCCTCGAGTACTTCGCTGGGAGGCGGGCAGCCCCTGATCTGGGCGATATTCAGTTTGAATGAGGCCATTACAACTCCAGGAAAACGGGTCAAAGAGGTCTGATGATACCGCTTTTGGCGGGTTTTGCAAGGCTCGTCATCACAAGAAAAACAGATAGCTCCTGAGTTCCAAGAGTCCGCCGCCAATAATCGGAAAAATCTTGTAGTTTAACATACTCAGCACGTGGAGTTTAGGTCATAAGTCCTTAACAAAATCCGACATATTTATTTCAGCGCGCTACAATAAAAATGAGTTCAAAGAAAGGGAGGGGACAATTCAGTTGGTCTGGCGCAGGGCTTTATGCAAATCGAGATTTTCCCGAACTGGGAGCGTAGCGGACGCCAGGAGGTGGCACATTGGTTGCCGTCCGGTCGGAGGGATTCGGATGACGCCAATGTGCTTTTTTTGCGCCATTCCGGGCCATTCGAGTGCGGTACTTCACGGATTTTGGCGTGCTTGAATGGTGCGTTTCTTCCTGTGTGGCGGGAAAATCAGTTGCCTGGTTTGCGTTTGGATCTCCTGCCGCGTCCGCGTCGCCGTTTCTTGCGCGGGTTGCCTGTCTGGGCTGGATCCCCTCCGCTCCGGTCGGCAGGCGTCTGGGGTTGGGATTGCGTTGGTTCGGGCGTCTCCGGCGTCGCTTCGGCGGTGGTTTGGGGCTCCGGCGAGGCTTGAGATTCTTCCGCGGGTGGAATGGTTGGCGGGGCCTGGGGATCCTGAGGCGGTTGGGAAACGTCTTCAATGACGCTTTCGCCAAGCAGTCCGGCCCATCCGGGATCGAGTGCTTCGGCGCTTGCGCGCGGTTGGGGTTCCGGTTGTGGCGTCGGCGCCGGTTGGGGTGCGGGTTGCGGTTCTGTTTTGTCTCGCGGTTTGGTTGTTTGTTGATTCGCGGCGGGTTTCGCCTGGCGTCCGGGCGGGTTGGAGTTTTGTTGCTTGCGGCCCCGAGCGTCCTTGCGAGCAGATTGCCCGGGGGTTCTTGGCGCGGCGGCGGGAGGCGCCTCGGGCGGGTCCACGTTGCGTTCGACAAGAGCTTCGTTTGGGAAAACGGCGCGCGAGCCGTCCGGTAATTGCACCTGGACGAGTTGTGTCAGAATTTGCGTACCGGTGACCCTTCCGATCTGGTCGGATGTTTTGACCCAGATATTTTTGTGAGGCAGGCGTTTTTTCAGGTCGCGATAGCATTGGTCTTCATATCGCAGGCAGCACATGAGCCTTCCGCATCGCCCGGAGATCTTGGACGGGTCGAGCGTGGCTTTTTGCGTTTTGGCCATTCGCATCGAAACCGGTTGGAGGCCCTTTAGGAACTGTTTGCAGCAGCATTCCTGTCCGCAGCGTTCGTAGTCTCCGACAAGGCGAGCTTCGTCGCGTGCCCCTACCTGGCGCATTTCGATGCGTGTGTGATATTGATTGGCGAGTGTGTGGACCAGTTCGCGGAAGTCTATTCGATGTTCGGCCAGGAAGTAAAATATGATCCTCTCGCCGCCGAGGAGGTGTTCGGCGGCCACCAGTTTCATATCGAGCTTCAGGTCCTTTATTTCCTGGACGCAGAACTTTCGTTCGTCTTTGGCTGACGAAGTGAGATGCCGCTGATCGATCAGATCCTGCGGATTCGCGAGTCTCAAGACCTTCCCGTCGCGCCGGAACTGATAATCAGGCCCGTTGTTTATGATATGTTCTTCGAGTTGCGGTGGTGTGACATATCCCAATTCGATTTGTTCGTCTTCTGAGACCACCGCGACAACCTCGCCGAGTTCGACGCCGCGGTCGGTGCGGACGACAACGTTCCTGCCGCGCGCCGGCGGTGGTTGGAGATTGTGGCGGAACTGTCCGAGATAGCCCATAATTCCGTAACGGATGACAACCGACGGTCCTTTGGGCGGTTTGCCCGGTCTCCGGCGCGCGGAACCTGCCTTGGCGGACCTGCCCCTGCGGGGCGCCTGTGGCGCCTTGGACTCGCCGGACGGTTTGTCCGCCGTCTGCGTGGCGGCGGGTTCGACTCTGGGGGCCTCGTCGCCCTGCGAGTCGGTGGGGGGCTCCTGCCGGTCCGCTGCGCCCTGCTCCCGGGCCGGTGGAGGGGATGAGTCTTCCTCGGCGGCAGGCGGTGGTGTGTCTGGCGGGTCTACCGCTGGAGGCGCGGTATCCTGCTCGGCGGGTGGAGTTGGCGGCTCGGGCGGGTCTACCGCTGGAGGCGCGGTATTCTGCTCGGCGGGTGGAGTTGGCGGCTCGGGCTCCTGGGCGGGTGGAGCAGGCGGCTCGGGGGCGGCTTGCGGCTGGTCGTTTTGTGCGGATTTTTGGGATTGCGGGTCCGGTCCGCTTCCCTCGGCGGGTTCGTTGGAATCCGACATTATGCAGCTCCGATATGTCGCAATTCCGCGGCGGCCCGCGGAACATATAGTGTAAAACGTTTCCAGTTACCCGGTCCGTCCCCGGGCTCCAAACGCCGTCAAGGCGCCGTCACCGGCCACACCCGCTTGATACGTCGCGGCAGCAGCCGGAACTGATAGTATAACGAATCTGCAACGGCGTGGCAATACTACTCTGCGAAGTGGTTGGGAAGGGGTGTGAATTTTTATTCTGGCGTCGATAACTTGTTTTCGGAGAAGCCTATGGGCGTTTTTTAGGAATTGGAAAGTCTCAAATAGGATCCCGCGAGAAACGCGTTTGTCTTGAACAGGAGAGCAGGAGAGCAGGAGAC
>JADHXQ010000101.1 GCA_016782885.1 Phycisphaerae bacterium | reverse complement strand
ATGATTATGGCCTTGCCCTGGGCGGCCAGTTCGTTCATCAGTACGTAAATCTCGTACTTGGCGCCCACGTCGATTCCGCGTGTGGGTGCATCAAAGTTAATGACAGCGCCGTCGTTTTCCAGCCCCTTGGCCAGACCGAGCGTCTGCTGGTTTGAGCCCGAGAGGTTCTCAGCCAACACTTCGGTATTGGGGACCTTGATTCTCATACTCTCGACGAACCGTTGGAAACGTGATTTCTCGATCGCGTGATCTACAAAACCCATACGCGAGAATCGCGCGAGATTGGGCAGACCGAAATTCTGCCTGACGCTGTGGACCAGGATCAGCCCCTGGGCCTTGCGGTCTTCGGTCAGCAGGCAGATCCTGTTGGCGATGGCATGCCGAGGATTGCTTATGTTCACCTGGCGCCCGTCGAGGCGAACCGTACCGGAGTCTTTCCGGTCGGCGCCGAAGATCAGGCGGGCGGTTTCGGTTCGCCCGGCGCCCACCAGTCCGGTCATCGTGAGGATCTCACCGGATCGCACGGAAAACGAAACATCCTTGACGGCTTCGGCGCGATTCAGACCGCTGACTTCAAGCCTCACCTCGCCGAGTTCGGGAGTGCGGGTGGGGAATTCGTTCTCGATCTTCCTGCCGACCATCATCTCGACAAGTCCGTCGTGGTCGATCTCGCTGACATCGCATGTGGCTACGTGCTGACCGTCGCGCAGGACCATTACTCGGTCTGCGATTTCGAATATTTCTTCGAGGCGGTGGCTTATGTATATGATCCCGATGCCGCGGGCCTTGAGATCGCGGACTATCTCGAAGAGTTTTTCGACTTCCTGGCTGGTCAGGGCGGCCGACGGTTCGTCCATGACAATTATCCGCGCCTTTACCGAAAGGGCCTTGGCGATCTCGACAGTCTGCTGCTGGGCGATGGTGAGTTCTTCGCAGCGCAAGTTGGGGTCGACATCCAATCCGATGCGTCGAAACAGGTCCTTCGAATGCTCGTGTTCGCTGGATTTGCGGACGAATCCGAAGTTGGACTTCTCCCGACCGAGGAAGATATTCTCCCTCACGGTAAGCGCTGGGATCAGGTTGAATTCCTGGTATATGATCGATATTCCGGCGCCCTGCGAGACATGCGGATCGGTGATTCGAACCTCTTTGCCCTCGATGGAAATCGACCCGATATCAGCGAGGTGGGCGCCGCCGAGCACCTTGATCAGCGTGCTCTTACCGGCGCCGTTTTCTCCCAGCAACGCAAGGACCTGCCCTTTCCGCAAGGTCAGATCCACGCCCTTGAGGGCATGCACGCCGGTAAACGACTTGTCGATCCCGCGCATCTCCAACAGCAAAGGGGCGCCATTACTTGCCTGAGAGACCATTCGGTGCGCCTATTTGGCCGCGGCGGGCTGGGTTGTGGCGGCGGGCTTCTTGTAACCGCGAAGCGTCGGATCGGCGTCTGCGTCGGCTTTACGGTACAACGTGGTGGGGATCAGTATCTCCGGGGGCACTTCCTCGCCTTCGGAGTGTTTGACGACGGCGCCCACAACGCCCTCGGCGATCTTCTTTGTCGACTGGACGGCGTCGGCATAGAAATGCCCTTCCTTGATCGCATGCCTGCCTTCGGGCATACCATCGAAAGCCACTATCTTGATCTGCCCTTCTTTGCCCTCGGACTTCAGTGCGGCGTATGCGCCGAGTCCGGTCGGATCGTTTATCGCAAAAAGGGCGTTCACGTCGGGAACGCTCGCTATGATCTCTTTGGTGGCGTTGAAGCTTATGGCCCTGTCTCCGCCGGCGGGGAGAATCTTGACGATCTCGATGGGGCTGTTGGCTTCTTTCAGTTCGTCCTTGAAGCCCTTGACGCGCTGTATCACCGACTCGACCTCCGGGTAGTCGAGGATCGCGACCTTGCCCTTGTTACCGGTCACTTCCATTATCGCCTTGGCGGCGAGGCGCCCGCCGGTATAGTTGTTGGTCGCCACGTGGCAGACAACTTCGGCGTCCGGAGCGAGCGACTTGATGTCGCATGTGAAAACGGGAATGCCCGCCTTGTTGGCGCGCTTGATGGATTCGCCGACAGACTTGGAGTTGACCGGGTTAAGGATAACAGCATTGACTTTACGAGAAATAAAATCGTTGATGTGATTGTCCTGCGTGGCCTCGTTTACCTCGGCGTTGACAACGATCACGCGATAACCGTGTTTCTTTGCGGCGGCGGTAATATCGTCAGCGAGGTCCTTGAAGAACGGATTCTTCATCGTCAACACTGAAAAGCCGATAGTCTTCTCTTTCTCGTCACGACTGCAACCGGAGACACAAATCACAGCCACGAGCAACACTGCCAACAAACTCAATCCGAAGTTCTTCATAACGGGTTCCTTTCAGCGTTCTTCAGTTGCATACCGATACCGCAGAGGTACAGTAATACCGTTGAAATGGTCCGCGGGCAAGGACGTAATCCGCGCCGCGGCGATCGGCCTCAGGGCTTCTTGGTTTCCGGGGCTTTCACTTTCGGTTTCGAATACATCGGCAGGTAGCGGTAGTAGACTTCCAGCGACAAGGTAGCCATGGCGGTAGACATCACGCGCCCGCCCTTTCCGGATGTCCATTGACCCTTGGGCTCCCAACTGCCGATTTCATCGCCCTGGCGCACCTGCATCTCCAGAAACGACTTCTTCATCTGCTTGTTCCAGAGTTCCCAGATCGGGCCCTGGTGCTGGAACATCGACAGGCATCCGTAGTACCAGTAGTAGTAATTGGGCTTGCCTTTCTGGGGCAGATTTATCTTCATCAGCTCCGCGGACTCTATCATCCGCGGATGAGTCGGACGGACGCCCATGATCTGCTGGCAGAACATGGCTTCGGCGGTCATCGTCGGCGTTGCGTTCTTGTTGCCCTGGTAGCTGTACCTACCGCCGCTCTTCCCGCTTGATACGCTGTCGAGATACTTGCGTGCCATGGTGAAGGGCTCTTCGGGCAGCCTCAAACCGGACATTCGAGCGCTGGTAAGCGCCATCACCTGCCATCCGACCACCGAAGTGTCGCTGTCTTTGGATTTGTACTTGTACCGCCATCCGCCTTCTTTGTTCTGGGCGCGAATAATGAAACCCACCGCCCGCCGGAGCGGGTCGAGCAGCGCGGGGTCTTTGGTCATTCCGTATGCTTCCGCCAGCGCCATCGTCGCTATGCCCTGGTCGTACATGCCCTGAGAATTCCCGGCGGTCAGGTCTCCGTCTTCGCCAACGCGGCTGGCGAGCCAGTTGACGGCCTTGGTCATGGGCTTCTGGTATGGGCCCTTCTCGGTATGCCTGGCGCCCCAACCGAAGTAGCAGAGCATGGCGAAACCGGTGGAGGCGTTATCGTGCCCCTTGCCGCCCTTGTGCTTCGAGGCATCCCAGTATCCCTCGGGCTCCTGGGTTCGCGTGAACCAGTCGAGCGAGAGGCGGATGGCCTTTTCGGTCTCGTCGCTTCCGCCGAGCCTCTTCAGGACGCGATTGCGATTCAGCGGATTTCGCAGCTCGTAGTTGGACTTCTTGTCGGCCGGCGCCGCGAGCTCGGTGGACGCGGCAATCGTCATTCGGGGAGTCTTGCGAGACAGCATCTCGCCCGGTCCGACCAGTCTCGGGGCGCCGACCGTGTCGGGACCTCTGTCGGCGTAGAGCGGTCTGATGTTCATATCCCCGGTTCCAGTGCTGTTGCGAGGCGCCGCCCGCGCAGCACCCGGATTACCGGTCAGAGGCTTGCCCACCATGTTGCTCATCGCGGGCGCCCCGCCGGCGAGCGTAACGTCAGTCTTGGCTTTCGCGGTACCGGTCTTGCCCGCCTTGGCCCCTTCCTTGCGCTGCTCGAGCTTGTCGTCGGGCGAACCAAACCTTATCGGTCCAATCGCGGTCACATCGGGCTTCGGAACATCCTTATGCTCGGCGGCCTTGAGCGGATCGGTCGTAGACTCGGTAACTTCGAAGCTGACTTCAGCCGGTTCGGTCGGCATGGTGCGAGCGGGATCGGACGGCTTGTCGATGGCTTTATCGTCCGAAGCCGTCATCGCCGGAGCCGTCTTGTTAACCTCGAACTTGGTAGCTACTTCCGCCGGTTGGGTCTTCTCGACTTTCTCTGCGGCTTCAGGCTTGGTCTCGAGTTCGATTTCGGCTTCAAACTCGACGCGTTCGATCCTGGCCATTTCGGGATCGGCGTGGGTCTGGGTCTCTTTAGTCGGGGTCTCCCTGGTCTCTATCTGGAGGGGAGTGTCCTGTACCTGAAAGTCCGACGACGCCATCGCGCGCGGCGCTATGTCTATCGGTGTTATGTCAGGCAGGAGCATCGGTTCGCGATTGGAATCGATGCGGACCAGTTCGGGCGTGAACTTGATTTCCGCGACTTTCTCGCGAATGTCCACCGACAGCTTCTCGCTGGCCAGCGCGTCGGCGTCTACGGAGATTTCCATCGGGTCCCCACCGGCCTTCACCAGCGCCTCGGTGATCATCCAGAGGCTCAGCAGTATCAATACTACCGCGTGGAGTCCGCCCGATGCCATGAGGCACCTTACCAGCAGACCGACCTGCGCGCGGTTTTCGGCTTTCAACCACCATAGCAGCAGCGCCAAGAGCACAAGAAGCCCGGCGAGCAGACCGAGCAGCCACCACTTGATGCGGTTCAGCAGCGACAGGGTCTTCTGTACTTCCGAGATGTTCGTCAGGTCGGTTCGGTACAGGAATATTCCGGTCTTGCCCTCGACGGCGCGATCGGAACTGAAGATCATCTCGAAACCGCCTTGTGTCAGCACCGGCGCCATTTCGCTCGCCTGGGTGTTGATCGGGTCGCCGACGTTATCGGGCGTCTGGATTATGCCCTCGATCACGCGGCTGCGATAGATATCGTACCCGCCGTACCCGCCTACACGGTTCGAGGCGAAATATGCGTAGTCGCCGTCATCGGAGAAAGTTATCGAATGTTCGGAACTGGGCGAACTCAGCGCTTCGAGGTGGCGCGCCTGGAGCGGGATTCCGAGGAAAACCGACGGCGTGGTGCGAATCGGCTTGGGCTTCCAGACGGTCTTGAGGTTCTTGTCTATGGTCTTTACCAATGCGATAGTCTGGGTCCCGGAGACCTTGTACATCGGCAGGTAGCGGTAATAGACTTCCAGAGACAACGCTCCCATCGCGGTGGAAACGATCTTGCCCGCTTCTTTCCACTGGCCAGGCGACCACGTTCCGGCGTCGGGGCCTTCGGTTGTCTGGCGGTCCACCAGCAACTCTCTGACAGTCATGTTCCACTTCTTCCACAACGGCGACTGGTGCTGGTAAAGCGACAGGAAACCGTAGTACCAGTAGTACATGTTTGTCTGACTCTTGGCGTTCGGCAGATTTCCCTGGCCTCTTGCCTTGCCTTTTCGCTTACCTCTGAAGCCGCTATCGTCAACCAGATAGGCAGCCGATTCGATCTGGCGCGGGTCCGCGGGCTTGGCGCCCAGCAACTGCTGAACGAACATGCCTTCCGCCACCATCGCGGGCTTCGGACTCGGGCCGGTATATCCGTAGAGGCCTTTGTGTTCGCCGCCGCCGGCTTTATCCAGCCACAGCTTGGCCCGTTCGAAGGTTTTCTCGGGAATATCAACACCGGCCACCGAGGCGCAGTGAAGCGCCATCATCTGCCATCCGTACACCGAGGTGTCGCCGTCCCTGGCTTTGGTGGTATACCGCCAACCGCCGTGTTCGGGATTCTGGCAGTTGACGATCACCAGCACCGATTTCTTGAGCGGTTCGAGCAGAGCGGGGTCCTTGGTTATCGAGTAAGCTTCAGCCAGCGCGATAGTCGCCATACCGTGACTGTACATGCGACCGGAATCCCGGGAATAATCCCCCTTGGTCTTCTCGCCCTTGGCGACAAGCCACCCCAGGGCTTTCTTGAGGGTTTCCTGGTATGGTCCCTCTTCGTCGTGGCGTGCGCCCCACCCGTAAAACGCCAGAATCGCCATCGCCGTCCCGCCTGAATCCGCGTCGCCGCCGCCATGCTTCTTCATCGACCAGTGCCCGTCGGGCTCCTGGGTTCGCGTCAACCACTCCAGCGCCCGTTCGACGGCCTTCTCGGTTTCGACCGTTCCGCCGAGGGCGTCGATGATGCTCTCGCGATACTTCCTGTCCCTCAGGGGATTGGCGTGTTTCGAGAGCACCATGTTGTCGACGACGAAGATATCGTAGTCGCTGGGGATTTTCCCTTCGATCAGGTTCTGCCAGAACCTCCGCCTTTCGCCATCGGATGTTTCGACCTGCGGGCGGTCCGAGGAGATGTAGAGTTTGTCCTTGGCGGGATTCATCATCGGTCCGCGCTCGTTGAATTCGCTGTTGACCTTCGGACCGAGGTTCACCGGCGTGCCCCAACCGTAATCGGTTTTGGGCGAGACCCAGATGTCGTATCCGCCAGTACCGTCGGGCCTGTCGGAGGCAAACAGCAAATGCTTCCCGTCGAGCGTAATCGCCGGGTCGGTCTCGTTGAACTCGGTGTTTACCGTTTCAATGATTTCGGGCGGCGAGAAGCTCTTTCCGTCTTCGTTGCGATAAGCTATGTAGAGATTAGACTTCTGCTTTTCACCAGCGAGGCGACGCGCGAAAACAAGCGTTTTCCCGTCTTTCGACAGACCGGCCGACGTGTTGTCGGGCAGCTCGTTTACCGGACCGTCGATCAGTTCGACCTCTTCCCAGGCCATCTGCTGGGTCTTACCGTCACGATCCCTGACGGGAAACCCGTTTCTGGCAGTGTAGGCCTTCCACTGGTCCGGGTACATGTTCGCAAACGCGATAACACCGGCCACTGGCAGTATCAGCAGGGCGATAATCACCCACACCAACAAGGTTCGCAGCACCTTGCGCTGGCGCCGAGGTCTCTTGTGAATCTTCGCTTGTTGTCTCTGGTCTTCTTCAGCCATAGTTCACCGTCCACATCAGCTATTCGGTCGCCTTGTCGGAGTAACCAATATTTACCGTGTCGACCCCCCCATCGTGACACGCGGCTACCGCCATGGCGACGTTACCGTGCAAGGCAAGCTTGTCACCGCGAATCAAGACTTTATGATTCTTGTCGCTCGCGATTTTGTCGGCTACCATCTTGCGAAGCTGCAACAGGTTGATCTGTTTGCCTGAAACCACATACAGGGCGTCTTCCTTGTTGCGATCTTCGCCTCTGACGTTAACAACTATCACCTTCGCCTGGTTGCTCAGCGCGGTGTGCTTCTTGTGTACAGCCGGAAGGTTCACCGGTCTGAAGTACTCTTCTTCTTTGAACGTCGTGGTAGCCATAAAGAAGATCAGCAGGATGAACATCACATCCAGAAGCGACTCCAGGTTGATGATACCTTCTCCGGCACCTTCTTCGCGTCGAAATCTCATGGGAGTTAATCCTATTCAGCGGATGGGGTGACTTTCTGGGAGACCGACGGCGCCGGCTTGGTGCCATCGCCGTATGCGGTGTACTCCAGGAACTCGAACGCCTGATCGTCCATGTGGTCCACAATCGAATCAACGCGATGGCAGAGGATCTCGTATACGATCACCACAGGAATCGCCAGCGTAAGTCCGGTAGCGGTCGTCACCAGGGCCTCGTAGATGCCCGTGGCGAGCCTGTCGGCCTTACCGACGCCCATCGCGGATGCCGACTGGAACGCCGAGATCATACCGTAAACCGTGCCCAGCAGGCCCAGCAGCGGAGCGACTCGGGCGATAACAGCCAGCGGCTTGAGGCTTCGCTTCATCTTGTTGACTTCGCGCAGACCGGCGTCTTCAATGGCCTTTTCCATCGCCTCGTCCCCCTGGGGGGCGCGATTGATTCCAGCCTTGAATATGTTGCTCAACGGACAGGGGTTCTCTTCACAGTACTCCATTCCTGCCTTGTAATCCTTCTCGCCGGCGAAAGTTTCCCGCAGACCCTCACTGAACTCGGCGGGCAGCAGCCTGCTGCGAGTCAGGCTTATGAAGCGTTCGACGGCAATTCCCAATGCCAGCACCGAACACAAGCCCAGCGGGAACATCACGTATCCGCCGGCCATTATCAAGTCCAGGACGTTCTTGGGACCCTGGCTTTCCGCGGTTTTCTTGATACCATCGCCCACACCTTGTGCGAGACAATCGACCGTTATTGCCAGACCAACGAGAAAGACCATCGCTATCGCAATCTGGCAGACTGCTCTTTTTGTATCTGACGACATATTCCGGGTCCTTTCGATTCAGTTCTTCTGACTACTGTTACTGTAATTTCCTCAGGAGGCTTTTGGCGACGGTCGCCGCGGCGCTTTTGGGGAATCTCTCGATTACTTCGTTATAACGCTTTATGGCTTCGTCTTCGTTTTTCTGGGCTTCGCGGATTCGACCCAATTCGAGTATAGCCTTTGCCGACCACTCTGGGAAGCTGTACTTGGTCTCAACGCGGATCAGTTCGGTGATGGCTTCATCAAGCTTGTTAGTAACGAACAGGCATTCGCCAATCTGGAACTGGGCCCGTGCGCTGAGTTCGTCATTTTTCTTGCGTGCAATTACCAGGCGATACTGCTCGATGGCCTGGGAATACTGCTTGCGATTCTCGTAGGACCATCCAAGGGTGAACGTGACCTGCGGCGCCAGCGGCGAGGTGGGATAAAGCTTCATGAATTCCAGGCAGGTCCGCTGCGCTTCGTTCCACTTGTCGGTCAGGCCTTCGCATTCGGCCACGCGCAGCATAGCCGAAGCGTGCGTGGAATCTTTCGCCGCGGCGTCGGCCTTGGGGGCGCTGGCGCTGACGGCCCGTTGGAAGTGCTTGAGCGCTTCTGCGTACTGCTGGAGTTTCATTCGGGACTCGCCGGCCTGGAAACTCGCCGAAGCGCTGGTGGCGCCCTTCTTGCCCTGCAATTTTGCCATTTCTTCGAGTGCGGTGGCGCTGGCTTCGGCTTGACCGGTCTTGGAGTAGCTCCATCCCAGGAGGTAGAAGGCATTTTCCCTGAGCGTGCCCTTTATCTGCGGTTCGGCATTGGGGTCCAGCAGGGCTTTCATCGCCGTAATGACCGCCTCGTACTCTTTGGCGTCGAACTGAATTTTGCCCAGGTCGATCGAGACGTCGTGGGCGAGTTTGTGTTTGGGGTAAGTCTTGAGGAATGTGGCGTAGATTTCGGCGGCTTTGGCGGGCCCGCCTTCCTTGGGGAGCTTGGCGATACACTTGCCCTTCCAGTACAGGGCGTTGGGGATCTTGTCACTCTTGGGATACTTTGTCAGGACGGTCTGGAAATTAGCCAGTGCGGCAGTGTACCGTTTTTCGTTCTGGGCGGGCTTGGGAAGATCCGGTTGGCGAGCCATCGCCAGACCGAGGTAGTAGGCGCCCTGGTCGGCCTTGATGGGATTCGGACCGGTCATCATTTTTTCCAGTGCGGCCTGGGCGCTTTTGACGTCCTTGTTGCGGATGTGGAGGATCGAGCACTGCAGTGCGGCGTCCTGGGCGAATGGGTGGTTCGGGAACGCGGCGACCTGAGCGAAATATCCGGCGGCCTCTTTGAGCTCGTCCTGCTTGAGGTAAACCCAACCGAGATAGTACTCGGCGTTTCCGTTGCCTTTTTCCTTCTTTTGCTTGAAGTACTGCAGCGCCGTCTGGAGATGCGATGCGGCTTCGGGGTATGTCCCGGCCTCGTACAGCAGTTTGCCCAGTTCGATGCGCGCATTCTGGCTGTGACGCTGCTTCTGCAGGATCTCCCGGTACTTCCGTGCCCTCTGCTCCCTCTTCTGCCTCCTCTGGTTCCTTTCCTTCTTGGGGAGTGTCGGGTCGTCGGCGTCTTCGAGGGCTTTGCCTTCGTCGTTGCGCCGGACGTACTTGGTCGAAACCAGGTCGCGGAGAATACCGATCGCCTTGTCGTTGAGTTTCTTCCTCTGGCACGCCAGCGCCAGGTTGTATATCGCGGTATCGACGTTGGTGCTGGTGGGCTTTTCTTCCAGGAAGGTTTCGAGCGCCGTGATGGTCTCGTCCCACTTTTCCAGGTGGAAATAGCAGTCACCCAGCATGAAGTTGGCCTCGTCGAAGGATTTGTCGGCGTGGTCTCCCGCCAGCAGGCTCGTAAGGTGCTCGGCGGCTTTGGCCCACTGCTTGGCGCCGATGTGAATCTGGGCAACGCGGAAGTGAGCCAGGGGCACCCGCTCGTGCTTTGGCGCCGTGGTCAGGAACTGCATGTAGACGGCGAGCGCCTCGGCGGGCTTCTTGAGCATCAGCAGGTTTTCGGCTTTGATGAACATCACCTCGGGCTTAGTCGCGTCGCCGGCGTGTTCCTTGAGGAAGCTTTCTGTAAGCTTCATCGAAGCGTCGTATTGTTTGGCCTGGCTTAGGCAGAACGCCTGGAGTCGCAGGAATTCGACCGATTGGGGCGGTTTGGAAATGGACCTTGCGCGTGCGTACAGGGCGGCGGCTTCGGGGTACTTCTTCAATCGCATTTGCGCAGTGGCCAGTTCATTGAGCAAACCGGGCATTTCGGGGGTCTGGGCGAAAGTCTCGATCACCGGGGTCAGGATGGAAACCACCGTGGCGCTGGAGTTCTGGCGGGCATAGGCCCGCGCCAACCACAAAGTCGCTGACGGTTTTACGGTGGACGTCTTGTTCTTTGGATCGCTGAGCGGCTTGAGATACTGGGTGGCTTTGTTGTATTCCTTGATCTCGAGATACGCCCTTCCGAGATACAACTGCGCCTTCTCGCACAGCTTGCTGGCGCCATAGGCCTTGGTGAAACCCAGCAACTCTTCGATCGCCCTGGTATATTCTTTCTGCAGGAAGTAGACCACGCCCAGGTCGTAGTATGCGTATTCGCTGTAGACGCCTTTGCTGGCCTTGTCGCCCTTGGCGATCTTGGCGTACATTTCAGCGGCCTCGGCGAACTTACCGGTCAAGTGCTTGCACTCGGCCAGCCTGAAGATCGCGCGATGGACCAACTCGGTATTCTTGCTGGTTGCGATGAGTTTTTCGAAGACGGTTGCGGCCGTCGCATAATCCTCGAGCTTCGACCTGGCTACCGCGCCCTGGAAACGCACCTTGTCGGCGTGCGGAGAGGCCGGCGCGTTGGTCAGCAGCAAGTCGGAGGCCGTGACCAGTTCCTTCCACTTCCGCTGGAGGTAGAAGGACTCGACCAGTCCAACCCTCGCGTCAGTTACGGATTTACCCTTGGGATCTTTTCCGTTGGCGATGGTCCAGGTGAACGCCTTTTCGGCTTCGGGGAACTTGCCGAGTTCCAGGAGGCAGGAACCCCACAGATTATGCACCTGGTCCTGGGCCTTGATCCACCGGCTGCCCACAAGCTTCGCCAGAAGCGGTTCGGCTTCCGCGGACTTGGAGAGGTTGTACAGACTGATAGCCATCCCCCAGCGTGCCGTGGGGGCCTTGGTGTGGTCGGGATGCTTCGCCAGGAATCTTTTGTATTCGTCGACCGCCTGTTTGTAGAAGCGGCGATGACACAATGAATTGGCGTTGTAGTACAGATCAAGGGCCGGGTCGGCCTTCTCCTGAGCCCCCGCCAGGGGCGCCAGCAGACTTACCAGCACGATCAACCACAGCACAAACGAGCGTTTCCCACACAAGTCCACCATACACATCCTCCGGCACCCCGACATCAGGCGCCGAGTTAAGGTTAACGCATTGTTTAACAACCGGTCGCGTTCGCCGACCCGTCGAAGCATACAAAGAACAAACGACGGCATATCCTTCCGGATTGCAAGGTCGGTATTTTTTTTGCATCTGGCATCACGCCGATGGCAGGAATGTAAAGGGTATTGTCCCCTGCCGCGTTGAGAAACGCAATATAAATTCTGCTCGTGGCGCATGGCGGCCACCAAAACTCATGATTCTAAAACACCTCCGAACGTGGTAATATCCTCGCAAGCTCCTGCGTTAGTCCTGGGGGAGTCTACCATCCGAAAGGAATGACAGAATATGTCCACAGACACAAACGCCCCAGCACGCCATATGTCGGTAATCGACGCGATCTCCGTTGTCGTCGCGATCGTGGTAGGCTCGATGATTTTCAAGGCCCCCTCATGGGTCGCGTCCAACACGTCAGGTCCGCTGGAGATGATGCTTGCCTGGGTGGCCGGTGGATTCTTCTGCCTCTGCGGGGCCCTGTGCTATGCCGAACTGGCTGCTGCATATCCAAAAGTCGGCGGCGAGTACGTGTACATCACCCGGGCATTCGGCAGACCGGCGGGGTTCGGATTCGTCTGGGCAAGGGCGACGGTCATTCAGACCGGCTCGATTGCGATGCTCGCGTATGTGTTCGGTGAATTCACCGCACCGGCGCTGGGTATGGGAGCCTTCGGGCCGCTGATCCTGGCGCTGGCGGCCACCGTCGTGCTGACTGCGTGCAACGTAATCGGACTGCGCACTGAGAAGTGGGTGCAGAACGCTTTGACCATCGCCAAGATAGGCGGCGTTCTGGCCATTGCGATTATCGGACTGCTGATGGGCAAGGCGGGGTTGTCGGCAGCGGCGACAACAACCGCGCCGGCGGCAGGGAACCCGGGCTGGTTGGGATACGCGATGGTGTTCGTCCTGCTGACCTTCGGCGGATGGAACGAGGCCGCGTACGTTGCCGGTGAACTCAAAGGCAAGCGGCGCAACATGCTCTGGGTTCTAATGGGGTCCATCGCCCTGATCACCGTTATCTATCTGCTGATCAATCTGGCATATCTGCGCGTGCTCGGTTTTGAAGGAATGCGCAAATACCCGGGCACGCTGGCAGCCGAAGCGATGAGAACCGTCCTGGGCGATCCGGGCGCGGTGGCGGTGACCGTCCTGGTCGCTGTTTCCGCACTGGCCGGTATGGACGGATGCATGTTCACCGGTTCGCGAGCTATCTGCGCTTTGGGGGAAGATTTTCCAGCTTTCCGACCGCTTGGAAAATGGCATGAAAAGTTCAAGACACCGGTAGTGGCGCTGCTCGTCCAGAGCACTATCGCGGTAGTGCTGATTATCCTGCCCGCACTGGGCGGGTGGTTCGAAAAACAACTCGGTAGCGGGTTCGACGCGGCCGCCAAGTACACCGCTCCGGTGTTCTGGGCGTTCCTGCTGCTAACGGCGGTGTCGGTAGTCGTACTGCGATTCAGGGATCCCGACCGCGAGCGACCATTCCGCGTGCCCGGATATCCGCTGACGGTGATCCTGTTCGCGGGCATGTGCGCATTCATGCTCTACAGCTCCATCGACTACGCCGGGAGATGGGCCGTCATAGGCCTCGCAGTACTCCTAGCCGGTCTGCCGGTATACCTGATCTTCTGCCGAAAACCCGCATGACACAGTGCCGCGAAGGTTCAAGAGTTGATGCGGTTGTTAGCAACTATTGGATCTCTGGAGTTCCTCTGGCTGCATGCCAAACCCTTGCAATTTCGACGATACGCTTTCCACGGTCCACTTAAGATCGAGTCTTGCCATCGGAGACCAGTTCAGCTTGAAAGCCATTCTTTGAACTCCTCCCTGAGCCGCTCATGGGCAATACCCTTACCTTCGTCAAGCTCACTGAGGCCTTTACGCACGCCCGCGACGAAGTTAATCCTCTCTTGGATATCTTCCCAAGTAGCATCTTCCGAAAGCTCTTGAATGTTCCTTATGGCAATTTCCTTAGTCGTCATTTTCAAGCCTCTCTTCTGTCTTTATGCTATTTAAACCTTACGTCTTGCCGGCGTCGCAAATCACCTATCCCCAATATTATACATTCTGTTCATTCAGCAGTCCCCGTACCCGGCACAATTCCATAATCGCATTCCTCGACAAGCCCCAAATGCCATGAACCTGTCGAATGGAACGGGCGGGATTCAAACCCGCATCCTTCGGGACGCCTGTCACGCCGTAGCCCCGGGAGAAGCTGTCAGCTATCAGAAAGGCGTGAAATCGCGATTGGGGGATCGTGCTAACGTTTGGGTTCACGGTTGGCGCTATTGCGACGTAGCGTGCAACCCTTTGTTCGCACAGAATTATTTTATGAGTTTGTTGTATTCTTCGTGGGTGCCAATCCAGAACCACACAATTCCTTGAGGAGAATCAACCCCCATGGCACGGTAGTGCGTGCCGACACGGACAGATCGGAAACGGCCGACCTTCTTAAAATGGAGGGACGGATGATGAGAATTTTTTTTGAGGAGCTGAAAACCATTGTCCGCAAGTTTCTGGATATGGTCAGGGAGGCGGTGATAACATTTCCAAAAAGCTGGATTGGCTTGATGGTTCACAGTTCAGTACATCGCCCGCGGTCAAGGTCGTCAAGGGCCTGATCTGCGAGACGCTCAAGTTTTCCGCTCTGCACATCTTCTTCGAACTGTTTGTCCCATGCGTCCGCATCAAATGTGTTAAACCAAGTCCTGAACTTATCCAGGTCAGGCCGGGGGAGATGCGCCACGGCTTTTTCGATTTCTTGCACTGTTGTCATGTTATTAATGTACCATAGGACTCACCATCCAGCAAGATCATTTTTCATACTGTCAACTCATTATTCTACACAAAATCTCCTCTAGCCGGAGATTCGGGCTCAATCGAGTATTCTCACCGGCGGGGATGGAACGCGGAGGAATTGCCAGTCCGAGTTGATGCGGTTGTTAGCAACTATTGGATCTCTGGAGTTCCTCTGGCTGCATGCCAAACCCTTACAATTTCGACGATGCGCTTTCCGCGGTCCACTCTGTATACGATCCTGCATGGTTTACGAATTACTTCACGGATAGCAGGATCATTGAACTCAGGTACAGTTCTTCCGGATTCTGGAAAATCGGCCAATTTCTCCACAGTTTGGAACAGGCTCCTGACGAATCGTTCTGCTGCCGAAGCACTGTCTTCGGCTACAAAAGCAGCAATGTCCTTAAGATCGAGTCTTGCCATCGGAGACCAGTTCAGCTTGAAAGCCATTCTTCGAACTCCTCCCTGATCCGCTCATGGGCAATACCCTTACCTTCGTCAAGCTCACTGAGGCCTTTACGCACGCCCGCGACGAAGTTAATCCTCTCTTGGATATCTTCCCAAGTAGCATCTTCCGAAAGTTCTTGAATGTTCCTTATGGCAATTTCCTTAGTCGTCATTTTCAAGCCTCTCTTCTGTCTTTATGCTATTTAAACCTTACGTCCTGCCGGCGTCGCAAATCACCTATCCCCAATATTATACATTCTGTTCATTCAGCAGTCCACGTACCAGGCACAATTCCATAATCGCATTCCTCGACAAGCCCCAAACGCCATGAACCTGTCGAATGGAACCGGCGCGTTCCGGCATCAGTTTGCGGCCTGTCCTGAAGATCCTTGCCGTTGAGCCAGTTGCCAGTTGCCAATTACCAGTTGCCAAGCCTCTTGTGTTCTATTGCATCACCGGAGGGATCAACTCCGGTGTCGCTAGGTCGTTAATTAGCTGTCAGCCATCAGATGAAGGCTGATAGCTGAAAGCTGATAGCTACCAGAATAGTATTGGCGTGAAAAATGTGTGTATCAATAGAGAAATGGGCTTGGGGCACAAATCGTTACGCATGTGTAACAATGGGGGCGAAATCAGAAGAAAAACCGGCATGAACGGAATGGGGAGGCTATTTCTTCCGTCTGCGAATCAACACCAGACCGCCCAACGCCAGGAGCCCCAGCGTGGCCGGTTCGGGCGTCGTCGTTACGATGTTGTGGAGGGTTCCGGTGTGGAACCCCTCGTAGTACAAGTCCGCATAGCCTAACACCACCTCGTCTTTGTTGAACAAGTAGTCGATCAGGAAACTCCCACCGTTCTCTAACGAACCGCCCGTTATCCTGAAAATCCTCGTATCTTTATCCAGCGTACCTGTCCATACGTCTGGGTCAGCCTCGTACTCTATCAGTCCGGTTATGGGCAGTTCGAATTCCGTTATCGGCGTCGTGCCGATGTTCGAGATAACGAACTCAGCATCACCGAAAGTCGGGAAGAACTCCCACTCATACCGCACTTCCCCGTTGTCCACGCTGCCGACAAGCGGGATGGCGTCGGCTGCGGCAATGCCGGGGGCGGCCAGAACGGCCAACAGAACCAGTAACGATGCGATTGTGTTTTTCGACATGATCCTACCTCCGTTTCCTGCGAATCAGTGAGGCCGATGCGATAGCCAACATCCCCAGCGTTGCCGGTTCGGGAGTCGTCGTTACGATGCCGTCCAGCGTGTTGCTGATATCCCCATCGTCCGTGTAGACCATGCTTACATAGCCAAGAACCACCTCATCCGGGTCGAAGAGGTAGTCGACCAAGAAAGACTGGCCATTGCGCAGGCTACCGCTACTTATCCTGAACATTCCCGTTCCTGTCTCCGGCGAGAGTGTCCAGACATCCGGATCGGCCTCGTACTCTGTCAGTCCGGTAATGGGCAGATCGAAATGCGTCAGCGGCGTCGTGCCGATGTTCGAGATAACGAACTGAGCATCACCGAAAGTCGGGAAGAACTCCCACTCATACCGCACCTCCCCGTTGTCAACGCTGCCGACAAGAGGGATGGCGTCAGCCGCAGCAATGCTGGGAGCAGCAAGAACAACCAACAGAATCAGTAACAATGCGATTGCGTTCCTCGACATAATCCTATCTCCGTTTCCTGCGAATCAGTGTTGCTGCTCCGATAACGAAAAAGGTCAGCGTTGCCGGTTCGGGCGTCGTCGTTACGATGTTGTGGAGGGTTCCGGTGTGGAACCCCTCGTAGTACAGGTCCGCATAGCCCAAGACTACGGCGTCCGGGTCGAAGAAGTAGTCGACTAAGAAGCTGTCGCCGTAGCGCAATTCACCACCCCCGCTACTTATCGTAAACATCCCCGTCCCTGTCTCCGGCGAGAGTGTCCAGAAATCCGGGTCGGCTTCGTACTCTGTCAGTCCGGTAATGGGCAGATCAAAATGCGTCAGCGGCGTCGTGCCAATGTTCGAGATAACGAATTCCGCCGCGCCGAAAGTCGGGAAGAACTCCCAGTCGTACCGCACCTCTCCGTTGTCAACGCTGCCGGTCAGCGGGATGGCGTTGGCTGCAACAACGCCGGGAGCGGTCAGAAGTGTGACCGCGACTATGCATGCCATCTTGGCTCTCATTACCCGTTCCTTTCGTGCTAGAAGACAGAGGCTTCTTTATGGGAACTTGGCCGATGCGGCCCGCCTGCGGCGGATCGTTGACCTGGTGCAGGAAAGAAAACGTGTGAGCGCCAGCGCTCCTGCCCTCATTCAATCGACCGGCTCAGGTCGAATGCAGCCCGCCGCTCCACTACTAAAGCAGGCTTAACGTGGGCAGGAAAAAAGGGGTCAGAACTATTTTATATGCTTATAAGACAAGTAGTTATCGGCGTTTTGTTGCTCTTCATTTGCTTGAAAGGAAAAAGGAAAGGAAAAAGGAAAGGAAAAAGGGTCAGAACTATTTGAAAGGAAAAAGGGTCAGAACTATTTTATCTTTCGTAGTACCAATATGTTAGGAGCCTTTTCCCGGGAATATCGCATTTTTTCATAAGCAAGTGACCTGTCCTGAGAAGCCCAGAGGGCGTAGCAGGAAGCAAGAAACGCGGTTAACTACCGGCCCCATCAGAAGACAAAATACCTCCGACCCGTTTCTTATCCCTCGTCACGCGACATGGACGGGCTCCAGCGACTCCAGGATATCGCGACGACGAATGTAGTTTTCGCTTTGCTCCAAGACCGCCCTTTCAATCAGATCCACGTCACGATGCAGCAGTTGACCGAGTTCCAGCTCCATTCGCACCATGTCGAACAGGCTGTGGGCGGAGCCCGCGGCGAATTCCACCAGGACATCGACGTCACTGTCCGGGCCGAAGTCGTCTCGCAGCACCGAGCCAAACAACCACAGCTTCTCAATCTGGCGCCGCTTGCAAAAGGCGGTTATCTCTTCTCTGGGCAGTTGGAGGCGAACCATGTCGCGCCGTCCTCGTGTCTGACGTTCTGATGTCGTTGACCTCTACAAATACTATTATATATTCGCGGTTTCACCGGGCAAGGAAATTCGCATCCGCGACGCACACCAACAGGATAGAATTGAGAAGGCGTATGCAACACACTTTTCGAAATCCAAATGAATGCTATCCAGAACAAGCCGATCCACCGGACCGCTTGGCGCGTGGGATTCTTGATGAAATTGGAAAACCTCAAATAAGGTCCCGCGAGAAGCCCGTTTGCCTGGATTGGGTGTGCGACATAAAAAAGTGGCGACAGCTTTTTGCCTTCGAACGACAGTTGGGGATTACATGGATTTTCGGGATTAAGGGATTAACGACTTCAATTATGTAAAGGCCGACCGTTTCAGACTTGTCGTTACCAAAAT
>JADHXQ010000020.1 GCA_016782885.1 Phycisphaerae bacterium | reverse complement strand
CGGAAGCGTTCGGAGCACTTGTCGCCCCAGTAGGTCTTGTTTCCCTCGACGTTGAATTCCTGGATCTGGCAGGCGTTGGAGCAATGGTTGCAGGTGAACTCTCTCAGGGAGTAGTCCACCTTGGACATATCGTATCCCCTGAACTGCGAAGCGGCGGGAGAGACCTTCTCGCGCGGTTGGGGTACGTATTGACCATCGCCACGATCAGTAGCTTCGAGGTCCGCGGTCTCGCGGGATTGCTTCCTCTTCTCGCTGGCGAGCAGCGCGGCGCCAATCGCGCCGATCACGCCGTTGTGCGGGGGCACGATTATCTGTTGGCCCGTGATCGCCGCGAACGCCGCCGCCACAGCATCGTTGTACGCCGTCCCGCCCTGGAAGAAGATACACTCGCCGATGTGGCGTCCCCGCACCACGCGGTTGATGTAGTTGTAGACTACCGAACACGCCAGTCCGGCGACCAGGTCGGCCTTGTCGGCGCCACGCTGCATGTAGCTGTTCACGTCGCGCTCCATGAACACCGTGCATCGCTCACCGAGGCGTATCGGAGCCTTGCTCGAAAGGGCCAACTCGGCGAACTGGTCCTTGATGGCGATGTCCAGTTCTTCAGCGCGTTCTTCCAGGAAGCTGCCCGTACCGGCGGCACACGCCTCGTTCATCGTAAAGTCGACGACAACACCGTCCTGCAGCGAGATGTACTTTGCGTCCTGCCCGCCGATCTCGAAAATCGTGTCCGGCAGTTTTCCATCCAGCATGGTCCTGCCGACGAACATCGCGCCGGTCTTGTGGGCGGTGATTTCATCGTTCACCGTATCGGCGCCGACCAGTTCGCCTATCAGTTCACGTCCCGACCCGGTCGTACCGACCCCGCAGATAGTCAGGGACCCGCCCCATTGCTCTTCGATCCGCGACAGAGCACCGGCGACGACCTCTATGGGCCTGCCCATTGTCGCGGTGTATATTTCAGTTATCACCCTTCCGGCTTCATCGATAACCACAACGTTCGTCGAGACGCTGCCAATATCGATTCCGAGATATGCCTCGACGGGCAGGGCGGTGTTGGCCCCGGCGTAGTTTTCGGTGCGATCGCGCAGCAGCAGCACGTCTTCCATCGACAGGGGCGCCGTTGTCGGGAACGCCCCGCCGGCGGTATCTCCGGAACTGTGGACCTCGGCCAGGGCGGTCAGGTTCGGGGCTTTGGCGCCCATTCGCCGTGCCGCACACGCCGCCCCGATCGCCGGAATATGCCTGTGTGCTTCGGGGACGATAAGTTCTTCAGGCCCGAGATCGAACGCCTCGCGAAGGCTCTTGACTACCGCGGCATTCGAAGCGACCCCGCCGATCATCGCCACCGGGGCTACGACCGGATGAGAACGGACGACAGCGGCGCGAAAGTTCCTCGCAACCGCGTCGCAGAGTCCTCCGAGCACCTCGGCGGGACAGTAGCCTTTCTGCTGGGCGTGGATCATGTCTGACTTGGCGAACACGCTGCACCTTCCAGCTATCTGGGCCGATCGCTCGGCCTGGTCCACCAGCTCGGCGACATCTTCAATGGCGTATTGCAGGCGTCCGGCCTGCTGGTCCAGAAAGCTGCCAGTCCCAGCCGCACAATCACCGTTGGTGGCGTAGTCGATGATACTCAACGTCCCGTCGTCCCCCCGGGCGAGGCGGAGGTACTTGGAAGTCTCCCCGCCCATCTCGAATACCGTACTGACTGACACGCCGAGGGCCTTCAATCCCTCGGCGATGGCCTGGAACTCGTTCATGCGGTGCGCATTGAGCTTTTCAACCGCCAGAGACGACCCGCTACCGGTCAAACATATCGCCGCGATATTCTCCGCCCCGAAGCCCGAGAGTATGTCTTCCAGCAATTCGCACGTGGCTGCAAGCGGATGACCTCGTGTCCGGCGGTACGGTGAAATCCACATCGCCCCATCACCGTTCCCCCCCGACGGGCCGCAGGAAACCCAACCGGCGGGCAGGGACAGATTCGCCTCGTCTGTCCAGAGGACAGCGGTGACACTTACAGCGCCGATGTCTATGCCGATATAACAACCCATCAATACTATCCTGCCGGTGCAGTGCGACACTTACAAGCAAAAACATCCGCCACCCAGCTAAACTGCGCGGCCTCCTGCCGCGATCGACCTCAGTATAAACGTGACGGCCTCATCGGAGCAAAAAAAAAATGGTCTCCGCTAGATGCCGATGCAGGTCCGGGGAACAAAGAACCCATTATTTCAAGTGGGCTGCGCGTGAGACGCCTTAGCGTTTCGACCTTACATCCCTGATAATGGTTATCGGTTCTTTTCACACCGGCCCGCTGTCGAACAACAGCAGAGACCATAATTCCATCAAGTGTATCCTACACCAACTTTATCGATTCTCAAAGCAATAATCTTTAGGAAAAATGCTCCTCGGCGGACCGTTCGGCGGACCGCGGGATACAACAGACCGTCCGGGAGAAACTTGCGCATGACTCGTTTTTTTTCGGACGGGAAAAGTTTTTTTGTCCGCCTCGCCGCCAATTGCGATCTCCGGATATCCGGCGTGATTCAAGACGGGCCGGAGTAGGATATCGAAGAACCTGTAACCTCCGACCGGTCATATGCGTATAATCCGACGGAATATTAACAGGAGAATACCATGCGGGAACGTATACGCACCGGTCGCGGCGGTTTGCTGTGTTGTATGGTCGTTGTGGTCATGGCGGGCGCGGGGGCGATGCTGCCCGCCGCGCAAGGGGAGATCACATCGAAGAACAATCCGCAGTTGAAGGCCGCTCTGAAAAAATTCCCCGCCGCGGACGCCAACAGGGACGGCGTGCTCACGGTCAAAGAGGTCAGGGCGTACATGACCGGCCAGGCCCGAGGGAACAAGACCCGCGACAAAGGCTCTTCAAAGGGCTCGGCGAATATCAAGACCGTCACAAAAACCGACGATGACGGCACGATAACTATCACCAACGCGAAATACGGTCCGCACGAACGAAACGTCATGGACATCTGGCTGCCGAAGTCAGATAAGCCCACGCCGATAGTCATGTACATTCACGGCGGAGGGTTCGTCGGCGGCGACAAGTCGAGCGGGCATCGCCAGCCGATGCGGAAAAAATGCCTGGCCGCCAAGGTGGCGTTCGCGACAATGAACTACCGCTTCCTGAAACACGCATCCTACCAGGAGATCATGTTCGACGGCGCCAGGGCGATTCAGGCCCTGCGAGCGGACGCCGGGAAACTGAACATCGACCCCAGGCGGATCGGCGTGTACGGCCATTCAGCCGGGGCAATCATGTCGATGTGGTTGGGTTTCCATCCCGATGTGGGCAGGCGCGGAAGCAGGGATCGCATCGGGCGATTCTCTTCGCTGGTGTCTGTCCATGGAGGGCTGCTCACGCCGCGAGGCGCCGACACGCTGGCGCTGCGATACGCAGGCAGGGGCGACCCGCCGCTGTTCCAGTACAACGAGATACCTTTCAGCAAGACCAATGACGTCCATCACCCCAGCTATGCCGTCGCCGTCAAAAAGAAATGCGACCAGTTGCGCCTGCGATCGGTCCTGCTGCTCAAAGACGGTCCAAAACCGTTCACCGGCGACCCGGTCGCCGCACAGGCCGCATACTTCTTCAAGTACCTCCGCGCAGCCAACCCGGACGAAAAGAAAGCCGGCGGCGCCAAGGACGACAAGAAAAAACCCGCCGCCAAACCCGCCAAGTAGCCGCGCCAAACGTGGTCGACTTTATTCTCCGCTGACAGTAATCTCGCTGACATGTCACAAATGGTTCACACCTTCGGCCCTGATTTCCGCGCCGCGCCACAGCCGGATGCATCGCTGAAACACGATCACACCATCGCTATCATCGAGCTGGACAGTCACTTACAATCGCATCACCATCCCTTGATATTACATGATTCCCGCCGCGCCATATGTCACACTCGCCGGAAGCGTGAACCTCCGGCTTAAACCGAGAAACGTGCATGCCTGCTCTTGCTGTTAACGTAACACCTTTACTGGCATGCGTTTATAATGACACAACCCGCCCTGGGGTTTTCTTGAATATTCATTTGACGCCATCTGATATGTCACAGGCCGTTAAAGCTATTATCTGTAAGCTGTTAGCTCTCAGCTTCAGCCACGGCACGCGCCACACAGACGAAGATACCTCACTCAAAGCATCAGGACAACCACTTGTCACAACGACTTGTCGGGACGTAATCGCGCCAGCCGTTCGCCGCCTGCCCTCTGAAACCTTGCAGGCTGTTTCAGTGGTGCCTGCCGGGTGTTTTTCTTGGCTAACAGGCGGTATAACACGCCTCTCGCGTTACAGCACATCTGACGTCACATATAGCAAGACTCGCCCGGTCAGGCAATTCGTACCTGGTCCCATTCTAAACTTGATACAGCAAGGGCGATCATTTGTATCAGGAACTGCGAATCATCGGGCTTATGATGCGTTGTACTCTTTGAGGCAAGAACATGAATAGAACAAGCAGACGCGATTTTCTTAAGACTGTAGCGGCGGGCGCCGCGGTGTTGGCTGTCGGGCGGGGCGCCGGTGCTGCGCCGGCGGTGAACGGTGCGCCCAACATCGTGCTGATACTCGCCGACGACATGGGACCGGGCGAACCGAGCTTCGCCGGCGGGATCGTTCCCACGCCGACGCTGGATCAACTGGTCAAAGAGGGCATGCGGTTCACCGACGCGCACACCAGTTCGTCGGTCTGCACGCCGACGCGATACGGGATTCTCACAGGACGATACAACTGGCGCAGCCGGCTCAAGAGCAGCGTGCTGTTCAGCCCGACCGACAAGGCGCTGATGGACCCGCGGCGCCTGAACCTGCCGAACTTCATGCAGAACGCGGGCTATCACACCGCGTGCATCGGAAAGTGGCACCTCGGCGCCGACTTCGTGAGGCTGCCCAAGGGCGCCAACACCGATAAGAAGAAACGATCGGCCTCCTGGCAAATCGACTACAGCAAGCCGTTTAAGAATGGTCCGACGGACATGGGATTCGATGAGGCGTTCTTTATTCTCTCATCCCTGGACATGTCGCCGTACGTTTACCTGCGGAACAATCGCGCGGTGAGCATCCCGACGGTCAACAAGGGCTTCCCGCACAACGAGTACAACAAGTACCAGCGCATCGGGGCGGCCGCTGAAGATTTTGAAGCGTGCAACTGCCTTGGCGACTGGGCGAAAGAGTCGCGGAGCTACATCAAGCGGCGTGCGAAAGACGCTTCGAAAAAACCGTTCTTCCTGTATCTGCCCCTGACCTCGCCGCACACGCCGATCGCACCGGGCGAGAAGTTCAAAGGCAGGTACAAGCAGTACAGTTGGTACGCCGATTTTCTCGCCGAGACCGACTGGGTCGTCGCACAGGTGCTCGAGCAGTTGAGGGAATCGGGCGTCGAGGACAACACGCTGGTGATCTTCACATCGGACAACGGTTTCGCCCCGTACGTGAAGATTCCAAAGATGTTCGCCGCGAACTACAAACCCTCGGGTCCCTGGCGCGGCGCCAAGGCCACGATCTACGAAGGCGGACATCGCGTTCCGTTCATCGTGCGCTGGCCGGGCAAGGTGGCGCCGGGAAGCAAAAGCGGCGCGACGATCTGCACGACCGATTTCTTCGCGACCTTCGCCGAACTGCTTGGCAGGAAAGGCGGGATCCCCGACAATGCGGCCGAAGATTCGTTCTCGTTTTTCCCCTGCTTGAAAGGCAAGAAGACCCAGACGCGCCCGTTCACGATCCACCATTCCATCTCGGGCAAGTTCGCCATTCGCAAGGGCGACTGGAAATTGATAATGACGCGAAACGCCGGCGGCGGGTGGGGATTGCCCGGGCAGAACATCAAAACAACCGCCAGACTCGTTCAGCTTTACAACCTCAAGGAAGACCCTGGCGAAACCAGGAACCTGGAAGAGGCGCACCCGAAAATTGTGGACGAGTTAGTCAACGATCTAGCCAAGGCTCTCCACGACGGTCGCACCACGCCCGGCAAGAAGCAGAAAAACGAAGGCTGGCCCTACCGCGACGAAACAACAAAAGCGAAATACCCGCGGCTAAGAGAGAACTGACACAAGAGTCCGTGGCCTGGTCGTCTCGAAAACGGGCATTTGTATTAGCGGGGGCAGATGATCCCGCGTATGATGCGTTAGACTATTTGAGGCGCCATGGTGAAAGGAAAGCTACCGTATGCTCAAGCATATCGACTCAATCATTGTGGGCGTCTATTTTGTCGTGGTGTTCATCGCCGGATATTTCGTCAGCCGCTACTACAAGAAGGCCCCCGCCGCGGAATTCATCACCGGAGGACGCGACAGAACGTGGTATCAGATTGCATTGGCTTTGTTCGCGATGGCCGCCGACCCCGCCATTATCGCCTTGTGCGGTCTGGGATTCCTGTGGGGGTTCTACATTATTCAATGGAACAGCGTGCATATGTGGTTCACCGCATGGTTCGCGGCGATGTTTTTCGTCCCGATCTACTGGCGATCGAAGATCGTCACGACGCCGGAGTATCTCGAGAAACGATTCTCCCTGCCGTGCCGAATCCTGTTTTCGCTGCTGCTGACATGCGCATTGGTCGTCACTCTGGCCGGTGCGGTATACCTCGGGGCGCTTCTCCTGGGGAATGTTCTCGGTTGGTCGTTGTGGCCGAGCGTGATTCTCATTTCGGTCATTATAGGTTTCTACGTGATTCTCGGCGGTATGAAGACAGTGCTGGCGATGGATTTCTACCAGGGCATATTCGTCGTCATTACATTGATAATAGTACTCGTTGCTGTTGTCACCAATGTTGGCGGTCTCAAGGTTCTCGCGCAATCAACCGTGATTTCAGATGCCGGGGTGAAAATGGGTACGATCGTTCCGGCATCCGATTGGTCGCTGACAACAAAAACGTTCTTTCCATGGCAGGCAATTGCGACCTGGGCGCCGATTACGGGGCTGGCGTGGTTGGTCTGTAATTTTTCAATGGCTCAGCGACTGCTGGCAGCCAGGAGTGAACGAGACGCGCAGAAGGGACTTCTTGGTGTCGCCATTCTCGCCGTATTCTATCCGCTGGCATCGTTCATAGTTGGTTGCCTGATGCGGATCAAAATGCCGGACGTCCCGCACGATGAGGCATTCGTTGTCGCCATCATGACATTCGTGCCGGAGGGGCTGCGAGGCCTGTTGATTGCGGGCCTGATGGCGGCATTGCTGTCTACAGTGGACGGAATGTTGACAGCGTCTTCGGCGCTCTTTGCCGGTGACTTCTATTCGCAAGTCATTAGAAAAGGCGCGCAACCGCCCGAGCTGAAAAAGGTGGTGCGCATCGCTGAGGTCGTGACAATATTCCTTGCGTTGGCGCTTGTCCCGGTCTTCCAGGCGGCAAGTTCCGTGATGGGACTCATCCAGGATTTCTATGCCTATGTTTTCGGAGTGGTTATCGCGATCTATCTCATCGGGATGTTCACCAGAAGAATCGCTCCGTGGTCCGGATTCATCGCAATGGTCAGCAGCGTGGCTTTTACGATAGCCCTGGATATATTCACCGATATCAATTTTGCCTATCTCGGAGTCTTGTCCTCCATTGTCACCGTGGTTATCTTCTTCGCACTGAGTGTTTTCGAGCAAAAGCGAACAGCAGCGGTCGATCTTGAAAACCTGACGGTATATACGCTGTCGGACGCGAAAGGGCCATGGGTCGGCCTCAAGGCATGGCCCGGATTATGGAAGTGGGCTTTGGCGCTCGGCGCATCGTGGTTCGTATTCTCATATGGCTGGGAAACTCTCATGGGTTACCTGGCGAGTTCGTAAGGGCAAGGAAGTAAGATCATGGACAGACGCGAGATCGTGACAAGAGCCATCGAATTCAGGAAACCGCCCCGGCTCCCGTTCTGGCAATCGATTGTAGATGGCGTCCCCAACGATATCTGCGACTGCTGGGAGATGGATCGGCAGAAGAACGGGTGGTTCTTCGACCCCAACTGCTGGCCGGACAGACACAAGGCATATGATGACTGGGGATGCGGATGGGAAGCGTCCGACGTCGAAAATATGGGCCAGGTCAAGCATCACCCGCTGGCCGACTGGTCGAAGCTCGATTCCTACAGTCCGCCGGACCCGAAGGACCCATTCTATTTCGAGCGCCTCGACGACACGATGAAAGACGCCGAAGACCGCTATGTCGTCGTTACCAGCCATTTCAATCTCTTCGAACGGCTCGACATGCTTCACGGTTTCTCAGAGACGCTCGTGGACCTGTACCAGGAACCTGAAAAATGCGAGAAGACCCTCGACATGATCCTCGAGTGGAAGCTCGAGCACTGGGGCGAACTGCATCGCCGTTTCGGCGACAGGGTAAACGGGCTTTTCGTCACCGACGACTGGGGCACGCAGAGATCCACTTTCATAAGCCGCGACATGTTTGAGGAATTCTTCGCTCCACGCTACCGGAAAATGGTGCGGGCGGTGCACGACAACGGGTGGCATCTCATGTTCCACAGTTGCGGACGCGTCAATAATTTCATCCCGATCTTCATCGACATCGGCGTTGATGTCATGAACATACAGCAGCCGCAATTGTACGGTATCAAGACGATGGGCGAACTGGCCGCGGGTAAAATCTGCTTTCTCACCACCGCGGATATCCAGAAGACCCTGCCGGCGGGCAACCTCGACGAGATACGATCCGAGATCACCGAACTGGTTGAAAACTGGTCGACTCCCGACGGAGGTTTCATCGTCTTCAACTACGGTATGGGCGAAGCGATAGGCGTTTCGGAAGAAATAACTGAAGAAATGTTCAGAGAATTCGCCAGACAGAAAGATTATTGGGGCGGCGCATGAGCGGAATTGTAAGCAACAACGGCCAACCGGGCTACTTGCTGAAAAACGACCAGGTCGAGGTGCATGTCACCGTCCAGGGCGGACATCTGACCGCCACGTTCAACAAGAGCATATCGCCTTTCTTCACCGCGCCATGGTGGAACGAGGCGGATATCGGAGACATCGACCCGATCGTCAAGGTCCTGCGCGGCGATTTTTTCTGCCTGCCATTCGGGGCCAACACCGAACCATACGAGAATCAAAAGCATCCCGTACACGGTAAGACGTGCAACGACTGCTGGGATTATGTCGGACTGGACGATCGCGACGGAGCAAAGGCGCTCAGGTTGAGAATGGATCTCGATGCGGACGGCGGCGCGGTTGAGAAAATCATCCGGCTGAGAGACGGCGAGCCGTTGATCTACAGCGAGCATATCGTCACCGGGCTGGAAGGAAAGTCATCGGCGGGCCATCACGCCATCCTCCAGTTTCCCCGGGAACCCGGGGCGGGAATTATCGACATGACGGGGCCCGTAACCGGATTCACAACGCCGTCGCCGATCGAAGATTCCGCAATGGGAGGTTACTGTCTTCTCAAACCGGGACAGGAGATACCCGACCGCACGAAGGCGCCCTGTTGCGACGGCAGCACCGTGGACCTGACACGCTATCCCACCCAAAAGGGATACGAGGACGTGGTGCTCTTCGTGAGCGACACCTCAAAGCCGTTCGTCTTTACCGCGGCTTCCTTCCCGGACCGGGGATACCTCTATTTCCAACTCAAGGATCCCGGCGTATTGCCCCAGACGCTCTTCTGGATGTCCAATGGCGGCAGGCATTACGCGCCCTGGAGCGGCAGGCTTTCGGGCGTGCTTGGAATGGAAGAAATCGCCGGTTTCTTCCACTACGGTATAAAGGAGAGCGTTGAACCGAACTTTCTGCAGGAGAAAGGATTCAAATCGTTTGTTGAATTCAAGAAGGCCCAGCCGACCTCGATAAGGGTAATCGTGGGAGTTATCCCCATCGCCGGCGATTTCACGGGAGTCCGGGACATTGTCCCTGGCGCCGGCGGCGAGATCACGATCCTCGGGAAAGGCGGACAGAGCATAAGCGTTTCGTGCGATCTGGATTTCCTGATCGCCAATGGACGTTAAGGAACGGAGGATCGCCTTCGATGAATAGAACCGGCAGACGCAATTTTCTCAAGACGGCGGCGGCAGGCGCCGCGGCGGTTGCCTGTGGGCGGTCCGGGCGGGCAGCGTCGAAGAGTAAACGGCCGCCGAACGTCATCCTGATAATGGTCGACGATATGGGGTTCTCGGATCTCGGTTGTTACGGCAGTGCGATCGAGACGCCGAACATCGACAAGCTGGCCGCCGGCGGGCTGAAGTTCACGCAGTTCTACAACACCGCCAAGTGCGAGCCTACGCGGGCGAGCCTGCTTACCGGGTGTTATCATCGGGAAGTCGGAGGCGGAGCGTTGCGAAACGCCATGACGCTGGGACAGGCAATGCAGCGGGCGGGCTATCGGACGCTGATGACGGGCAAGTGGCACATGTCGTCGACCCCCATCAAGAAAGGGTTCGACCGCTACTTCGGACACCTCAGCGGGGCTACGAACTTTTTCACCGGCGATAACACGTTCCGCCTGGACGAAAAAAAGTTCACCGTACCGAAGAAAGGTTTTTATACGACCGACGCCAACACCGGCTACGCGATGCAGTTTCTCGACGAGACCGCCAGGAAACATTCGAACAAGCCGTTCTTCCTGTACGTCGCCTACAACGCGCCGCACTACCCGCTGCAGGCCTGGCCCGAGGACATCGCAAAGTACAAGGGCAAGTTCATGAAGGGCTGGGACGCCCTGCGGGTCGAGCGTCACCAGCGGCAACTGAAGATGGGCCTGCTCGATCCGAAGTGGAAACTCGCGCCGCGGGACCCCAAGGTCCCGGCGTGGGATACGCTCTCGGACGACCGGAAGAAGACCGAAGATCTGACGATGGCGGTCTTCGCTGCGATGATCGACCGCGTCGACCAGAACATAGGCAAGCTGATGGGCAGGCTCAAAAAACTCAACATGGACGACAACACGCTGCTGCTTTTCCTCAGCGATAACGGCGGATGCCCGTTCCAGCGGACCCGCACGCCGGACATTCCGCCCGGACCGGCGAACTCGTACTGGACCTATCACGAAGGCTGGGCGCAGGTTTCCAACACACCCTTCCGCCTGTACAAACAGAACCAGCACGAGGGCGGCGTATCGACACCGCTGATCGCCCACTGGCCCGGAGTGGTCAAGCCCGGAACGCAGACCGACCAGAGCGCGCACATAATCGACATAATGGCCACCCTGCTGGACATCACCGCGACCAGGTACCCCGAGCAATTCGACGGAGCCAAACTCCGCCCGCTGCGGGGCATGAGCCTCCTGCCGATACTCAAAGGCCAGCGGCGCGAACCGCACGAAGAAATATTCTTCGAGTTTGGAAAATACAAGGCCCTGCGCGCCGGGAAGTGGAAAATCTCGTGGCGGTACGGGCCTTGGGAACTGTACGATATGGAAGCCGACCGCACCGAACTGAACAACCTCGCCGACAGGATGCCCGAGAAAGTCAAGCAACTCGCCGCACGCCACGACGCGTGGTTGAAGCAGCTCGGAGGCGGTCGGCAGAAAAAACAACGGACGCGAAAAAAGAAGCAGTGAAAGGTACCGAACCATGAAACGCACTCCACAATGGATACTCATCGCCGCTGTCGCAGTAATCGGACTATGGGCCTGCCTCAGCCCCGGGGCCAAACAGGCCAATGAGAAAGGCAAAAAAGTAACCTTCAAGATGACACGGGTGAGCAACTTCCGCTCGGAGGCATGCGAGGTCGGCGACTTCAACGGTGACGGAAAGCTCGACATAGTAGCCGGTCCATACTGGTACGAGGCGCCGACCTGGAAACCGCACAAGTACCGCAAGCTGCGCGGAAAGGTCGACGACAAGGGCAAGGGATACTGGGACGACTTCGCCAATCTCCCGCTGGACGTCGACGGCGACGGGAAACTCGACGTGGTCACCTGCTGCTGGTTCGCCAAACAGATAGACTGGTATCGCAACACCGGCGCCGAGGGCGATTGGCCCATGAAGGTGATCGAAAAGAGCGGGAACCACGAGTGCGGCGACCTGTGGGATATCGACGGCGACGGAAAGGCCCTGGAGATACTGCCCGCAACCCAGACCACTCACTGGTACGAAGTCGGCAAAAAGCCTGACGGAACCACGGGCATGATCAAACACGTGGTCTCGACGAAGAGAATCACGTACGGCGGCGGTGTCGGTGACGTAAACGGCGACGGGCGCCCGGACATACTTCGCCCCGGCGCGTGGTACGAGGCGCCGGCCGACCCGCGCAAGGGCAAGTGGAAATCGCACCCGCTGGCGGTCGGGAACATCAAAGAAGGCAAATCCGAGCACACCCCGCAGATCCATGTGTACGACGTAAACGCCGACGGCGCCAACGACATAATCACCAGTTCGGCCCACAGGTACGGAATATTCTGGTATCAGCAAATCCGAAAAGGCAAAGATGTTACGTGGAAGCAGCACGTGATCGACAAGTCATGGTCGCAGGCGCACGCGATCGCAATGGGCGACGTTGACGGTGACGGCGACATGGACCTGGTCATCGGCAAGCGGATGTTCGCACACAACGGCGGCGACCCCGGCGCCAAGGACCCGCCCTGCCTGTACTGGTACGAACTCCAGCGAGGGGCGACGCCCAAATGGACCAGGCATGTCATAAGCGAAACCGAAGGAATCGGCGCCGGACTGAGCATCCCGCTGGTGGACCTCGACGGCGACGGCGACCTCGATATCGTCGTGACGGGCAAATTCGGCGGTCCGGTAATCTTCGAGAACCTCAGAAAATAGCCCGACCACCGGCGACAACCGGCAAGTAAATAACTTTCAGGGAGAACCGCAATGCCCAGGCGGCGTATCGCGCTTACGGTCTGCATCATTCTGGTATTGCCCGCGGCTTTCGGGTGCAACCACAGACCGCTGATGCCCACACCGAACCTCTACATCGCCCAGGAAGCAAATCCCTTCGCTGACGTGCCGCACCATCTGCAGAACAACAAGGTCGACGTGCTGTACGTGACCGACCGGGAACCGAAAGCAACAAAAAACGGTTCCGTGGAATACGGCCACGGGCGGTCAACCTCCATGGCATTCGGTTCGTGTATCGTCGAAATCGGAAAGGACGTCGAGTGGGGTGTGCTGGTCGAGAACAGCCGGACCAGGAAGCGGTCTGTGTCGCTGCCGCTGAAAACAAACCGGACAACCGAACACGCCAGATTCCCCGCAACTCCCCTGTCGGTGATCTCCGCGGGCGCCGGTATCGAGTTGGATCCCAAAGAGGTGAAACTGGAGAAGGAAATCTCGGGCAAGCTCGACAATGAACTCAGCAAACGCCTCGAAACGGCGAGATACAAGGAGGCGTTTGTATACATTCACGGTTTCAACAACAACTTCGAAGACAGCGTTTTCGTAACCGCGGAGTTGTGGCATTTCCTGGGGCGGCGCGGAGTTCCGATCGTCTATTCCTGGCCCGCTAAACGAGATTTAATGAGTTACGGGTACGATCGCGAGTCGAGCGAATTCACGGTATTTCATTTCAAGCAGTTCCTGCGGGCGATAGCGGGGTGCGGGGACCTTCAAAAGATACACGTCCTGGCCCACAGCCGCGGTACGGGAGTAGCGGCTTCGGCGTTCAGGGAACTGGTAATCGCCGCCACTGCATCGCGGGAGAAAGATGACCGGACCGCCGGATCACCAGGCCAAACCGCCCGGGGCGTGCTGGGTAAGGTCGGGAACGTCGTCCTTGCGGCCGCCGACATCGACATGGAGGTCGCCTCCCAGCGCCTCAGCGCTGAAATGGCGTTCATGGGCGCAGAACGGGTCACGATCTATCTTTCCAGGGATGACAAGGCCATCAACTTCGCGGTCTGGCTGTTCGAGAGCATCGCGCGACTCGGGGAACTGTCGCTGAGAATAATCTCTCCCGACCGCATAAAAGAACTTGAGGTTATCGACCGGATAGACTTCATCGACGCACAAGTAAACACCGGTTTTCTCGGGCACGCGTACTTCCATTCCAGTCCGGCAGTCAGTTCCGACCTGATCCTGCTGCTCCGCGATAACCTCTCGCCAGGCGCAGAGCACGGAAGACCCCTCACACCCGACAAGCGGAGCACACGCTACTGGTCAATCGAAAAGGGATATCCGCATGCAAACAAAAAGTGATCGTACATCGTACAGAGACCGAATGTTTCATAGTTGACTCAGCCGGTCGCAAACCCATACAATACACGGACGAAAATATCGGAAACATCGAACGTTCCAACATACCTCCAACCCATTAATGGAAACCAGTCGAATGAGAAATACCGCGAAATTCTTGCTTTTCGTATTGATTCTGTCCGCAATGAGCTTTACCGCCCCGCCGATAGCGAGCGCCGCGGCGGCGATCACGCCCGAAGGGCAAACCCAACTCGAAGCCGACTGGCTTATGCAATGCAGCAATAAACCGTCGACAAAGCTCATTACCGACGAGATCGGATGGGCTCGCGAACTGGCCGCACGCCTTGCGAAAATCAAACGTTGCCCGTCCCTGAAGGCCCACCTCGATAAGCTCACGCAGTTCGAAAAGCAAGTCGCCGAAGCCAAGGCCGCAGACGCGATCAAGAAACTCTACTTTGAGGTCCGAACCGTCAAGCGGGCGATCATGTTCGCCAATCCGCTTGTCGACTTCGACAAGATCGTCCTGATCGACAACCCGTTCCCCAACGGTAAGCGAGGCGACGCGACGAACGAATGGCGACACGAAGCGCGACACCGCAACGGTTACATGGCCGTCATGGGCGGAAAACTCCTGTCAGTCGGTCTCGACCCCGGTAGCGAAGCCAAGAGCCTCTTCGGCGATAAGGTCGGCAGCTTCTGGCGCCCTGACGTCCACTTCGATGGAAAGAAGATCGTCGTCAGCTTCCAGCCGCAAGGCCACAAGTCGTTCCACCTTTACCAGGTCGACTCCGAGGGCAAGGAAGTCAAGCAGCTAACGTTCGGAGATTACGACGACCTCGATCCGGTATACACGCCGGACGATCACATCACCTTCTGCTCATCGCGCGCACACACATATGTCCGCTGCATGCCGATGACCCACGCGTACGCCGTCTCACGCTGCGACGCCGATGGAAAGAACATCTACGTGGTCTCGCGAAACGGTGAAGCCGAGTACATGGCCTCGGTCCTGAACGACGGGCGCGTGATCTACACACGCTGGGAATACACCGAAAAAGCGCTCTGGCGAATCCAGAGCCTCTGGACGATGAACCCCGACGGCACGAACGTGCAGACGTTCTGGGGCAACCAGTCCCGCTGGCCCGACGTGCTGACCGAAGCACGGGCGATCCCCGGTTCGAATCGCGTGATGTTCACCGGACTGGGCCACCATGACTGGTTCAATGGCGCGCTGGGCATCATCGATCCGGCAAAAGGTTTGGACTATCCCAACGGTCTGACAAAGGTCACCCCGGAGGTCCGCTGGACGGAAGTCGGCGACGGACCGGCGGAAAAAACCGAATCAAAGACCTATCACAGTTGCAAAAACTTCAGAGCCTACAAAACGCCGTACCCGCTGAGCGAAGAAGATTTCCTCTGCTCGGCAATTCTCAGCGGCAATAATCGGTTCCAGCTTTACCTGATGGACGTGCATGGTAACCGCGAGCTGATCCACAAGGGCGCGCACAACGCTTACTACGCCATGCCGCTCAAGGCGCGAAAGGCCCCGCCGGCAATACCCGACCGCGTCAAGTGGCCGAAGATCGGGGCCAACGAAACCCCCGCGCCCGGCGTCCTGTACAGTAACGACGTGTTCAACAACGCGCCCGATATCCTCAAGGAGAAGGGCAAGTACATTCGGGTAGTGGTAATGGACCCCAAGAGCTACTCGACCTGGCACAAGACCGTCCAGCACGACGGACCGGCGGTCAGCGTCTTTCAGGCCGATGGCGTCAAGCGGATACTCGGAACCGTTCCGATCGAAAAAGACGGCAGCATCTGCATGGAGATTCCGCCCGGTATCGCCGTATTCTTCCAGATGCTTGACGCCAAGAAGCAGTGCATCCACGTCATGCGTACGTTCACCGGGGTTATGCCCGGCGAAACGCGAGGCTGTTTCGGTTGCCATGAGTCCAAACTCTCGACACGCGGAAACCCGACGGCGATGTCGAGCACAAGCATCGCGATGCGCAAAGGCCCGAAGAAGCCGGTCGAACCGTCATGGGGCTACAAGACGTCCGTCAGCTACGCCCGGTTCGTGCAACCGGTCCTCGACAAAAACTGCGCCAAGTGCCACCAGGATCCCAAGCACAAGGCGTTCGCCAAGCTTAACATGACCTACCGACCCTCGTCGCACCGCTGGCGCACTCGAGTCCACACCCGTCCTGACGACGTCAGCCCGTTCACCGAACCGTACTACACGCTCGTCGGCGGGGGGCAGGGCTGGGGAGGACGCCAGAAAAAGATGCCGCTCTCAGGCGTCTATGTTGTCGAGTCATACAACAGTGGCGGCGATGGTTCGGACCTGAAAACGCTCCCGCCCTACTCGGCGTTCTCGCCGAAAAGCATGCTGATCAAAAACGCCTCCAGCGGCGAGCATAACAAGGCCAAGGTCTCGCCCGAGGAACTGGAAATGCTGGTCGCATGGGTCGATCTCAACGGTCCGTACCTCGGCGACGAAGAGATTCGCCAGATGTACGACCCGATCTCGTACGCGGCGGAGAACATTTCAGCCGTCCGCCCGCGCGTCGCCACGGCGCCGGTCATCAACCGCTTCAACATCCGCCAGGACGGCGACTCGATGAAGATATCCGGTCCGCTAAAACTGTCGAAAAAAGTAATAAAACGCCAGAACCGAGCCCCTGGCGGGCAACCGTCCAGGAAGGCCAAGACGCTCGTCTACACGAAGCTCATCAAGGTCGCCTATGGCGCCGGCAAGAGGGTCACGGACGTAACCGCTAAGGTGATGAAGCAGAAAAACAAGGCTGGAACTATCACCATATCCGCTAATCACAACGCTCTGTTTGGCGACCCGGCCAACGGGACCGTCAAAGAACTGATTGTTACGTTCGAACACAAGGGTAAGCAGCAGACCGTCAAGTACCCGGAGAGCACTCCGGTTACGCTGAAGACGAAATAAACTGATGGCGCACAATTGACGCGACACACCGAGTAAGGCCCCCCAACGCGGTCGGGGGGATTTTCGGGTTTTCTGCGGCGATTGACAGACACACCGCGTGGGCCCCGCACAATGTTCTATCAGAATCCGTATTAACCGAAAGAAGAAGACAAATGAAGTATTTATCAAGGTTTTTAATCATCGCCGGCCTGCCGGGTTTGCTGTTCGCGTCCGGCAGGGTCTGCGCTGCCGCAAAATCACCGGCCTTTACCGGCGCCAACTGGATATGGCACAAGGGTACTGGGGAAGCCGCCGGTACCTGGTATTTCCAGAAGGATATGGCGTTCCCCGCCGGGCAGAAGCCCAAGAAGGCTCATGTCCTCATCACCTGCGACAACCTCTGGACGCTGCATGTCAACGGCAAGCAGGTCGGGCGGAACGATTCGGGCTCCGATTCATGGCGGCGCCCCCAAAGCGTCGATGTCGCCAGGCATCTCGTGATCGAGAAGAACGCGATCGCGATTGCAGGCACAAACACCGTCCCCGGTCCG
Organism: Phycisphaerae bacterium; assembly: GCA_016782885.1. Lineage (GTDB taxonomy): Bacteria > Planctomycetota > Phycisphaerae > SM23-33 > SM23-33 > BS750m-G57. The sequence goes on along the minus strand of JADHXQ010000020.1, from coordinate 34,596 downwards.
TCGGGGCTTCTGGTCAAGATGGTTGTTGAATTCGAAGACGTCAAGGAAACGTTTGAACTTGTCAGCGACAAGACCTGGATCAGTTCATCGAAACCGACGTCGGGGTGGAAGGACAACGGTTTTACCGCCGGGCCCGACTGGACGCCTGTCACCGTTATCGGCGCCTATGGTTCGGCGCCCTGGGGCAAGCTGGACGGTTCGGCTCCGCGCAGACCGCAACGCCCTCGGAAACCCGCTCCGTTGCCCGCCGTTCTGGCCGACGAAGAAGAACTCAAGAAACCGATCTACAAAGACGGCGTGGTTTTTGTCGGCAGCGCCGTCGCTCTGAATGTGAACCGCCAACCGATCTATCACCAGAACATACGCGGCACGCGCGCGTATTTCGAGATGGACCCGATGACCCCCGCGGCATTGGGACGCCAACTGTGGAGCCTCATACCGCTCGGGCCTGACGGGAAGAAGACGCTGCTGTGCGACGCCGGTCAGGGAACGGTAGGCTCGCCGAGCGTTTCCTTTGACGGTAAGACGGTCTACTTCACGAAGGTCAAAGCAGGCGAAGCCTTCTTCCATATCTACAGGATCGACATGACCGCAAAGGGCGACGCCGCCCCGGGCGGTGAGAAAAGCGTCGTGCAGCTTACCGACGGACCGTTCCACGACTACGATCCGATGGAACTGCCCGACGGGCGGATAGCCTTCAGCTCCACGCGCCTCGGGAGCCGCGAGGAATATCACGGAAAGTACGCCTCGTCGCTCTGGACATACGATCCGAAGACCGGAAAGATCCGCCCGTTGACCTATCATATTGTGGCTGACCGTGAACCGCGCGTGATGGCTGACGGATCGCTGGTGTTTATCCGCTCCGACAATTTCCTGGAGCGCGCGAAAGTCGAAGCGCACCTGCACCAGACGCGGATGGACGCCACCGCCGGGCAGGTCATTATCGGGCCCGGGCGCAAGGGTGTTCGACTCGATCGCGATGTCGCCGCGGAACCCGCGATGAACTGGCTCCGCAGATACGGTATAGGCAGCCCGGCGCCGATGCCTGACGGGCGCGTCGCGGCGATCAACCAGAGGGGCCTGGTCACGTCGGCTACGGCGACAGGCCTGGATATCGGCGGCGGATTCCTTCCGTTCGACCTGTCGCCTTTGCCCGACGGACGCTTGCTCTGCACCGCCAGGGGAAAGAATCAGATCGTCGTTTTCGACCCGAAGGACAAGAGCCAAAAGGGTGTCTTCTCGATGAACGGTATACATTCGGTCGTTCACCTCGGCGCCCGCAAGAGACCGTCTGTGGTTCCGTCTATGATCGACCCCGCCGCCGAACGCCGAATTGACAAGACGGGCTTTCTCTACAGTCAGAATGTCCTGAACACCCAGCACACCGCCGCGGACACAAAACGCATCAAGGCCATCCGCGTCTATGAAGGACGCCCCTTTACGATCGAACCGACCAAGGCCATTTACGTCCACATCGGAACCGTTGGCGTTGAGCTTGGCTCCGTGCCTCTGGCCGCAGACGGATCGTTCTATGTTGAGGTCCCCGCGGACCGCCCGCTGGCGCTGCAGGCGATCGACGGCGAAGGGCGAGCGGTTATCAGCGAACTGTCGTGGATTTACACGCGTCCGGGCGAACAGAGGGCGTGCGTGGGCTGTCACGCCCCGGTCGATGCCGCTCCGAGTATGACGCCGGCCAAGGCCATGAGAACCAAACCCCTCAAGCTGACCGGGCAGGGCGACCCGCACCGCTTCAGGGCCAATAACGGCGCCAACGGCGGAATCGTTAACCTGCAACTGGACAAGTTCCGCGAGGTTGTCGCCATAAATCTCAAGACCGTGCCGAATGATGCGAGCCTTTCGACAATTCGTCGATTGGGAATACTCCGCAACCGATCGTCGGTCCCGATTCTGGTCAAGGCCCTGGGCGACAAGAGCCCCGAGATGCGTTGTGCGGCCGCTCTGTCGCTGTCGGCGTGCGGTAATCGCGATGCGGTCAAACCGCTCATGGAACTGTTGAAAGACACCAACGCCACCGTGGTGCGCGCCGCAACCGGAGCCTTGGAGCACCTGACGGGCAACCCCGCGGGCGGAACAGACTTCGACGCGATTGAAAAGGCGCTGATCGCCAAAATATCGCCGGACGGTCAGCTTACCGCAACGGCGGCGACGGGCAAGAAAACAGCCCCGAAGATCGTCATCAAGTCGGCGCTCTACGGCGTGAAAGGCAAACCCGCCAAGCAGATAGATCTGGCAAAGAAGATCAGCAAGCGGGTCGCCGCTGGCAAGTTCACCTTCAGCGCGAGTCACACGTTCGCCGGCAGGGATCCCGCCCCGGGCATCAACAAGACAACGGAGCTTGAATATTCCCTCGACGGGGAACTCAAGAAAGCCTCGCTCAGAGAGGGCGCCGAGTTTGACCTGGTCGCGGGCGACATAGCGGGGTTCGGTTCGGCCGGCGGCAAGGGCACCCAGGAAGCGCACATGGCGATCGAGGCGCTGGGACACGTGGGCGGAGAAACGGGCAAGAAAGCGATTCGCGACTGGCTGGCGAGCAATCCCAAGGGCGAACTCCGGATGCTGATGGCCGCCATCCGCTCGCTGGGTTATCTGCGGGACCGCCAGGCGATACCCGACCTGGTCGCGATCATGAATGCTAATCTGAATAAACGCGGTAAGGGCGGTTGGAATGAAGGCGGTTTCAACCAGAAGCCGACCTACCTGTGCGCCACGTCCGCCGAGGCGCTCGGAAGGATCGGCGGCGCCGAAGCGGAAAAAGCGATTCTGGCGGCGCTGGCGAAACTGGGGAATTTCGAGTCGCAGGTCATGCATACCGGCGAGCACGGTTGGTTGAGAAGCGCCCAGGCCTCACCGGGCTACTTCCGTATGCTCGAGGCGCTGGAGCGAATGAAAAGCGCCGCCGGCGGAGAACTGGCCGGTCCGATCGTGATGTCGATACCGGTGGACAAGGACCGCGGGCTGCTGTACGAACTGGACAGTTACGAAAAGATGGTCGGTCGCACGGTCAAGCGAATCGGGCAGATGGACAACGTCGTTGAAGCATGCCTGGCGGTGCTGGGCGATAAGTCCGGGAACGCCAAGGCCGACGCCGCGTTGACCGCGGCGGTCTCCAAAGCCCCCCACAATGAGGGCCATATAAGGAGGCATTCGGCCCAGGCGAGGGCGGCGCAGGTTCTGTCAGTGGTGTGCATGGACCTGAAATACGCCGAGAGGATCCGTACAGTGCTGAAGACCTGGCGGGCAGACAAACCGTCGGAAACCCGCGCATGGGTCTGTTTCATGCTGACACGAACCCTGGGGCGGATCGGTGATACCGGATCGACCGACCTGTTTGTCGAGATGCTGACCAAGGATCCCACGGAAACCTCGCTGGGCCTGAACCCGCCGCCAACCCATATTATCTACAAAGCCTGGCGACCGTTCTATCGCCCAGCCGCCGCATGGTCTCTGGGCCGGCTCAAAGCGAAGAAGGCGGCGCCGGCGCTGATGAAGGCTGTGCAGGACCTCAACAACGCGTCGAGTACGCGCGAGCAGGCCGCAGTTGCCCTTGGGAATATCTCCGACAAGAGCATGCTGGCGGAACTGAAAAAGATCGCCGAAGAATATCCCGAACTCATGACGAGGCGCGCTCTGCTCGAGTCGATAGCGAAAATGTCGAAGTAAACCCCGCGCCACGCGGAGTAAAGGAGACTCGGCATGAACGGACTGGAGCGATATCTGGGCGTACTGGCCGGTGAGGCGGTGGACTTTCTTCCGCGCACGCCGATCCTCATGCAGTTTGCGGCGGAGCATATCGGGTCGAACTACGCGGAGTTCGCCTCGGATTATCGCGTATTGGTCCGAGCCAACGAACAGTGCGCCGTCGATTTCGGTATCGACCAGTTGAGCTGCATCTCCGATCCGTATCGCGAAACGCAGGGTTTCGGCTCGGAGATAACCTACCGCACGGACGCCACTCCGATAAGCACGCAACCACTGGCCGAGACCAAGGATCTGTCGACCCTCACCCATCCCGACCCGCTGGGGTCCGAGCGCATGAGAGATCGCGTCAACGCCGTGACGGCGTACAAAGAGCAGTTCGGCGGGCGGTATTCGATTCTCGGTTGGGTCGAAGGACCAGCGGCCGAAGCCGCCAACCTGCGCGACGTGGCGACATTCATGATGGACACCGTCATCGACGAACCGTTCGCGCTAGAACTGATGGACCTATGCACAGAAACGGGCATCGCATTCGCCGAGGCCCAGATCCGCGCCGGAGCCGACACCATCGGGATCGGCGACGCCGTGGCGTCCCTGGTATCCCCGCAGACCTACGAATCGCTGATCCTTCCCAGAGAAAAACGCCTCGTCGACGCCATCCAAGCTGCCGGCGCGTATGTGAAACTGCACATATGCGGGAATATCACGCACCTGCTGGACTGTATCGCCGGGCTGGGGGTCGACATTCTGGACGTTGACCACATGGTGGACATGGCGACGGTGCGCCAGAAGGTCGGAGAGGGAGTGGTGATCGGGGGCAATATCGATCCGGCCGAGGGCGTCTGCCGCGGAACACCCGAATCGATCAGGCAAACGATGCTGCAAACGTATCGTCAAGCGGGTAACCCATTTATGGTCAATGCCGGTTGTGAAATCCCTTCGGGAACTCCACCGGAGAATCTCAAGGCGATGTGCGATCCCATCGAGCAGATCCCTTAGCCCGCATGTTATACATTTCTATTTCGCTTATAATTATCCTAGAGAGCTTACTGGTCGATACTTATCTCTAGACTCACTACCGGTACAAGAAAACGCTTGATTCGGACATCAAACCGCAGGATACTCACTGAGACAATCAGTGAGGGAAGAACCAACCGTGAAGCGAAAGCTCGATATGATCGAAAAACTTGTAATATTCGCAGGGGTATTGTCGGTAGCATTGCTCAGCGGAACCGCCGCCGTACCGGAAAAACAGGTATACCAATACAAGGCTATCGTAAGAGCAAGCGAGGATATTACTGTCTCATCAACCATGCCGGTCCGGGTCTCGAAAGTCCACGTCAAGGATGGCGACACGGTAAAACCAGGACAGACCCTGGTGCAGCTCGACGACAAGGCCGAACGCGTTCAGATGGCACAATTGAAGGCTCAGGCTGAAGATAAAACGCACGTGGAAGCTGCAGTAGCACAACTCGACCAGAAGAAACTCGATCTCAAACGAGTCCTCAATGCCAGGGCCAAGAACGCAGCCACCGAACTGGAAGAACAGCACGCGCGCCTGGAGGTCACGATTTCAAATCTGTCTCTGACGCTTGCACGATTTGAACACGACCAGAACCTGTTGAAGTACAAACAGGCCGAAGTCCAGGTCAATCGATTGAGACTGTGCGTGCCTACTTCCGACAAGGATAAGCCCACCGACACATTCAAGGTCTTCAAGGTTTTCGTTTCTCGCGGAGAGTCGGTCGATCGCCTGAAGGAAGTTATCCGGATCATCAAGATCGATCCGCTCCAGATCGACGTGCCGGTCCCCGAAGATGTCGTCGACACACTGAAACTCAAAGTCGCCCAGAAGGCATATGTGATTTTCCCAAAAGCCAAGGGCCCACCGGCCGAAGGCAGGATCATTTACGTTGCCGATGAGATAGACGCAGCCAGCGGTACGCAGATAGTACGTGTCGAGATACCCAATCCCAGCGGAAGACCCGCCGGCAAGAAAGTATTCGTGCGATTCGCCCCGGCAGACAAGACGGGAATACCAATCAACAAGAAAGGAACAAGTTGATGACCAAAGACAACCCCGAACAAGCTCAGGACACCTCACAGGCAACAGGCGAGAAACAAGGGCAACAGCAGACGATCCGGGTTCGCATGGACCAGCGAGATGTAAAAACCAGCTATGCCAACGCGTTCAACACGCACGGGCTTATCAACGAGGTCATCCTCGACTTCGGTCTGAACACGCCCGTCCCGCCGCAGCCTGACCAGCAACCGGAGATCATGCTGCAGATCACCGACCGGATCATCCTGAACTACTATTCCGCCAAACGCCTTGCCCTTACGCTCGGGCAGTTGGTCAGGCGGCATGAAGAGCGGTTCGGTGAGTTGGAGCTCGACGACAACAAGCGGATCAAGAGCGACCAGTAGCACCACCTCGGAGACTCATCCCAGATGCCTCCAGACAACGTGGAAAGTTCCGCCAAAACGCCGTTGCAACCGCACAATGGTCAACTGCCAACACTGGCCGAACTATTTGAACAACTCAGCCGATACGACGGCCCGGTAGAGGGTTTTCTTGCGCACCTCGTGCAGACCCAATGCCTGGCCGCCAACGCCCGGGGCGGCGCGATACTGCGCATTTCCCCGGACGGACGCCCCCAGGTCCTGGCGGTATACCCCCCCGCTGAACCGGGGTCTACACCTCCAGTCTGGTTGGCGCGAGCCGCGGAAATCGCGCCGCAAATAGCGGCTGGAGGTTCTACCGATGTCAGGGCGCTGCATGATCCCGAGGATCTCTACGGTCAACCGGCGCGGAGTCACCTGGCGCTCGTACCCCTGACCGGAGGGCAGGGAGCACGGGGGCTGGCGGCGTACGTGCTCGATAAAAGCGACAGTGAAACCATGTTCGCCGCCCGCATTGAACGGATCGAGCTTACCATCGTCTTAATGGGGTTGCACGAAATGCGCCTCTCACTGCAAAGACGCAATAACGATCTGGCAAGGCTCAGGGTTTCCATGGACACCCTGGCGGCAACTAACGAACACGATAAATTCACCGCCTCTGTCATGTCGCTTTGCAATGAAATGGCGTCAACCTGGAAGTGCGAGAGAGTCAGCCTCGGAATACTCAAGGGGCGATACATTCAGATCGGCGCCGTGAGCGGTACCGAGAAGATCAGCCGCAAAATGAAACTGGTCCAGGACATCGAAGCGGCAATGGAAGAATCACTGGACCAGGATATCGAAGTGATCCTGCCCGCATCTCCAGAGGCGACCTATGTCAGCCGCGGCGCATCGGAACTGTCCCGTCGCCACGGGCCTTCGGCAATCGTCTCGCTACCGCTCAGGCGCGAGGGCAAGGGCGTCGGTGTGGTTACTCTGGAGCGACCCGCCGAAAACCCGTTTACCGCCGAACAGATCGAAGCTCTGCGATTGACCTGCGAGTTGGCCACCCCCAGGCTGATGGACCTGCACAGGACCGACCGCTGGTTCGGGGCAAAGGCGGCTGGAAGCATACGCGGCGGACTGGGCGTGCTCGTGGGCGCGAAACACACGTGGTTGAAAATGATCGCCATACTCGTGTGCGGTTTCCTGGTATTCGCCATCCTGTTCAAGGGAGACTACACCGCCAGCGGTTCGATGACCCTCCAGGTAAGAACTCAGCACGTGATTCCCGCACCTTTCGAGGGGATCCTCAAGACCGTAAACGTGGAAATCAATGAGAAAGTAGTCGCTGCAGGTCTGGAAGGCGAAACGATCCTGGCTGAAATGGACACCGCGGAACTGCGGGAGCGCCTCGCCTCGTCGCAAGCCGAACGCAGCCGGGCGGAAAATCAGGCCGAGCAGGCCAGGAATGACAACAAGCAGGTGCAGGTCCAGATTGCCGAGGATGATATCCTCAAGGCCGACGCCAGTATTCGCCTCCTCGAGCAGCGTATTGCCCTGGCTTCGATCAAGTCGCCCATATCGGGCACAGTCGTCAGCGGAGACCTCAAAAGGCACCTGGGCCGGCGCTACGAGCTGGGCAAGGAGCTTTTCCAGATCGCCAGAATCGAAAACATGCGGGCAGAACTGCTCGTGGGCGAAGACCAGATCGCCGAAGTCATGGAGAAATACGGAGACAGTTGCGAGCGGCGAAACAACATCCAGCAGGAACTCGACGAACTTGGCGCCGGCGATCCGGTCAGACGCCGGAAACTCGAAAACCAGATCGACGAACTCGACAAGAACACGGGAGGCAGGCTCGCGGCGCTGGGGCACGCGGGGAGGCATTTTGATTTCGTGGTCGAACGAATCACTCCGGTGGCCAGACCCGCGGAAGGTAAAAACGTTTTTCCTGTTCGCGTCAAGCTGCTTCAGACCGCCGGGTGGATGCGACCGGGCATGACCGGCGTGGCGGAGATAAACATCGATCGCCGCCCGTACGCCTACATCTGGACGCGCCGGCTGGTCAACTGGATCCGGATGAAGCTGTGGTTGTAGGAGACCGATGACCGTGCCAATCGACCGTCCCACATTCAGTGAATCGTGGTATCGGGTGGCCTCGTTGCGACCGCGCCTGCGGTCGGCGGTCCAGGTATTCCGCCAGCACTTTCGCGGGCAGATGTGGCATGTCCTGCAGGACCCCGGCGCCAACCAGTTCTTCCGCCTGAATGACACGGGATATCATTTTGTCGGTCTGCTCGACGGGCGGCGCACGGTCGCGGAAGTCTGGAATGTGTGCAACGAACAACTCGGTGACGCGGCGCCGACGCAGGGCGAAGCAATCGCACTGCTGGGGCAGTTGTACACATCCAACCTGCTCCAGGCGGATATACCACCGGATGCCCAGGGCCTTTTTCGACGTTATCGCCAGCGTGTGGGGCGGGAAGTAAGGGGATACCTTACAAACCTTCTGTTCATTCGGATCCCCCTGATCGACCCCGACAGATTCCTCGACCGATGGGTCGGTGTATTCGGTAAGATATTCAGTGCGGTCAGCTTGATCTGTTGGCTCGCCCTGATGTCAACAGGCGCCTACTTCCTGCTCGGGCGGACCGACGAACTGGGCAACCAGGCGATGGACATCCTGAGGACCGCAAACCTGCCCTTGCTGGCGGTAAGTTTCTGGATAGTCAAGATCATCCACGAATTCGGTCATGGCTTTGCGTGCAAGAAGTTCGGGCTGCAGGCCGGCGGCGGCGAAGTCCATACTATGGGCATCATGTTCCTGATCTTCATGCCCCTGCCCTACGTCGACGCGTCGAGCGCATGGGCGTTCCGGAGCAAGTGGCATCGCGTGGTGGTCGGGGGGGCGGGGATGTTCTGCGAACTGGCCATTGCGGCCGTTGCGGCGATTGTTTGGGCGAACGTCAGGCAGCCAATGGTCCAGGCGCTGGCGTATAACTGCATGTTCATCGCCTCGGTGACAACCCTGCTGTTCAACGGTAACCCGCTGCTGAGATATGACGGGTACTACATCCTCTCGGATATACTGGAAATACCAAACTTCGCCCAGAGGTCCAAAAGCTACCTGTACTACCTGGTCAAACGATACATATGGGCCGTACGAAATCCCAAGAACCCGGCAAACATTTCCGGTGAAAAGGCTTGGTTCGTATTCTACGGAATCGCCTCGACTATCTACCGCCTGTTCATCCTGATCGTGATTCTGATGTTCCTCTCAGACCGCCTGCCCGATGAACTCAAGTTCATAGCAACCACCGTGGCGGTCGTATCCGGCACCGTCTGGTTATGCACGCCGATATTCAAGTTTGTCAAGTACCTTGCCATCAGCGGAGAACTCGCCCGCGTTCGAAACCGCGCGGTAACCTCAACGCTGCTGACCGTGACAAGCATCATCCTGGCCGTTGGCGTCCTGCCCATGCCCGATCGCGTTCGCGCCGTAGGTGTTGTCGAACCGCTCGGACTGACCGTTGTGTACTCTCGAACCGATGGATACGTCGCGAACTTCCTGCCATCGGGAACAAATGTCGCCACCGGAAGCGTACTCATAAACGCCGTACCGCGAACCGGCGATCCGCGGCAGAGCGATCTGTTCATCGACAGCCTGAACAGCGAACTGACCGCCAAACGCCAGATCCTCAAAGCCGAATACGACAGGATCAATAAACAAGGGGACTGGGCTCTGGCCGAAACTGAACATGCAATCGTGGCATTGAGAGGCAAAGAAGCAAAAGCCAAGAAAGAGCAGATCAATCGCCTCGAAAACGATATCAGGAACCTGACGATCCGATCGCCCACAAACGGTGTGTGGATATCCCCTGATGTTGACCGCCTCAAGGGCAACTTCCTGCAAACCGGTCAGCAAATCGGACTGGTAGCCAACCGGAATCCCGAAAACCTGATTGTCCGAGCGGTGGCCCCGCAGGAGATCGGAGCACTTCTGTACGAGTTGCAAAACAGGAAGAACCATACAATCCCCCTCGAAATCCGCATAAAGGGGCGGCCAGGCCAGGCGTTCTCGGGCAAGATAGACAAGATCCTTGACTCCGCACAGGATGTCCTGCCGTCGGCGGCGCTGGGATACGCGGTAGGCGGTCCGATTGTCACTCGCCCTGACGACCGCCAGGGTCTGATGACTGCCGAGGGCTTCTTCGAAATACATATTACCCCGCAGACCGATAACGCGGGCGCCTCGGGCAGTGAGGTCATGCTGCTTCCGGGCCAGCGCGTGGTGGTGCGTTTCGACATGCCGAAAAAACCGCTCGTTGCCCAGTGGTGGCGATCGCTCCTCCAACTGATCCAGAAGAAACAATGACCGGAGGCCCCTATTGAGCGAAGTCGCCAGCACAACCTGGCGAATGTTGGCGCAGCGAACGGGCGGTCGGGAACTGCCCCGCGGACTCGATGCCGCATGGGACGCCGCCGCCGGTATGGCCCAGAGACTCCTTCCGCGAACGGCCCGATTCCTCCGCCGGGCCGACGTCGTGCTGGACCACGAGGAGCATTTCGCAACGATGACCGCGGCGAAACTCCGCGCCGCGGGCGAAGAGTTCCACGACATCTTCCGCCTGGGACGCAATACATCTGAGGATCTTCTGAGGGCCTTCGCCATGATCCGCGAAGTCGCCGCCAGGCAGATTGGACTGAAGGCTTACAGGGTGCAGGTCGCCGGAGCGCTTGCCCTGCACGCCGGATGTATTGTCGAGATGGCTACCGGAGAGGGCAAGACACTCGCCGCGACCATGCCCGCAACCGTTGCGGGCTGGTGCGGAAAAGGTTGCCACGTCATCACGGTCAACGACTATCTCGCCAAACGGGACGCCGAGGAAATGGGGCAAATCTATCGCTTCTGCGGACTGAAGGTCGACTATATCGACCAGGAAACACCGCCCCCGAAACGCCGCGAGGCATACCACGCCAACATCACCTACTGCACGAACAAGGAAGTGACCGCCGATTACCTCAGAGACCGCCTGGCCATGGGACGCCTGAGAGGGCTTTCATCGTCACTGCTGGCGCATATCGCCGACGGCAACCAGAGCGGAACCGACCGCGTGGTGCAGCGCGGTCTGAACTACGCGATCATCGACGAAGCCGACTCGGTGCTGGTGGATGAAGGCGTTACGCCCCTGATCATCTCGGGCCAGGCGCCCAACGCCGAACAGGTCCAGGCGTTCCAGCAGGCCGCCGGGATCGCCGGACAAATGCTCGGCGACGTCCACTATCGAGTTAACCACAAGTATCGCGAAGTAAACCTCACCAAGGCCGGAAAAACCTTCGCCGCCGAACTCACGAGCCAACTGGGAGGCATATGGGCCGGGCAGCGGAGAACCGAAGAGTTGATCGTACAGGCGCTGACGGCAAGGGAAATGTTCCTGCTCGACAAGCAATACGTCATCCAGGACGACAAGGTCGTGATAGTGGACGACTTCACCGGGCGGCTCATGCCTGACCGCGAATGGCGCGACGGGCTGCACCAGGCGGTATCGGCCAAAGAGAACGTCGAAGTCCAACCACCAAAAGACACCTACGCCCGCATGAGCTTCCAGAGGTTCTTCAGGATGTATCGCCGCCTTTCCGGTATGACAGGAACCGCGGTAGAAGCCAGCGGGGAGTTCTGGCAGTTCTACCACACGCCGGTGGTCGTCGTTCCGACCAACAAGCCCTGCATACGCAAGCAACTGCCCTCCCGCGTCTACGCCACACAAGCCGCCAAGTGGCGCGCCGTCATCGATGAAATCAGTCGCACACACGAAAGAGGCCAGCCCCTTCTAGTCGGTACGCGAAGCGTCCGAGACAGCGAAAAAATCTCCGTAATGCTGACCGAACTGGGACTGGAACACGTCGTGCTCAACGCCGTCAGGCACGCCGAAGAGGCACAAATCGTAGCCCAGGCCGGACAACCCGGACGGATCACCGTCGCGACCAACATGGCCGGTCGCGGCACCGACATCAAGCTCGGGCGCGGTGTGGCGGATCTCGGCGGCCTGTACGTCCTGGCGACAGACCGCCAGGAGTCCGGGCGGATCGACAGGCAGCTCGCCGGTCGGGCCGGGCGAATGGGCGACCCGGGCATGGCATGCAGATTCGTGAGCCTCGAAGACGATCTGCCCAAACGCTACGCGATCAAGATGGCGAGATTCCTGCGCAAACGCCACCGCGGCGGCGATGAGACGCCGCGCGATATCGCCGGACCGCTGACCAGACGCCTGTTCAACCGAGCCCAGCGACGAGCCGAACACACCGCTTTCAAGCAGCGCCGCGCCGTCCTGCGAACCGACCACTGGCTCGACGAGTACCTCGGCTTCGCCGGAATCGAACGATAATGTCACCGACACGCCCATTCCAACTGGTCATCTTCGACATGGACGGAACCCTGATCGCCCAGATGCTCGACTTCCACGCCATACGCGCCAAACTCTCGATCCCCACGGGAAAAGGCATACTCGAGGCAATCGAAGCGATGGCGCCATCGCGGCGGAGGGCGGCCGAGGATTGGCTGGTGCAAACCGAACTGCAAGCCGCCGAAAAGGCCCGCCTCATGCCCGGCGCCGCCGAAACGCTGGCGAGCATCCGGGATGCGAGTATCAAAGTCGCCCTGCTGACCAGGAACTCATCCCAATCGATGCGGATGGTCATCGAAAAGTTCGGCCTCCAGTTCGACCTGGCCTGGTCGCGAGAAGACGGACCGATCAAGCCCGAGCCCGACAGCGTACTGAAGGCGTGCGCCCAACTCGGCGTCGGGCCGGGGCAAACCGCGTGCGTGGGCGATTTCCAATACGATATCGTCGCAGCCAACGCCGCCGGAGCCGTAAGCATCCTCATCACCCCGGATCAGCGCCAGAAACCGCAATTCGCGGATCTCGCCGATCACGTCATAACAAAACTCTCCCAACTGCCCGCCTTGCTGGGAATCTGAACTACGTCAATCGCTTCTGTCTAAACCGTTTAATATCGGTCGAGCACCGCTCGACGCTCGCCGTCCGGCGTCCCGCGACGATGCGGCGCGCGGAGCGAAACGGCGAACGCGGGGCGATGCCCCGCCGCTAAACTCGAGGACAGGTGCGAGGCGGTGTTGTGTAATCCGGTGGATCGTGTATTCTATGGGGTATGAGATCCGCTTTCAGATTTACTGTCCTTGTCGCACTGCTGCTAATCGCGCTCCCCGCTCGCGCCGACTGGCCTCAATGGGGGCGAACCGACGACCGCAATATGGTCTCCGACCAGACGAATCTGCCCGATCTCGGTAAGGGGAAAATCGATTTCAAGAACGCCAACTGGGACATTCGCTGGACCGTCAGGCTCGGGTCGCTGTGCTATGGCAACCCGACTGTTTCAGGCGGGAAAGTCTTCATCGGCACGAACGACAGGTTCTGGTCCGACCCTCGCGTCAAGCGAAGCGGCGGCGGACTGCTGCTGTGCATTGACGACGTCACGGGCAAGGTGCTGTGGCGCCTCCTCGTACCGCGATACAAGGAAAAAATCTACGGCAGCGGGTTCGACGACCTGAATGTCGGGATTTGCTCGGCGGTAACCGTCCAGGGCTCCAGGGCATACGTCGTAAGCAACCGCGCCGAAGTGCTCTGCCTGGACACGGGCGGTCAGGCCAACGGCAATGACGGTCCCTACCGCGACGAAGGCAAGTACCTCTCTGGACCGAACCAACCGCCGGTAAAGCTCTACCGCGGCGACGGCGATATAATCTGGCGATTCGACATGATCGGCGGTCTGGAAAACGCCCCGCACGATGCGGCAAACTGCAACATCCTGGTTCATGGAGACCTGCTGTACGTCAACACTTCCAACGGTGTGCACCGCATGCCCGACGAACCAATGCCGAAGCCCGATGCGCCGACCCTTATCGTACTCAACAAAAACACCGGTAAGCTGGTAGCCCAGGATGGATGCAAGATCGGACGACGAACGTTCCACGGTAACTGGTCGTCGCCGTCGCTGGGCAAGGTCGCCGGAAAGGAGCAGATCTTCTTTGGTGGCGGGGACGGTTTTCTCTACGCATTTGCTCCCGTGAAAGCGAACCCCAAAGCCGACAAGCCGGCGGTCTTCAAGTCCGTCTGGAAGTACGACTGCAATCCGCCGGAGTACAAAGTCGACGCCGACGGACGGGAACTCGACTACTGGGACGGTGACGCCAGCCGCGCCGAGGTGCCCAAGAGCTACAAGGGCCCGAACGAAATAATCGCCACGCCCGTCTGCTGCAAGAACCGCGTTTATGTGGCCGTCGGGCGAGACCCCGAACACGGAGTCGCGCGGGGAATCCTGCACTGCATCGACGCGACGAAAACCGGCGACGTCACCAAAACCGCAAAAATCTGGTCGTACGACAAGATCGCCCGCACCATGTCGACTGTCGCCATCGCCGGCGGACTGCTCTACATCTCCGACTTCGCGGGATTAGTCCACTGTCTCGACGCCGAAACGGGCAAGGTCTGCTGGGTACACAACACCAAAGAGCGAATATGGAGTTCGACGCTGGTGGCCGACGGGAAGGTTTACGTGGGCACGGAGAAGAAGCACCTCTTGATTTTCAAAACCGGCCGCAAGAAGCAGCTCATCGCGACGATCAGGATGCCGCACAAAATGTCTACCACGCCGGTGGTGGCCAATGGATGTATCTACGTTCCCACCGCCCGCTGCCTTTACGCGGTCGGGAAACCAAAGAAGTAACAGGAAGCAAGTTGATGCGCCAGATTATTGCAGCGATCGTTTTGGGGCTTGCCATCACGTCTGTCGGGGCGGCTGACGTCGAGGAGTCAACGGTGCTCTCGACGCTGGACAAGACACACCCGCGCCTGATGCTCAAGGACACCGATCTGAAACTTCTCAAGGCCCGCTGCAAATCCGATCCAATCCTGCAGAAATGCGTCGCCGACCTCATCAAGTCCGCCGAATCGAGCATGAAAAAGCCTCCGCTGGTTCACAAGAAGATCGGCCCGAGGCTGCTCCACGTCTCCCGCGACTGCCTGAGGCGCACGTACTGTCTGGCGCTGGCGTGGCGGTGGACGGGCGAGAAGAAGTACGCCGACAAGGCCGTCGAAAACCTCCTGACCGTGTGCGCATTCAAGGATTGGAACCCGTCGCACTTCCTCGACACCGCCGAGATGTCTCACGCCGTGGGCGTCGGGTACGATTGGCTCTACTCGTACATCGACGAAGCGACTCGCAAAAAAATCCGCGATGGGCTGATAAAGAACGGTCTGGCGATCGGGGTCGCCGGCTACAACAAGAAGCATTGGTGGTCCAGGTCCTCGCACAACTGGAACCAGGTCTGCAACGGCGGTCTGGTAGCCGGCGCGCTGGCGATCGCGGATACCGATCCGCAGTACGCCCGGGCGATAATCCCCCAGGCAGTCAAGTTACTCCCGCTGGCGATCAGGACATACGGACCGGATGGCGCCTGGTCCGAGGGGCCGGGATATTGGCATTACGCGACGCGATACACCGCTTACGGGCTGGCTGCGATGGAGACCGCACTGGGCACGGACTTCGGACTGTCGGAAATTACCGGACTCTCTGAAGCGGGAGAATTTCCGATCTACACCACCGGTCCGACGGGAATGTACGTCAACTTCGCCGATTCCGGTACGCGGGCGGCCCGAGGGCCCATGGGCTGCATGTTTTACCTGGCGCGAAAATTCAAACGCCCGTCCATTTCCGACGCCGAACACGACATGATCGCCAGGCGCTCAGCCACGCCCGAGCACGTAATGTGGTACGTCCCGTCCTCGGGAAAAAAGACGGTCCGCGACCTCGATCGCCTGTTCCGCGGTTCGGTCCCGCTCGCCGTTTTCCGCAGTTCGTGGGACGACAGCGATGCGCTGTTCGTCGGAATCAAGGCCGGATACAACCAGGTGAACCACGGGCACCTGGACCTGGGTAATTTCGAAATGGACGCCATGGGCGTGCGATGGTCGCGAGACCTCGGCTCGGACGACTACAACCTGCCGGGCTACTGGGACAGCCGCCGCGACACCGGAAAGCGATGGCGATACTATCGCCTGAACTCGCAAAGCCACAGCATCCCGCTGATCAACGGCGCCAACCAGTCCGCCAATGGCGTGGCCGGTATACTGAAGTTCGAAGCGTCAAGGCCCCAACCGCTCGTCGTGATCGATCTTACCAGCGCCTACAAGAAGGCGGCCTCGAAAACCGCCCGCGGACTGAAGCTCGTCTGCGATCGAAAAGCCGTTCTCGTCCAGGACGAATTCGAACTGACCGGCGAGAAGGGCGCCGAGATAACATGGGCGATGACAACCGACGCCAAGATCGCCATCAAGAGCAAGACGCTGGCCGAACTGACCCTCGACGGGAAAAAGCTGACCGCGAGAATACTCTCACCGTCCGGCGCGGAATTCGCCGTCGAATCAGCCGAACAGAAATCGCCCCAGAAGTCCAACAAGGGCGTATCCCGCCTGCTGGCCCAGGTCAAAGGCGCCAAGGGCGCCGTCCGCATAGCGGTCCTGCTGGCCCCGGCATGGAAGGGTTTCACCCCCCCCGCTGCAATGCAGCTCACACCGCTGGGCAAATGGTAGAACGAAGCCCCGCATAACGCCCGACGAGGCGAACTTTCCTGACGAGCGAGCGGTTTGATTTGCCCCCGCCGCCTGCTAAGATGGCCCTCAATGAGCGACGTACTGGTCGACATCCAGCGGGTAAGCAAGCACTTTGGCGGTGTACGGGCGCTTCGCGAGGTCAGCCTGGCGATCGCACCCGGCGAAGTCCACGCGTTGTGCGGCGAGAACGGGGCCGGCAAGAGCACGCTGATCGAGATCCTCAGTGGATCCTGCCGCCCGAACGCCGGGCAGGTGCTCCTGGCCGGTCGCCGACTGGGCCTGGGCAACGTGGGCGCGTGCGAACAGGCCGGGGTCGCCGTGATCCACCAGGAGCCCGTCGCCTTCGGGCACCTGTCCGCTGTGGACAATATCTTCGTCGGACGCGAACTGACGCTGGCCGGCGGACTGCTGCTGAACCGCCGAGCTATGCGCCGCGGGGCAAGTGAGCTTCTGGCGGACCTCGGAGGCGGGGTGGACCTCGCCTGCCCCGTCCGGTGCCTGCCGCCCGCCCAGCGACAGCGAGTGGCCATGGCCCGCGCCATTCTGAGGGACGCAAAACTGCTGATCCTCGATGAGCCGACCGCCTCACTCAGCGAGCGTGAGACGGCGGTCCTGTTCGCCCTGATTCGCCGGCTGCGAAACCAGGGGGTAAGCGTGTTGTACGTCAGCCATCGGCTGGAGGAAGTGTTCGCACTGGCCGACCGGGTCTCGGTGCTCCGCGACGGCAGGCTGGTCGGTACGCGCCTGGCCGGTGAACTCGATCGCGCGACTCTGATCGCAATGATGGTCGGACCGGAGGCCTCCGAGTCGTCCCGGTTGGGCGGCGATGGTCCCGCACCAGGCAAGGCGGGCGAGGCTCTGCTGGAGGTGTCGGGCCTGACGCGGCGCGGGGCATTTGAGGACATAACCTTCACTGTCAGGGCGGGCGAGGTCGTGGGCCTTGCCGGCCTGGTCGGCGCCGGACGCAGCGACGTCGCCCGGGCGCTGGGCGGCGTGGACGAACCCGATGGCGGGCTGGTAAAGCTGGCCGGAGAGATCCTTCCGGGCGGATCGGTCCGCCGCGCGATAGCGGGGGGTCTGGTCCTCGTGCCCGAGGACCGCCATCGCCAGGGTCTGGTCCTGCCGATGAGCGTCGGGGCGAATCTGACCTTGTCGGTTTTGCGCCGCCTGACGCGGATGGGGTTGACCCGCCCGGCTCGCGAGCGCCGGATGGCGGGGCGGATCATGGGCGAACTGGACATCCGGGCCGAATCCGACCGCGCCGCGGTGAGCACGCTCTCGGGCGGTAACCAGCAGAAAGTCGTTCTCGGCAAGGCGCTCGCCGCCAAGCCGAAGGTCCTCGTGCTGGATGAGCCCACGCGCGGCGTGGACGTGGCGGCCAAGGCACAACTGCACCGAACGATCCGCCTCCTTGCCGACCGGGGTATGGCCACGCTGCTGATCTCCTCGGACCTTCCGGAACTGCTGTCCGCCAGCGACCGCGTGGTGGTGATGCGGGCCGGGCGAATCACGGGTGAACTCACGCGCGACGAGGCTACGCAGGAGCGCGTGTTGCATCTGGCCCTTCCGCCGGACCGGGCGAATACCGAAGGCGGAGCCTCATGAGCCCGCGCAGCGTATTGTCCCGGCTGGCCGGGCGGGAAGCAGGCGTCGCGGCGCTGTGGCTGGCGACCGTGGCGGCGGTGGGGATGGTCAATCCGGACTTCCTGAGAGCGGCGAACCTGCATGCGATTTTCGTCAAGTGCGCCCCTGTGGTGATCGTGGCATGCGGGGTGACACTGGTGATCGTTACGGGCGAGATCGACATATCTGTGGGGTCGTTGATGGGCCTGCTGGCCGTGGCGGGAGGGATCGTAACATCGCCCGACCGGATGGGCCTGAGCCCCCAGGCCGGCGCCGCGGCGGTGCTGGCGGCGGGTGCGGGCATCGGGCTGCTGACCGGTCTGCTGGTCACCCTCGGGCGCGTACCGTCGATCATCGTAACGCTTGGTATGCTGACGGCTCTGCGCGGTCTCACGCGGGTGCTGATGGGCGGGCGGTGGATCGAGTCGATCCCGCCGTCTCTGCGCGTGCTGTCGATCGGCTCGACGCTGGGCGTGCGCAACTGCCTGTGGGTCGCGATGGCGGTGCTGGCGCTGACGGTGGTGCTGGCCCACTTGACGCCGCTTGGGCGGCGAATCTACGCGGTGGGCTCCAGCCCGCGCGCCGCGGCGCTGGCGGGACTGAGCAGCCGGCGAATCAAGGTGTTCGCGTTCGCGTTCACTGGGTTCCTGACGGGCGTCGCGACTCTGGCGGGCCAACTGGAGGTCGGCACGATCGAGCCGGACATAGGGCAGGGATTCGAACTGCTGGTGGTCACGTGCGTGGTCGTCGGCGGGACGAGCATTCGCGGCGGGGTGGGCACCGTGATAGGTTCGGCGCTGGCGGCGATACTGATGATGACGATCGGGACGGCGCTGGTGTTCTTGAAGCTGGGCGCGTCCGCGTCGTACTGGGAGCGGGCCATTCAGGGCGCGTTCATTCTGCTGGCCGTCCTGACCGATCAATTGTCGCGCCGGCGCGGGACCGGGGAGGATACGCTATGAATATGTGGCGGCGAATCCGGGCGATGGGCCTCTGGCACGAACTGGTGCTGGCGGGCCTGCTGGCGGGCCTGCTGGCGGGGGCGTGGTATTTCGAGCAGACCCGCGGCGCGGAGTTCGTCAGTTGGGAGACCCAGACCGCCCTGTCCTCACATATGTGGGAAATGGCTTTGCTGTCGGTCCCGCTGACGCTGATCATCATCAGCGGGGGGATCGACCTGTCGGTGGGCGCGATAATGTCGCTGTCGGCGGTGACGATGGGGCTGGCATGGCAGGCGGGGATGGGCGTCTGGCCGGCTGTCGGGCTGACCCTGGCGGCGGGACTGACCGCCGGGGCGATGAACGGCACGTTCGTGGTGTTCCTCGGCGTGCATCCATTGATCGTCACGCTGGGGACGATGTCGGCCTACCGCGGTATAGCCGAGGGACTCATTGGCGCCGAGCCGGTCTCACAATTTCCGGCAGGGTTTCTGGCGATGTCTGAGCCCCTGGTTGCGGGCCTGCCGCCGGCGGGCATACTGTTCGTCGTGCTGGCGATCGCCGCCGGCGTGCTGCTGGGGCGGACCGCCGCGGGACGCGAGCTGCGGGCAATTGGCTACAACGAGACGACCGCCCGGTTCTCCGGAGTGGCGGTGGCGCGGACGAAACTGCTGTTGTACACGGCTTCGGGGCTGGTGTCGGCGGTCGCGGCGGTGCTGTTCGTGGCGAGGCGCGACACGGCGAAAGCCGACGTCGGCGCGGGGCTGGAACTGACCGCGATCACCGCTGTCGTTCTGGGCGGTACGAGCATCTTCGGCGGACGGGGCCGCATCGGGGGCACGGTCCTCGGCGTGCTGCTGCTCCACGAGGTGCGCTCCTTGGTCGCGTGGCGATGGAACCGTGACGAACTGACCTTCATCATCGTCGGCGCCATGCTGATTCTCAGCGTACTCGTGCATTCGGTACTGACCCGGCGCAAGTCGTAACGACCGCTTCGACACGTCGCGGCTCGTGCTTCGTAGCGAAGCCTCTTCGCAGTAGCAATAGGCCGGCGCGTACCGTCGGCCGCTATTAAACGGGATGGTTAGGGATTATTGTCTGATTGATTCTGTCGCAGCGGACGCCATCCTTTACCCGACCTTCTTTGTGCCGTAGAATTTGTGTGTGGATTCTGCGACCGGTAAACAACTCGATGGGGTCTTTCGAGCACTTCTACTGATCTGTCTTGGTCTGGTGTTGTGCGTTGTGCGGATTGGAGAGGGTAAGACTCGGCGGGTCTACGGCCAGATGATTCTGCCTGTGACGCATCGTTCGCCCAAGACGCCTGAGACCAGGGCGCTGACGTCGGGGGAGGCTGATGCGGTGATGCGGGGCGATTGGCTTTTTCAGGCTATGGGTCGGCCGCTGGCGAAACGGGCGGGTGAGGAGATCGCCTGGGCGCGGGAACTGGCGAAGCGGCTGGTTCGCAAGGGGCGGGCGCCGAATCTGACGGTGGAACTGGGCGAGTTGGACGCCCTGGCCGGGCGGCTTGCGAAGTTGACTGGTAAGGCTGCGAATAGACGCCCCGCTAAACGGGCCGGCGGCCTGCCGAGTTGGATATGGTTCCCCGAAGGGCGGCCGGTGCATGATGCCCCGATTGAATCGAGGTACTTCCGCGTCACGATACGCATCCCGAAGGGAGCGAGCGTCAAACGCGGGGATCTGCGGATTGCGTGCGACGACGTGTGCGAAGTTTTTGCTAACGGGGCCCGCATCGGCGCCGGCGGGGCGTGGAACCGGACGGCGGCGTTTACAATCGCCGGTAAATTGCTCGGTCCCGGCGAGAACATCCTGGCCGTCCGCGGCGAAAACAAGTACTCCAACGTTCCGAATAACCCGGCTGGGCTGATCGCGCGCCTGACGGTGTTCCTGAGCGATGGGAAGCAGGTGGAGATTGTTTCCGACGACACCTGGCGGGCAGAGAAGGTCGAGCGACCGGGCTGGATGAAGGCGGACTTTGACGATTCGGCATGGAAGAAGGCGGTTGTGGCTGCGAAGTTCGGGGGCGGGCCGTGGGGGCGTATTGGCGGCTTGCTGGGACCGGGCGGGGCGGCGAGTTACGCGAACGAAGACCCGGCTGTGGTGAAACTTTACTTCGACGTTCGCGGCGTCAAGCGCCGCATCGCGCTGAAGAACTCCGCTGTGGACTTTAAGCGGCTGCTATTCATCGATCAGCCCAAGCCGCAGGGCTCGCAAGTCATTCACCAGTCCATTCACCGCATGGGCATCTCGGCTACTCCCGGCGGGAGGCTGCTGGTGCTCGACGGGTTGCATCCCGGCGGGACTGTCAGCCAGTTGGCGCCGGACAAAAAGCCGGGCAGCTTCTGGCGCCCGGACCTGTCATTCGACGCCAAACGGGTGTTGTTCTGCTTCAAGCCCCACGACGCCAAGAGCTTCGGCCTCTACGAGATGGACCTCACCACCAGCCGCACGCGCCGGCTCACCAACAGCGACTACGACGACATCGACCCGATCTACATGCCCGACGGGCATATCCTGTTCACCACCACCCGGGGTAACTCGTACGTTCGCTGCGGTCCGTTTATCTATTCATACATCCTCGCCCGGTGCGACGCCGACGGCGGAAACGTGTACCTCATAAGCAACAACAGCGAGCCGGACTTCGTTCCCGCGCTCCTGGCCGACGGGCGCGTGATCTACTCGCGCTGGGAGTACACCGACAAACCGCTCTGGCGGATACAGAGCCTGTGGACCGTCAACCCCGACGGTACGAACGTAAACGTGTTCTGGGGCAACCAGAGCGTCTGGCCGGACCACGTGTCCCAGGCCCGGCAGATTCCCGGCAGCCAGAAGGTCATGTTCTGCGGTGTGGGGCACCATGACTGGTGGTCCGGATCCGTCGGGATCATCGATCCGGCCAAGGGCTTCAACTTCCCCAACGGGCTGACCAAGGTCACCGGCGACCTGCGCTGGCCGGAATGCGGTAACGGGCCTGTCGATCCCGGGGAGTCCGAGAACTATCACGCCTCGGGCAAGTTTACGGGCTACACGTCGCCGTACCCGCTTTCGGACGAGGACTTCCTGGTATCCGCACGGGGGCAGGGCAAGCGGTTTCGCCTGTACCTGATGGATGTCGACGGTAATCGCGAGCTGATCTACGAGGGCGCCCACGACATCATGTGCGCCATGCCTGTCCGCCCGCGAAAGAAGCCCCCCATCCTGCCCGATCGCGTGGCCTGGCCCGGGGTCGGCAAGAACAGAAAGCCCCAGCAGCCGGGCTACTTCTACAGCTCCAACGTCTACCAGGGGACGACCGGGATTCCACGGGGCTCGGCGAAGTACCTGCGGGTCTTCCAGCAGGACCACAAAACCTACTCGACCTGGGGTAAGACCTACCGCCACTCCGGTCCCGCCGTGTCGATCGTCCAGGAGGAAGCGGTCAAGCGAATCCTCGGCCTCGCGCCGGTCGCGAAGGATGGATCGGTCTACTTCGAGGTCCCCAGCGGGCGGGCGGTGTACTTCCAACTCCTCGATAAAAACTTCCGCTGCCTCCAGACGATGCGAAGCTTCACCGGCCTGATGCCCGGCGAGACGCGGGGCTGCCTGGGCTGTCACGAAATGCAAAACGTCACCTCGGCGAGGCCCAGGCGCCTGCCCTTCAGGCGCGGACCGGCCAAGCTCACACCTGCGCCCTGGGGCACCGAAAGCATCGGCTACGAGCGATTCGTCCAACCGGTCCTCGACAAGTACTGCGGTAAGTGCCACCAGGGCAAGGGCAAGGGGCGCAAGAAACTGGACCTGACGCTTCGCGGCGGGCACGGGCCATTCAAGGAACCGTACCTCACGCTGGTCGGGCCTGCCGGTTGGGGAAATCCCGCCAGGCCCGGGCCCGGTTACGGTATCGCCGGGGCGATCCCCGTCGAGTCCCGAGGAACCTACCGTACCCTCAAACCGCGAACGCACCTGTCGTACACGAGCAAGCTGATCGAAAGGGCCTCCAGCGGAAAGCACAACAAGGTAAAGGTGGACGCCCTGAGCCTGCGGCGGCTGATCGCCTGGGTCGACGCCTGCTGCCCGTTCCGGGGCGCCGAAGAGGTCCGCGCGTTGGACGATCCGGACTTCCCCGGTATCGAGAAGCTGCCTATCCGCCCTCGCGTGCGCACCGCCCCGCGGATCCAGCGGCCTTAACCCGCGTTTCTCACCAGGTTCTCCGGATCGGCGTGACGGTCCATTTCTTGATCTTGACCTCCTGTTTCTTATCGTTGTACTTGATCTTCCTCTGGTTGGCGACCTGCGCCCGAGTAACCAGTACGCCGACAAACACAACCAGCAAACCCGCAACAACACCGGCGGCGCCAGCGATCCTGAGAACATTACCGCGATTATTTTGCTCATGCATTTCGTTTCCCCTTAATATCGCTATTGGGCAAGTGTTACAGTGATTTCAGATACCGGATCAGGTCTTCGAGTTCGGCGGGCGTCAGGCCCGTTACCTTCCCGTGCTGATCTTCCTTGTTATGCGTGGTCAGCACGTCCTTGAGCGTCATCGCCCGCCCGTCGTGCAGATACGGCGCGGTGCGGTGAACTTCCAGCAGGCTCGGCGTGTCGTACATGCCCTTGTACTTCTTCATGTCGTGCGGCGTGACGACGCCCACGTTGTACTGCTTCAGATCGGTGAACAGTGGAGCGGTGTGGCAGCGGGCGCAGTCGGCTTTGCCTTCGAAGACCGCCTTTCCCCGGGCGGCGGACTCGGTGAGTTTCCCGTCTGACGTCAGGTGCGGGCTGGGTTCGGGCTGAAGCGACAGCAAATAAGCCAGCAGGTCGTCGACCTCCCGGCCGGTCGGGTCGATCCGGTGGCTTCCGATCACGCCGGTCCGCGTGCATTCGCGCGGGGTATTACGGGTGGCCAGTCGATTGAACGGAGCGGTCTTGCCCATCGCGACCAGGCTTGGGGTGTCCTTGGGGTTCCCGATCCCGTCGCGAAGGAAGTCCCACCGCAGGGCGTCGATCCGCCCGCCGCCCTGGTGGCACGAGGCGCAACTGTGCCATCGCTGGAAGCAGTAGGATGCGTCGTGGAACAGCATCTCGCCGCGGCGGGCGGGGTCCGCTTTCGGCTGGGCGCCTATCGCGATTTTACCGGAGATCTTTCCGGTCGAAGTGTCCATGACCGCAATCGAACCGGTGTAGTAGTTTGCGATCAGAAGCTGTTTTTCATCCGGGGACAGGACGATGCCCCGCGGAGAGTTCCCGCCTGACGGCAGGCGCCGAATAGCGCCGGCCAGGTAGAGCGCCGTCAGGTCGTTTTCGAGTTTGTAAACGTTCCTGGGGTCCTCTTTTATGCGGACCCAGATATTGGCCTCGCTGCGGGCGGCCAGAACTTCGTCGGGCATGGGATCCTTTCCGCGATAGCCTTTCTCGGGCGTGGGGTCGGGCAGCGAACCGTCGCGAAGCTTCGCCAGGGCGTCGGGTATTTTGCCTTCGAGCAATTCGTGTACCGCGCCGATCCTGACGTTCGAGACTTCATGCACGCCGGCGTGGGATATCCAGAGCTGCCTGCCATCCTTCGAGCAGACCACATCATGCGGGGTCGCGGAGCCCTGCTCCAGATCGTCCAGCAGGACGCTGGCCAATCGCGAGCCCCCGGCGATGTCGATTATCGAAAGCGCGTAGGTGTTGACCCATCCCAGTTCGAGCTGCGAGATCGGCTGGTTGAACCGCCCGATCTGGTGAACCGCATAGGCCCATTTCCCGTCGGGGCTTACGCACACGCCGTAGACCGCGGTGGAACCGGCGGGCAGTTTCACCGTCGACGCGACGGCGAGTTTGGCGGCGTCGATAATGCTGACCGCGGCGCCGAGCGTGATGTCCGTCGCCGCGCCGTGGGGCAGGAAGTTGGCGACCACGACGTGCTTTTCGTCGGGCGTGACCGCGACGGACGCCGGCTCGCGGATCACGGGGATCTCCTCGATCGCCTTGCCCGTCGCCAGGTCGACAACCGAGACGCTGTGAGTGTCCTGATTGCACACGTAAAGCCGCTTTGACTTGTCGGCGACCGCGACGGCCTCGGGCCATCGGCCTGCCGGTATTTCAGAGGCGACCGACGCCTTGGCGGTGTCGATCACCGCAACTGTTCCCGTGCCGCGCAGTGCGACGTAGAGGAGCTTTCCGTCGCCTGACAGCGCCAGACCGCGCGGAACACCCTTGAGGGCGACGGTCCTCGGCGCGGTCTTGCCTGATATGTCCAGAACCGCGACGCTCGCGGCCGTCGGGTCCGACGCGTAGAGCGTCTTGCCGTCCGGCGAGATCGCCAGCGACAGCGGCGAGTGATACGCTGGGCTCTTGGTTTGATCCTGGGCCCGCACCGGAGAACTGCTTGAGGCGAGTATCCATGCGCCCAGGCCAATCGCCGCCAGCGACAGCGACATTGAAAAAACCCTGAGAGTACGCTTTCTCATTATCACTATCATCAATCCTGCCTCCCTTTGGAAAGGGCGGTCGGTCTGGCGAGAAGCTGGCGGATATTATCGGCCTCCTGAGCGTCCCATTTCTCGCGTTTCTTGCGGTAGTAGTTGTTCGTCGGTACGGGATACTCGCCGAAGCACGGTATTCCGATGTCGATCCAGACGATCAACTTCCGCATCTCGGCGTCCGACAGGTTCGTTTTGTTGTGCTTCGGACCGTCCAGCGTAATCTTGATCGGTTCGGTCGTACCGAACTTGTCGGGCACGAAGATCGTGTGCTTCCCGCCTTCGAGCATTTTGATCAGTTTGCTCTGGACCGCTCCGGCGTAGTACGGCGGAAGCATGGGCGGTTTCGACTGGGCGTTGATCCAGTTGCATACCTTGCGGTTGGCAAGGGCCATATACGATGCGGGCCACTTCAGGCTGAATGACGCTTTCTGCTCCTCGGGGGCCTTCTCGCCCTTGCCCAGTTTGTGGCACTTCACGCAGTGCTTGTCGAGGATGGGCTGGATCTCGCGCTGGAAGTCGAATCCTTCAGGCTTGCCTTCAAACGGTTTCCGGTCGAGCGTTTCGGCTCCGGCGGCGAGAGCCTTGCTGAAGTACGGGACCGGAGGGGCCTCATTCTTGCGTTCGTGGCACCCGATGCACGAGACCGATTCGCCCGGTTGGAGCGTCATCCAACTTCGCATCGACTGCACCATTTGCCCCTTGGCGTCGAGGGCCTGGAAGAAGATCGCCGTCCTGGCCGGCGCCTCGAAACAGGCCGATCCGTCTTCGTAAACTTTCGCGCAGCCCAGCACTTTTTTCACGTCCCACGTTCCGCCGGCAAGCGAGATCGGGACCGAAACCAGTCCCGCACTGATCGGACCTCTGTTCTTAGCGCCCAGCGAGAGCGTCTGTCCTTCATCCCTGCCCTTATTCTTGTGCTTATTCTTGCCCTTATTCTTATCCTTCGGGGTCGGGCCCGTTTTAAGCCCTCTGCCCGAGCATATCCGGAAATCCAACCCCACCACGCGGAGCTGTTTTATCGTACCGCGTTTGACGCCCTTGAGCCCGGGCCCGGCGTAGACATCGTGCAGGTAAACCGTTCCGGTTTTCTTGCTGTAATCGACCGTGCCGGCCCGCCGCGGAAACGATCGCGGACGGACGAGCACCGGCTGGTTGCAGGAGATGTCGTTATCCCGATACAGCAGCTCCCGCCCGCCGTCGGCCATTACGAAGTAGATTCCGAACCGCCTTCGATCCAGCGGGCGGAGCCCGGTGACCACCGCGGTCTCGCCCAGCGGATAGGGATACTGGAACTGGTCGCCTGTCTGGCAGGCCTGGTCTTCGGTCTTCGCCAGCGCCGGGCGCACGGGCGCGATCAGTTGCACGCCCTGGGCCTCCTGTCGCCCTTTTCGCGGGTCAATAATCGCCAACCAGCCCTTCTGCCGCGCGTGATGACCCGAAACTATGCAGACGTATTTGCCCGTCCCGCGGATCGAGCGGGTATGCAGGATCGTGGTCGGGTAGCATGAATTGTTACCGTAAAGCTCCCTCTGGTTCGTACCGTCGGGGTTCATCTGGAAGAGCGACTGTATGGCCATCTGCCCGCGATCGTTGTAGTCCCATCGCGTGTAGAGCACCCGCCCGTCATGACTCAGCGTCGGCAGCGTGGTGTGCACCTGGTCGAACCCGATTCGCCGCATATACTTTCCGTCGCCGTCGCAGGTGAACAGGTTGCTCACCTCGGTATGCCAGCAGTCCACCGACTGGATGCAGCGCGTGGAGCTGAAAACGAAGCTTCCATCAGGCGTGTAAATCGGTTCGTAATCGGCGTATCCAAGCCCCGAAGTGAGCTGGCGCACCTTCCTGGTTTTCAGGTCCATTTCGTAAAGGTGGTAGTCGTCGGTCTTGTGCGATTTCTTCCAGGCGAACGCGAGCCGCTTCGCGTCGTGCGAAACGTCCGGGTCGCGGATCACGCCGCCGGCATCGTTAATCAGAGAGGTGAACTTACCGTGAATTCCGTCCATCTCCAGCATGCACAGGGTCGAGCCCGGTACGAAGTGATGTTCGTGCTGCGCGTCGGAGAGCCCCTCGGTGTAGGCATAGTGCGTACCGCCCATGTCGAAGTGCTTGGTGAACGCGATGCGCTTGAGCTTGTCGGCGTATGGCGCCAGGCGCAGTTCGCGGCGTTTCTCGCACGCGGATACATACAACAGTGCCCATCGCGGATCAGTCGCCGGAACGCCGGCCAGCGCCTTGCACCGGCCGCTGAGTTCTCCGGCATCTTTGCCCAGCGCGTCGACCACGCCCTGAATTGCTTTGACGTCGGGGGCTTCCGCCATACCGTCCTGGGTGCGCCAGTCGGCGATGAGTTCCTCGCGGTAGTTCGTTTCCACGCGTTCATCCTTCGCCGCCAGGCCAAGCTTGAGGCAACCGCACTTCCCGGCGCAACTGGCGGGGTGAGGCGTGCGGACGCGCTGGTCCTTCACCACGGGCGCGGCGAACGCCTTCATGTCAACCGGCGGTCCGGCCGTCAGGCTCGAAGCCAGACAACCTGTCAGCACCACAACAGAAATCATAAATCGCATGCGTATTTGCTCCATGAATTAACGGTTTACTTCCCGGCGGGTTTGCCCCATGCTTCGACCTCGGTCAGGGCGGCGTACCCGCCGGGTCTCCTGTCGATCAGCCTGGTGAACTTCATCCACTTTACGGTGCGTTTCCCGATCGGGAACCCCTGGCGTTCGCCGTGATATTTCGGTTCGATTTTCACCTCCGAACCGTCCGAGAACACGACGGTTATCTCCTTGAAGTGATTGTTCTGGTACGGATTGTACCGCACCAGGACTCCCAGCTTGTCGATCTCGACGTCCCGCCCGAAGTCCACCCGCAGTTCGGCTCCGGGACGCGCCTCGCCGCCGCCGCTTCCATACGGGCCCCAGTTCTGCCTGGGCCACCCGTGATGGTTGCCCGTGCTGTCGACGTGTCCGTCAATGGCGTTCCGGGCGGCGTAGATGCAGGAGTGGCGCCATTCGCTGTTGGCGGAGGCGTGGGGGAACATGTCGTCGGCGATGCGTTTGGGCCATTCCCGCCCGCCCTTGTCCTCGTCGCCGCGAATATCCCGCTTGTCCATCGGATTGCACGCGACGTTGCGGTAGGAGTAGACCTCCTTCTGGGTCGCAACCCGCGCGGTTACAACGTGCTTTTCGCCGAGGAAGGCCTGCGGGCTGGGGCGGCGAGGATACGGCGTGTACTTGGCCGGATTGTTTCCGTACGCACCCTGCTCCCACAGCGGAATCGGATAGGTCGCCCGCTTGCCGGGCGAGTAGACCACCGCTTCGAGCATGCGCGAATCTACCCTGATCGCCATGTTTTCGGCGCCGCTGACGACGATCTTGTCGCCCTTTTCGTACTTGCGGTCGATCTCGAGCTTTCCGCCGGTCGACCTGGCGACCTCTTTTCCGCCCGCGTCGACAAGGACGATGGTCACCCTGGCGTCGGAGAGCGGTTTGTTCAGCGCCGGATCGCCAGAGGAGGCGGATACGGTTTTCGACGCCTTTGTGTCGATCGAGATGCATGTCCGGAAGCCAAGCGAGTAGTAGCTGCTTGCGGGCAGATAGCTCAGCGACATCCCCGCGCGGCAGTTTGCGGCATGGAAGTCCCAACTGCTCCCGCGAATCACGCGATGCGAACCGCCCCACTTCGCGTGCCAGCTCCAGCACCATTCCTGGAGATTGCCCGCCATGTCGTAAAGCCCGTAGGCATTCTTGCCGGCTTCGATCGCTCCGACCGGACTGGTGAACGGCGAGCCCGTTTTAGATATGTAGTCGCCGTGATACCGCTTCCCGCCGCTTTCATCGTATTCGGACTTGATGTAGGCGCAGTAGTTGGCCTTGGCGTGGCTGATTGTGTCGGTTCCCCATGGAAAGCGTTTGGATGATTCGCCTCCGCGTGCGGCGTATTCCCACTCGTCGGCGGTCGGCAGGCGGAACCCGCCGGAAGTCCAGTCAACGCAGTTGTCTTCGATGTTCAACTCGCCGGTCTTGTAGACGGTTTTCTTCATCGCGCCGGTGTAGTAACACGGTTTGAGTCCGGCTTTTTCGCTGCGCGCGTTGCACCACTTTACGCATTCGTACCAAGTGACCATGAATACGGGGTGATCGCCGGCTTTTCCCGAAACGCTGTCGGGCGAGATGTCGTAACCGTTCTTTGCGGCCCATGCGGCCACGGCGTCCCAGTTGCCCTTGGCGACCTCGAACTTGTCCATGTAGAACGACGCTGCTGTCAGGTTGTAGGTCTTGGGGTATCCGTCCGTGTGGAACTCCCCCTCGCCCAGCGGGTTTGTCCCCTGGTTTGTCCCGCCGGGGATCCTGACCATGTCCTTGGGCGCCGCGGCCTCGGCGCGGGCCGAACCGGTTAACGCCAGCCCCAGCACCGGCACGCACAGCAACATGAACTTTACATTCACTTCGGCAATCTCCTGCATCATCAATCCGCCGACAAATCGTCCGTTGTCAGACAAACGATTTGAAGAGGCGATTATTGACACTATTTCTGATTGTAACAGCGGACTTTTCCGTCTGCTGTCGCAAAATACAGCCGTCCGTTGGCCGCCGCCATCGTGTCGAATACGGGCAAGGCGTCGAGTTTGTATTCGGCGAGTTTGGACCCGTCTTTCGGCGAGACTGCCCAGAGCAGGGCGCCTTCCTTTCCATTCCACGCGTCGCGCTGGCGGGCGAGTTTGGCTTGGACTTGCGGATCGTCGAGTTTCTCGACGGCGGTTTTCTCGTCGACCACGTCGGGCGGTCCGGTCACAAACAGCGTATCGCCGGCCAGCACCATCGCCCGGACAAACAGCGGCAGGTCGACCTGCCAGCGTCGCGTTCGCTTATGATCCTTCCCGGCGCCCTTGACGTCGCCGAACAGTTCGTGTTCGATCGCCCTGCCCCACCCGAAGCACCACTGCTTGTGCCCGAATCCGTATACCGTGTCGTCTCCGACAGCCAGAATCTTACCCGAAGGCCAGCTCCCGCGAGCGAAGTTGTACGGCTGGTATCCGCCGTCGTATCCGCGCCCGTGGACCCAGTAGGAACGGTGGTGGTAGGCATCTTCCAGGAAACCGTACGGGGCGATAATGTGTACGCCCTTTCCGGGCTTATCTATCGTTGTCCGGGCGCCGGGATAACGCTCCCTTTGACGCTTGGCGCGCCCTTCGTTGGCAGGGCGGTGCAGAATGCTGTCGCGATTGCCCTTCAGGTCGAACAGTTGGGAGCCCATGAAAACGTGTTTCCCGTCACTGGACAGGATTCTCGGCAGCGCCACGGGCATGTCCAGCGACCACTCGAACGACTGCAGCGTCCGCCCGGTTTCGGGGTGGCGGTCGTCGTAGAGCTTTTCAGCGATCTTGCGTCCGGTCTTCGGATCGAGCTGCACCATTCGCAGCCCGCCGTCAAGGAACATCGAACGCCCCGCGACGCAATAGACGCGATCTTCCAGCAGGAGCGTGGCCCCATGCGTCGGCCAGACCGACTCGATCCGCCCCATCGACACAAGTCGCCGATCCGCCGGCGCCAGGCGGAATCGCCATATCAACTCGCCGTCCGACATCCGCAGGCAGTAGGCGTATCCGTCGGCGCACCCGAAGATCGCCCTGCCCTTGTATATCGTCGGCGGAGAATCGACCCGCCCGCCGGCGACGAACGTCCAGGCCTTCTTCCCGTTTGCAGCATCCAACGCATGGACCGTATGGCTGTCTACCGAAGCGACGACCAGCTTGCCTTCGGCGATAACGAAACTGCTGAGTTTCCCGCCAATTTCAGTTTGCCAACCGGGTTTTATACCCGCGGGCATGGCGCATCCGGCTCGCCCGCCGCGATCCATGTCGCCCCGGAAGGTGGGCCAATCGCTCTTGCCCGCCGGGCCCGGGACGATCCCGGCGTCATACGCCGGACCCTTTTCAAGCCGCTCGGCGTCGGTCGGTTCGGGGACCGCCGGAGCGGGCGCCAGGACCGGATATCCGCGCGAATCCGGATCGCCCTTGCTGCGCTGCGCCTCGGTGGTCTTGCCCGGCGCCAGGGCCGAAAATCCGTACGTCTTGGATTCAGGATAGCACGCACACGGATGAATAGGCGCGTAGAGCAGCCCGTTTGCCGGCATGATCCCGTACAGGCAGGCCCCGCGGACCCACTGGTTGACCTGCCAGTGCTTCTTGCGGAAATCGATGAACTCCACGCCCGTTCGCGAGGTCAGCAGGTAGTTGACCGTCGCCTTTCCGCGATGGCAGCGATGGTGGAACCAGTAGTTCTTTACGTCAGGCGGGAACTCGACTTTGACCTCGCCGGTTTTCAGGTCCCGCCCGGTTACGGCTCCGCCCATCCGTCCGCCGGTTACCTGGGCGGCCAGGACCTTGCCATCGATAATGAACATGTCGCCCGGCGACTTGTATCCCGAAGGCGGGTGGGGATGCGTCCAGATCGTTTTCCCGCTGCCGGCATCTATCGCCGACATGTCCTTCGAGCCGGTGAACATCACCACGCCGCCTGAGACCACGAGAGTCGCCCCGTAGTGCGATGCGGGCGCCTTGCTGCACGCCACCGGATCCGACGCCCACAACTGCTTTCCGCTCTTGCGGCCGCGGGCGACGATCTTGTCGCCGTCATGCAGGTAGACGCCCTTTGCGTCGGCCGCCAGCGTCATAGGAAGCACTTTCATATCCTGCTTCCAGAGCAGTTTGCCCGTATCCGCTGCGAACGCCATCACATTGCAGTCGTCCAGCTCCCAGATTCTCCTGGCGGCGCCTTTCCTGGCGATCAGAAAGACCACGCCGTCCGATACGATGACCTCCTGGGTCGACTCAGAGCCTTTGTAAGCAAGCAGTGTCTTGCCCGTCGCCGCGTCCAGCGCCGTCAACGGCGCCGTGATCCCCAGCGTTGTGTAGACCCGTTCGCCAACGGCGACCAGACGCCGCGGAAGGATCGCCGGACCGCTCTTGAGCGAGTGGACGTGGTCGAACCATTTGGGAATATCGCGTTTCCAGAGAATCTTTCCGTTGAAGGCGTCACGCGCGATCAGCTTCCACTCGGCCGGCGTGAGGATAGAAACCCGCGTAGCCTCGTCGAAAATGTAAAACAGGCGCCTTTCGGTCGCCACGCACGCGCTGATGCTGGACATGTGCTCGTGATGGCGGCCCCATCGCGGACCGCCCTGCCACTGCAAGCGCCTCGGCGGGGCGACGACGGTATCGCCGGCCACCGCGTTACCGTCCGGACCGTGCATGTAGTGCGTCCAGGCGTCGATCTCCCCGGGGCGGGGCTTGACGATCCTGACCCACTTGTCGCCCTGCTTGACGCAGGCAACACCCAGCGGCGTCAAAACCCTCGTCACCTCGTCCATTGGAACATGACCGAGATCCGACGCGACAACCAGATTGACCGTGTTGTCGATATAAGGCAGTTTCTTTCCATCGAACCGATCAACCGAAACCAGGCCGTAGACACCGAGAGATTGGATGTGAGCCCGTGCCCGCTCAAGGTCTTTTGCATCGACAACCAGACCATGCACCAGGTAGCTGTCGTTTGAACGCAGGGCGGCGGTGAGCCTACCGTCTCCGCAGCCGACATGTACGACCAGCCCGCCCTTGATCTCGGCGGTTTTGAGAATATCCGCCGCCTGGTCCGCCCGCACCGCGGGCGCAGCAGCCGACACCGCAATCAGAGCCAATAACCCATAATAGAGGTTCCTGCCAATTCGATCCGCCTGGACCATATCCGCTCTCCTGCCCATGATTACACGCTAACGCACAAGCACTCCGTACTATGAACGCATTCGACGGCAGCATATTCTATCAGAATGCTGTCCATCACGGAGTGGACCTGTGAATTCCGGGGACCCGTCTTCGTCCTTTGGACTTTTTCCCGGGGCTTTGGGAAACGGCTGGCAACTGGCAACTGGCGACGGCGAACGGCGGACGGCGTCCCGACAAGTTGCCGGGCGGGGGTATTCTTGTCGAATCCTCCGCGGCGATCACAACCACCATGGAAGAGACTGAAAGTCCGCGTAGGCCGTCACGTCAAAAGCCATGTGGAAAACAACGGGAAACAACAGGCTCCCCCAACGTTCGCGCATGGCGCCAAAGATGATCCCGGCCGCGAAAGTGCCTATCGCGAGCCACAGGATATCGGCACGAACCGCAACGTCGGGCAAAACGAAGAGGCAGCACTTGTAGGCCGTATGCGCCGCCGCGCCGCCCAGAATCGCCACTATCACACCATACCGCCGCAGGCCGCCCTGAACGAATCCGCGATAGAGGACTTCCTCGCCAAGCCCGATTGCGGCTGAAATAAGGCACATGTACGTCAATGCGTCAGGCAGCAACGCTCGCCCCTGGCGCCAGCGATAGTAGCCCCCCAGCCCAACGCCCAGCACGATGCACAGCGGGACAAAGTACAAGCGGCGACGGGGGAAACCGCACAGGCCCAGCAGCACCCGCGGCTCGCGCGACGTCGCGATCATCCGCACCACGGCCAGCGAGGCCAGCACAAGGGCTGCGATCCGAGGGACAATCAGTGTCTGGCGATGGGCGCACAGACCAAAAGCCGCCATACCCGCGGCCAGAGCAGCAACATTCACAAGTTCCGACCGCTTCAGACTCACGAGTGATGGCTCGCGGCGGCATTGCGCCTGTGTCGCAGCAGAGCGAACCCGGCGGCCAGAACGGGTATGAATATCCACGCCGAGCCCATACAGTATCCAATGATTTCGGTATCGGGCAAGGCCTTATCGATCCTGTCAAACTCCACCTTGCGCTTCTTGAGGGCTTCCTTGTCCACGACAAGCATCCGCAGGCCCTTGAGGCTC